>JACQVW010000312.1 GCA_016209535.1 Planctomycetota bacterium | reverse complement strand
GGCCCCCGAGCAGTCCAGGGTGCCTGTGAGGTGGAAGGGTCCAAGGCCCAAGATCGTCAACTCGGCTCCATCCGTGCCCTGCGGGCCCTGCCTGCCGACTACGGCGCCGTCGATGACGACGGGCCCGCTGGATCGCAGAATCGCATCCCCGGCAAGGCGCAGCGTACCGGCAACCCGGATTTCAGAGAAGTCATGCACGCCGGGGGCGAGGTCCAGCGTCTCCCCCACGGCCACGTTCAAGGCGGAGGCGGCTGCAGGGAGGTCAAGGGCAGCCTCCGCTTCCAGGGTGACGCTGCCCGCCGGCCCCGGAGGCGCGAGGCCGAAGGCATCGCCGCCCGAGGTGACGATGAGTCCGCCCTGCCCCCAGGTGACACCGGAGGCCAAAGTCAAGGTGAGCAGCGACTGGAAGTTCAGGCCGCAGCATCTCATGGAGTCTACACCCACCTTCGTTCGTCAACCGAGGCCGGCGACCACGGCCCGTCCGCAGTCCCTTCACGGCCTCAACCGGTCACCCACGGTGCCCGGTGGTGGCGCCGAAGTCAAGGCCCATGCCGTGGCACGAGATGCAGTCTCGTGGAGGACCTATGCAGCGCGCCGTCGTGGCCGTGATTGTCGTGTTGGGCTTCCCCCTCGTGCTCGGCGACGTGATCGTCGTGGGGGGCGATCGGCCCGCGGAAGTGTACGTGCCGCCGAGTTACAACCCCGAGGCCGGCAATTCCTTTGAGGCCGTGCATCTTCTCGGGATCTCGAGACCCTATGGGGGCGAACCGGGAGTCCTTCCTCGAGAGATCCACAAGGAGATATGCCATGAGCATGAAGCTTCAACACGGGGCCTCGCCCGCTCCTGGACCTCGCCTGGCGCCCCGCCGCCCCGTCGAGTACGATCGGGCCTCGACCACCACGACACTCAAGGAGGAAACCATGAAGCTCCAACTCTCTTGCGGCCTCGCCCTGGCCGCGCTCGCAGCGCTGGCCGCCGGTCCGTCGCCCGCCGCCGGGGACGAGGCCCGAGCCTTCCGCTGGCGCACGGACCTCGATGCGGCGCGGAAAGATGCCCTCGCCGAGGGCCGACCGCTCCTCGCCGTCTTCCGGTGAGAGTCCTGAAAGGACTGCAAGTCCTTCGACGAGCAGTTGGCTCGTCCCCCGCAAGAGCTCCTCGAGGCGGCCAAGGCCTACGTCCCCGTGCGCGTCGTCAACATGGCCGGCGTCGACCTCAACCTCTACGTCTTCGACTACGACCTCACCTTCGCCGTCCTCCTCATGAACGGGGACGGCACGATCTACCACCGCTACGGCACCCGCGACCACACCTCGGGCATGTCGCGGCTGTCCATGGCGTCGCTCGTGAAGCTCCTCAAGGACAGCCTCGAGGACCACAGGGCCTACCAGAAGGCCCCGAAGCCTCCGAAGCCCCCGAAGGCGCTTCCCAGGCGCACCATCGAGGACATCCCGCCCATGGCGCGGAAGATCCAGAAGAAGAAGGTCGACTGCTTTCACTGCCACATGGTGAACGAGGCGGAGCGCGACTGGGCGCGTGAGGAGAAGCGCTTCTCGCGCGAAGCGGTCCTCGGCCAGTGGCCGCTGCCCGAGAAGGTGGGCCTCAAGCTGGGCGTCGACGAGCAGACCCGCGTCGTGGAGGTGCTGAAGGGCTCGCCCGCCGAGAGGGCGGGCATCCGGCCGGGCGACGAGGTCCGCTCCCTGGGCGGGAGCCGCGTGCGGACGCAGATGGACGTCCAGTGGGCGCTCCACAACGCGCCCGCGGGCGGATCGGCGTTGCCCGTCGAGCTCCTCCGCGAGGGCGACATGGTGAAGCTCGCCGAGATCCGCACCCGGAAGGGCTGGAAGCTCGCGGACGAGCTCGAGCTCTCCTGGCGGAGCTCCATGTGGGGCCTGAGGCCAAGGCCCGGCTTCGGCGGGAGGCCGCTCACGAAAGAGGAGCTCGAGAAGCTCGGCCTCGAGCCGGACACGTGGGCTTTCAAGGTCGGCTACATCGTCGACTGGGGCGAGGAGGCCTACACGGGCCAGAATGCCCGCAAGGCCGGGATCAAGAACGGCGACGTCGTGGTCGCCGTGGGGGGCAAGCGGGATTTCGCCTCGGAGCTCCACTTCCAGTCCTGGTTCCGGTTCACGCGGAAGCCCGGGACGAAGGTCCCCGTGGAGATCCTTCGCGACGGGAAGCGGACGACGATCGAGCTGCCGGTCGTGGAGTAGGGTCGTGTCTGCGGATCTCCACCGCCTTCAGGCCTGCCGCCCCGCCTTCCAGTCCTCCCGCAAGGCCTCGAGCCGGCCGAGCAGCCTGTCGGTGGCTTCCCCGAGGACCCGCTCGTCGCTGAGCTGAGGCTTCGCCCGCGCGGCTCGCCGCAGGGCGGAGGCGACGAGCTTGCGCTTCGCGCCGGACCGCAGCCGCGCCACGAGGCCTGGCCGCGCGGGTGGGCTCCAGAGGCCGGGCAGGCGGTGGGGCCCGTGCTCGATGCGGAGCGACCGGCACCAGTCGACCCACTTGAAGTCGAGGATGTGGGGGTAGGCCTTCACGGCGATCCACGGCACGCGCAGGGCGTCGGCCACGATGGCCCCGTGCATGGCCTCCGTCACGAGGGTCTCCGTGGCGAGGACCTCGTCGAGCGTCGCGTCCACGCCCGCCGCGGGATCGATGTAGTGGATGCCCAGCTCCCCGCAGAGCTCCTTCCAGCCGCCGAGCTGCGCGCTGAAGTGGTGCGGCATGTAGGCCACGTCGTGGCGCTTCGTGGGCCGCGGGAGCTCCACGGCGCGGACGAGGGCCGCGGCATCGGTCGCCACGAGGGCCCGGTCGAGGCCGAGGAGGTCCGCCGTGAGGGGGCCGCGCACGCAGTAGATCCTCCAGCGGGAGTCGATCTGCGGGAGCGGCCTCCCGCACCAGGCTCCGGAGCCGAAGACGACCTTGAGGCCTTCCCTCGGGACCTCGCTCGTGAGCAGCGTCCCGATGCCGACGAAGAGCTGCCGCGGGTCGTCGTCGAAGAGGCCCGGCAGGAGCCGCGGCCAGAGCCAGGGGTTCAGGTCGTCCCCGAGGTTCCCGTGGGGATCCTTGTAGTAGTACAGTCGCATCGGTCCCTCCGGCGCGGCGGTCCCGCGGCGCTCGACCGCCGTCAGCCACCCTCAACCACTCAGCTTGAAGATCGGCCTCCCGTCCTCGCCCTGGCCGATCACGAGGGCCTCCTTGAGCCTCGCGTGCTTCAGGACGAAACCGACGAGCTCCTCCTCCGACGGGTTCCAGTACGCCCCATCCATCTGGCTCTCGGATCGCTTGTGGGGGATGAAGTACATCTCGCGGGGCCTCAGCTCGGAGAGGAAGACCCGGAGCCGCTCGAGGGTCTCCTTCGTCTTGAGGAAGTGGTGGAAGATCGCGAGGGCCAGGACGACGTCGAAGTCGAGGCCGCCCCTCCCCCGGTAGTCGAAGATGGATCCGCAGAAAGTCTCGAACCGCTTCCTGCGCGCGCGTTTGAGCTTCTCGAGGATGTAGAAGTTGCCCTCGTCCTTCTCCACGCCGACGCAATCGAACCCCTGCTCTTCGAAGCGATCGCAGAAGTAGCCCCAGTTGCAGCCGATGTCGAGGAGCCTGCCGCGCTGAGCCGTCAGGGCGCCCCGGATCAGCTCGAAACGCTTGTGGCCGTAGTAGGAGGAGATCCACTCGAGGTCCGGGTGGAGGAGCGGAGCGTACGCGCCTCGCTTGTGAGAGTCGGCGTACTCGAGGATGTAAGCCTTGAACCTCGCCCACTCGGGGTGCCGCACGGCGACCCGCACGGGGATCGCGGGGAGGGCGAGTATCTGAGCGATGGCCAGGCGGTGGGCGCCGTCGTAGAGGAAGAGGTCCCCGTGCCGCCCGACGGCGACCGTCACCTCGTCGAAGTTGTTGCTCCCGTGGTAACCGCGCGTCTTGATCTCGCGGTACAGCAGGTCGAGCCCGCGCAGCCGCTCCTGGAGCTCCTCTCTGCTGCGGCAGTCCCAGAGGGGCTCCCCCGCGTCGATCCGTCCCAGGACCCGCTCGAAGAAGGGCTGGTCTTCCCAGCGCCCGCCGCGGAGCGCGACCGCCTTGAAGGCCTGCACCATGTCGTAGTCCTCGAAACGCGGGCTGCGCTCGTCCCAGTCGCCGCCGCCGACGTGCTCCATGCCCTCGCCGACCCTCGGGAGGTGCTTCGCCAGATGGGTGATCTCGGACGGCTTCACCCAGTGCTTGTGGACCTCCGTTCGCCTCTCGAGCCGGCGGACGTAGAGCCCGGGGAACATACGCTTCAATGCGCCTCGTAGGATCCTGCGCATGTCCATGGTGTGGGGGTCGCGTGGTCTCTCCTCGCTGGGCCGTGCCCCCGGAAGCAGATGAGTCTACAGGACGCCGGAGCGCCGGGCGAAACCGTTACGGGAACTGCCGCCGCACGCCCGGGAGAGCAGGAGAGCAGGGGCCGCGGGCTGCTACAGCGCCACCGCCCGCACGGGGGAGCCGTCGCGGCCGGGCAGCCTGAGGCTCAAAGCTCGACGGGTCGCCCCAGCGCGTGGGACCTCACGGCGGCGGCGGCCACCTCCAGGGAGCGGAGGCCATCGAGGCCCGTCACGGGAGGCTCGAGGCCGCTCGCGACGTGCGCGATGAAGGCCTGGACGTGCTGCGCGATGGTGTCATGGAATGCGGAGAAATGGCTCGGCCGGAGGACCTCGACCCGGTCCGCCTCGGGGCCGCGCAGCTCCACGGCTCGCGTCACGTCCTCGACCACGATCGATCCGGCCGAGCCCTCGATCTCCATCCGCTCGGCGGTGCGCGTCTGGCCGTCGCGGTAGCCGGCCGAGATCGTCGCGAGGGCTCCCGAGCTCGTCTCGAGGACGAGGATGCAGCTCCGGAAGGGGCCCTGCCCCGTGGGGCAGCCGAAGCGGGCGCCGACCGAGGCGATCTCGCCGGCGAGCCAGCGCGCGAGGTCGATGTGGTGAGTCAAGAGCGTCGTGAGGATCCCGTGGGGCATCCGCGCCGCGCCGCCAGAGGGCGGCGTCCGGTCGCTCACGTGGAGGTGGATGCGCTCGATGGCGCCGATCCTCCCGGCCGAGACAAGCTCTCGGGCCTTCCTGTAGCCGAAGCCGAAGCGCCGGTTGTAGTCCACGGCGAGGTGGACGCCGCGAGCGGCCGCGGCGCCGACGAGCTCCCGCGCCTCGTCGACGGTCGCCGCGAGGGGCTTCTCGCAGAAGACGTGGCAGCGCGCCTCGATGGCGGCGAGGGCCGGCTGCACGTGGAGGTGGTCCGGCGTGGCGACCGCGACCGCGTCGAGCTTCTCGCGCTCGAGGAGGAGGCGGAGATCGCGGTGCGCCGAGGCCCCCAGGCGCCGGCCGAGGGCCTCGGCGCGGGGGAGGTCGACGTCGCAGACGGCGACGAGGTCGGCGCCGCCCGAGCTCGCGATGGCCTCGGCGTGCATCGCGCCGATGGGGCCGCAACCGATGACGGCCATGCGGAGCTTGCTCGCAACCGCGTCCGTCACGGCGCCTTCCTCAGCCTCGCGAGCCTCCCGCGGAGCTCGGCGAGGAGCGCCTGGCCCGCGTCCACGAAGAGGTCGACCTCGGAGCGGAGGCTGATCGCGTCGTACCCGGCCGCGAGCTTGGCCTCGAAGTCGTCGGGCGAGTAGGTGTTGCAGCACGCGAGCTTCCGCGCGCTCTTACAGGCCTTGAGCGTGCGCGCCATGGCCTCGGCGTGTGCCGGGTGCCCCTCGAAACCCTTGCGCCCGAGCCCCATGGAGAGCGCGAGGTCCGTGGGGCCGACGAAGGTGCCGTCGACGCCCTCGACCGCGAGGATCGCCTCGACCTGCCGCACCGCGTCGATGTGCTCGATCTGGGTGAGGAGGAGCGTGCCTGCGTTGGCGCGCTCGGGGTAGTCCGCGCCGTAGTGAAGCGCCGCATCGCTGCCGATCGAGCGTGCCCCAAGCGGCGGGTACTTCGCGGCGCGGGCCATGGCGCGCGCCTCCTCCGGGGAGCTCACCATGGGCACCACGACGCCCCGCGCGCCCATGTCGAGCGCACGCTGGACCTCGCTCGGGTCCCCGATCTTGACGCGCAGGAGCGGCACGGAGCCCGCGGCGCGGATCGCGTGCACGCACTCGTAGGCGGTCTCGAGGCTCATGGACCCGTGCTGCAGATCGAGGATCACCCAGTCCCAGCCCATCTGGGCGAGGTAGCGCGAGACCGCGGGCGACGGCAGGAGCTGCCAGATCCCCAGGGGGACGCGGCCGGGGCCCAGGCTCTCGAGGGGCGTGGTCCTCATGGCGCGGCGAGCTCCAGGGCGAGCAGGACCAGGGTCTCGAGGCGCGGCGCGACGATCTCCACGGCGCCCTCCCGCTCGGCGTGAGGCACCTCGTCGCCGCCGGGGAGCCGCCGGACGCGCGCGACCCTCTCGCCTTCGAGGCGCACGAGCAGGCGGATCCCGTCGACGGGCACGTTGGGCAGGTCGCGCTGGAAGTTGACGAGGCACACGACGAGGCGGCGGCGGTCGGGCTGGCGGAACGCCGTGACCTCGACGACGCCCGGCGCGTCGGCCTCGACGCGACAGGGCCCGGCGAGGAGGCGCACGAGGCTCACGAAGGTCTCCCGCAGCCCCTCGACGGTCTCGAGGAGGCTCGCCGAGTAGACCGCCTTGCCCTTCCCGAAGGGGTGCAGCGTCACCTCGGGGGCCTCCGTCGGAACCCAGGGCGGGTTCGAGTGGATCGACGAGAACTTGGTCGGCTCCGGCGCCGGCCAGGGCAGGGTCCTCGTCGCGAGGACGGCGGTGCCTTCCCGGGCCACGACGTCCATGGCGTAGCCCTTCGCGAAGGCCGGGCGCTTGGCCGTGAAGTCGGCGAAGTGCGCCGCCCCGGCCGGCGCGGGCGCGATGTAGTGCTCGCGGTCGCGCCAGTCGGCCCTCTCGACCGAGACGCCGAGGACGTCGGCGAGCTGGAAGTCACCGTGCCTCCGCCCCCTCGCGTCGACGAGGGACGTGGACCCGCTCGCGTAGAGGCCGCCCCCGGCGCGCACCCACTCGCGGATCGCGGCGGCCTCCTCGGGGTCGAGCATGTTCACCCCCGAGAGGACCAAGGCCTTGTAGCGCGGGAGCTTCGCGAGCGAGCGCCGCGTGATCACGCCGAAGGGGATGTGGCTCGAGATGAGCCAGCGCGCGGCCTGCATCGAGCTCTCGGTGTGCGCGTCGTGGCGGTCCGGGTCGGCCGCGGGCCTGCCGTTCCCGCGGAAGCTGAGCTTCGACTCGAGGCTGTAGTAGATCGCCACGTCCTCGACGCGCTCCCCGCCAAGCTGCTCGTAGTACGGCATGAGGCGGTCGAAGACGCGCCCCATGCGGTCGTGGACGAGGGGGCTCAAGCTGCCGATGGGGTCGATGGCGTCGATGAAGATGAAGGCCGCCCCGTCGGCGATGGCCGCCGAGGCCTTGGCCTCGAGGAGCGGCTCGGGCTTCGAGCCCGTGTGGTCCCGGAGCTCGACGGAGAAGCTCGTCTCGAAGCCGAAGGGCTTCGACGGCGACAGCTCGCTCAGGAGCTTCCGCACGAAGGACCCCTGGAGCTGGTCTCCGTAGAAGTCGCCCTGGAGGAAGTCGTTCTGCTCGACGAGGGGCTGCGCCACGCCGAAGGTCCAGTTGAGGGGGAAAGTGGAGGCCTGGTGCTCCACCGTCGCGGACGGCTTCAGCCGGCGCACCGCGCCCGTCGCGACGGCGGCGAAGTCGGCGAGCCACTCCTCGCGCTTCCGCTGGAGCTTGACCCAGCGCTCGTCGAGCCAGTCGACGGTGGTCGGCATGTCGTCGCCGCCGGCCTCGGCGGCCCAGCGGCGCTTGCAGTGCTCGCAGTAGCAGACGCCGACCCAGAAGGTCATGTCGAAGCGGATGCCCTCGAAGTCGTAGCGCCCGCAGATCTCCTCGACCCAGGCGCGGACGTAGTCGCGGTAGGGCGAGTTGGGGCAGACGACGCCGTAGCGGCTCCCCGCGCCGTACTCGCGGCCGTCGGGGTGCTTCATGCGCCACTCGGGGTGCTCGTCGAACGCCCAGCGGTCGTGGATGAGGCTCGTGTAGAGGACGCAGGCGATGCCCTTCGAATGACAGCGGTCGATGAGCTCGCGCACCAGGTCGCGGCCCTTGAGCCCCTTGTGCTGGGCGCCCACCTTCGTCGGGTAGTTGAAGAGCCCGACGTGGGACTGCGCGTAGAGCACGATGGACTGGGCACGCGAGCGCACGAGCATGTCCACGTACTGGTCCGGGTCGACCTCGCTCAGGAACTTCTCGTCCCAGTCGGGGATGTGCATGTCGATGACGGCACGCCGGTAGGCCAACGCGTACCACTTGCCCTTCGCGGCCGGCGCGTCAGCCGGGAGGAGCGACGCGCTCGTCGCGAGCGCCGAGAGCACGAGGGCCGAGAGCGCGAGGGCCGCGAGCGCGGCGGGCGAGCGGGCTTGGAGCGGTGGATCCGGCATGGTCTCGACCTCCTAAGGGCCCTGATAGGCAAGCACGACCCTTTGCACGGGCCCCCTCACGCCGAAGGCGTTCTCGGCCGCCGCCTCGAGGCGGTTCTCGCCGGCATGGAGGCGCCAGGAGAAGGTGTCCGCCGCGGCCGCGGTCTCGTCCCCACCGTCCACCCGCACCCGGTAGCGCGCCAGGTTGGGGGTCTCGGAGGACAGCTCCACCCGCAGGACGCCCGGCGCCTCCTCGCCGAGGTCGATGCGCACCGTGTTGAGGACAGGGTAGAAGTCGGCGGCGCGGTTCGAGAGGAAGGAGTACTCGCCGTAGCGGGGCTCGTCGAGGTCGTCCGACCACCAGAGGTAGCCATCGTAGCGATAGTGGCTGAAGCCGTGCTCCTGCTCGGCGGGCTCCGGCCGGCTCAAGTGGTCGTTCCGGAGCGGGATCCCGAAGCGGTCGTAAGTCCCGCACCACACTCCGGCGGTGTCGCGCTGGCCCGCATCGCGCGGGTGCGGCACCGCCGCCACCTGCCCGGCGCCGGCTCGCAGGACATCGAGGGCGTTGGCGGGAGCCCCCCCCACGTCGTAGCGGCAGGTGAGAGTCCGCGTCCGCTCCGGGTTGAGTCCAGGCCCCGGGTCTTGAAGGATCCACTTCCCCAGCTCGTTCGACCACACCTCGGCGAGGCAGTGGCCGGTGACGATCAAGACGCGGGCGTTGTAGCCCACGGCGCAGGCGGCCTGGGCGAAGGTCGCCCCCTTGTGGGTGCACATGCCCATGCAGAGCCCCCGGGGCGCGAGCTCGAGGATCTCGAGGGCGTCCCAGGGCGGGATGTAGTGGAGCTTGCCCGTCTCCCAGCTCTCGACCCACGCGTCCCCCACCCACACCCGGAGCTCCGACTGGCGGTCCAGCTCCGTCGCCCCGCGGGCCACCGCGTCACGCAACCGGTGTTTCTCCCGCAGGTGGCGGACCCGCGGCGAGTCGCTCTCGTGGGCGAAGGGGTAGAAGGTGGGATCGAGCTGCGGCCGCGAGTACGCGATCCCCCGGATGCCTTGCGTGGCGGGCCGCTCGAGCTCGGCCCGGACCTCGAGCTTCACCTCCGCGACCTCCGGCGTGCGGTCGGCGCGCGAGGTGCGCAGCGCGGCGCGCCACTGGACGAAGGAGAGCGGGCTCCGCGGACGGTCCTCGGGGACGCGGGTCTCGCGGCCCGGCTCCACGGGCGCCCAGTCGGTCCAGGCGGGGGCCGAGACGGCCCGCCGCGTCCCCCAGCGGACGTCGTAGGCGACCTCCGTGCCCTCGGGCTTGAGCTCCCTGGCCTGGAGGAGGAGCGATACGGGGCGCACGATGGGCACGACGGGCCCTTCCGCCGCCGCTTCCCGGAGGTCGATCACCGGCGAGAGCACGTGGCCCTCCGGCGGATGGCCCAGGACGCGGAGGCGCACCAGGTACTCGCCGGGGACGTCTCCCGCCGGGCCCAGCGCCCCGGTGCGAAAGGTCCTGCCGCCATCGAAGCTGCGGGCGCTCCGGCCTCCCGCGGCCCAGCGGTCGATGGTCAGCGACCCGCCGCGAAAGGTGAGGAGGTTCTCGCCCTGCCGCAGGGCGGACGCGGGGACCTCCCGCCCCGCCCAGCCCACGTGCCCTCGCCGGTTCGGGCCTTCGACCGCCTGCCCGTTCACCTCGAGGGCGCCGCCGCCGGCCTCGCCGAAGACGTAGAGGATCGCGCCGCGCACGGCGCTCGAGCAGAGATCGAAGCCGACGCGGGCCGCGCCTTCTCCCTCCAGCGGGTCCGTGTCCCGGAAGCCTTTCCCGAGGGCGTGCGAGAGGAGGTATGAGCGGGCCAGCCGCAGCGCGCCCGCCTGCAGGTCGTGGACCACGAAGCGGTCGCGAGCCAGACGCTCGCGCTCGGCGCTCGACCGCATCTGGACCTGGACGGTAACGACCGACGCGGCCGGCTGGCCCGACAGCGCAGCGATGACGGCCGCCAGCGAGAGGAGCTCGGCCACGGCTCAGGCGCCCTCCCGCCGCAGGAGCGCCGAGAGGCAGGCAGGCCGCCGGGTGCAAGACAGATCGCTGTCGCTCGTGGCGATGGGCATCTCGGGCATCGAAGACCCTCTCGAAGGAGTCCTTGGAGCTCGGAGGATTATGGTAGGATCTCGCCCATGCTTGCAATCCTCCTCTTCCCGGCGATGGCGAGCATCGCGAGCCCGGAGGGCGGCGCTCCGGGCCCCATCTTCACCTTCGCCGGGGAGGTCCCCCTCGCGGTCCTGCCGGCCAACGAGCGCGCGGTGGTCGGGCTCGCGCTCCACCGCGGGAAGGTCCTCGGCGTCACGACGGGCCTGGCGGGCCACCTCTTCGCCTACGACCCCGCGACCAAGGCCCTCTCCGACCTCCACCGCCTCGAGGACGGCGCGGGCTTCTCCTTCGGCCTCGTGGCCGCCGTCGATACGGTCGACGCGGGCGTTCCGGTCGACGAGGTCCTCGCCGGCACCCAGCGCGACCCCACCGGCCTCGGGCGGAAACCAGCGGCCGAGGCCGTGGGCCGGCTCCTCCGCTTCCGGCTCCACGGGGGTCCGGCGGCGAAGGGGACCTCGGCGCCCCCGTCCCGGGGCAGGGGATCTACTCGCTCGCGCGCTCCGAGAAGAGCGACGAGGTCGTGGGCCTCACCTGGCCCGACGGGCACTTCTTCGCCTGCGACCGCAAGACCGGGAAGCTCCGCGACCTCGGCGCCATCGCGGGCCACCGCACGTTCGAGGACGGCGCGCCGCGCCAGGTGGCGCGGGCCCTCGTGAGCGGCGGCGACGGCGCGGTGTACACGAGCGGCAAGGACGGCGTCCTCTACCGCTACGACCCCGCGTCGCGGTCGCTCTCACCGCTCGCGGCGCGGCTTCCGGCCCTGCCGGGCCGGGAGTCCTGGGCGAGCCTGGAGGCGGCGGCGGTCGGGCCGGACGGCCGGATCTACGGCGGCACCTCCGACGGCTACCTCTTCCTCTTCGACCCGGCGAGCGGCGCCGTCGTCAACCTGGGGAAGCCCATCCGCCAGGGCGGCTTCGACGGCCTCGTGGTCGCGCCCTCGGGCCGCCTCTGCGCCATCGCCGGCGAGCGGGGCGGCATGCCGCGGGAGGTGCGCTTCGACCCGCAGGGCGGAGGCTTCACGCTGGGGGGCATCCCGCGGGCCGGGCAGGGCCTCAGCATGGAAGGCTTCGGGGCGGTGATCGCCGGCGCCGCGGGCACGGTCTACGCCGGCGAGCTCGACCGCATCGCGCGGCTGGTCATCTACAGGATCGAGTGAAGCGATGAACCCTCTCGCCCTCCTGGCCCACCTGCCCCTCCTGGCCTTCCTGCCCCTCCTGGCCCTCCTGGCCTTCCTGCCCCACCTGGCCCTTCTCGCCGCGCCCGACAAGCCGCTCGACTGCCACGTCGTCTTCGCCCCGGCGGGCAGCACCACCGAGGGCTCGGGCTACACGGCCATCGTGGCCGCCCCGGACGGCAAGGTCTACTTCGGCGCGGCCCGCTACGGCGGCTACGCGTGGCTCCTGGAGCTCGACCCCGAGAAACGCGTCGTGCGGAAGGTCGCCGACCTCGGGGAGATCACCGGCGAGCGCCTCTCCGGGATCCGCACCCAGGCGAAGATCCACGCCAAGATGGCCGTCTCGAGCGACGGCAAGCTCTACTTCGCCTCCAAGCAGGGTCATGAGGTCTTCGAGACCCGTCCCGAGCACGAGGACGCCGCCGGCTACCCCGGCGGCCACCTGTGCGCCTACGACACGAAGACCGCCGTCGTGCGCGACCTCGGGATCCCCCTGCGCGGCGAGGGGCTCATCTGGTGCCTCCTCGATGAGGCGCGGGGGCGCGTGTACCTGAAGAGCGAGCCCAAGAACCACCTCCTCTGCTACGACCTGGCGGCGGGGACGCCGACGGACCTCGGCAACCTCGGCTCAAGCTGCCGCTACGCGGCACTGGACGATCGCGGCGTCCTCTACACGGTCGGCCGCGAGTCGACGCTCTGCCGGTACGATCCGGAGAAGGACTTCGTCGAGGAGCTGCGGGTGGCGGTCGAGGGCGCGGGCGGCTACGCGCCGCCCTACGTCGTCGCGATCGAGCCGCGCCCGAAAGCGGGCGCCCCCAGCCGGCTCTACGGCCTCACCGGCGGCCACCCGTTCGTGATGGAGTTCGACGTCGAGCGGGCCGGGAGCGAGGTCACGGTGCGCAACGCGGCGCCGGCTGTCCCGGAGGGCCGGAAGAACCTCGACATCCACGCGGCCGTCTTCGGGAAGGACGGGCGCCTCTACTTCCCCGTGCTCACCGACGGAGACGAGCTCCACGTCCTGCGCTTCGACCCCGGAGATCGCGACGTGGCGGACCTCGGCGTCGCGAGGCCGCTGGACCTCGACGACGCGGCCCACCGCCACCTCTACGTGCGCGGCCAGAGCTACCGCCTGGACTACATCCAGGGCGCCGCGGTGGGCCCGGACGGAACCCTTTTCTTGATGGATATCTACCCGCAGCTCAACGTGGCCATGTTCCCTCGGCTGACCGCGCCGTGATGCAGACCTTCTCCGCCGCTTCGCCGAGGAGGCACCTCGAGCCCCCTGTACCACGGCCGGCCGCCTTCCGCTTCCCTCTCCCTATCGGCGGAAGTTAGAATGCTCTCGTCCTTGCGAGCACCGACAGCTAGGCGATGCGAAGGCTTCACCCTTCTCCGGAATGGATCGATAAGCCAACAGGAGGGCTCGACATGAAGAAGGAGGCGACCGCGAACTTGCTCGGGGTGGGGATCTACAGCATCCCGGAAGCCTCCCGTCTGACCGGGGTCACGAGAGGGAGGATCGGCCGCTGGCTGGGCGGCTATGGATTTGCATCGAAGTCCGGGAGGAGGTACTCCCCCCCGGTCTGGAAAGGAGAGATCCCCCCTGTCCAGGGGTCTGCAGCCCTCGGTTTTCTCGACCTCCAGGAGGTACGGTACATCGATGCCTTCCGGAAGCTGGGTGTGCCCTGGAGAACTCTCCGGGACGTCGAAGACGCAGCCCGCGAGAGGCTCGAGGTCACCCATCCCTTCTGCACCATCCAGTTCAAGACCGACGGCCGCGAGATCTTCCTGGAGGTCCAGGGCAAGATCTACAGCTTCCTCTCTTCGCAGAGGTACTTCGAGAGGATCATCGCCCCCTTCCTCCGGGGGGTCGATTTTCAGGGCCAGTTCCCTCGACGCTGGTGGCCCATGGGTCATGGTCATGCCGTCGTCCTGGATCCGACCCGAAGCTTCGGAAAGCCCATCGTGGAAAAGGAAGGGATCCCGACGAGCATCCTCGCCAAGGCCGTCCAGGTGGAAGGTTCTATCGACCGAGTGGCGATGTGGTACGAGATCGACAGGGCCGCCGTCCGGGACGCGGTTGAGTTCGAGAGGAGCCTCACGGCGAGGAGCCTCGCTGCTTGAGGTTCTTCTTCGATAATTGCCTCACCCCGAGGATCGTCCACGCGCTGAAGGCCCTCGACGGGGAGTCGGAGATCTCCCACTTGCGGGACCTCTTCCCCGAGAACGCCAGCGAGGAAGCTTGGATCAAGGGTCTCGTATCCTCGGGAGGCGACTGGGTCATCGTCACGATCGATCAGGTCTGGAGGGTTCCGCAGCAGAGGAAGGTCCTGCGGGACTCGGGGTTTGTCACCGTATGGCTATCGAAGGGCTGGGGGAACCAGCGCCTGATGCTACAGGCGGCGAGGTTGATCGCGGTTTGGGACGGCGTGAAGGACGCCGTGCGGGACGCTCGGAGAGGCGACTGGTTCGAGCTTCCTTTCTCAGGGAGAATCCGGAAGGCGTGATCCTGATGCCGTGCCAGTCACCGGGTCGTCACTGGCACCGGACCGGGTCGTAGCTGCACGGATCGAACGGGTCCGGCTCGACGTCCGCGCCGCAGGCCTCCGGCGGCGGGCCCGGCGGGGCCGGCGGGCCGAGGCCGAGGAAGAGGAAGCCGAGGATCCGCACCGCGTCGGTGAGCTGCACCTGGCCGTTGTCGTCCGCGTCGGCCGCGTCGAGGCAGTCCGGGACCTTCGTCGGGATGCCGAGGAACAGGTACCCGAGCACCTGCACGGCATCCGTGAGCTGCAAGGTGCCGTTCTGGTCGGCGTCGCCGCGGTGGAACCGCGGCCCCTGGCACGCTGCGGCCGCGGCGCAGTCTTGGTCGGCGCAGTCGGCCTTGCCGTCGCCGTCGTCGTCCGCCCCGTTGTCACAGACCTCCCGCGGCGGGGCCTCGCCCGGCCGGATGCGGACGTCGTCGATCAGGAAGGTCGCGTCGCCGACGACCGAAAGCGCGAAGACCAGGTCCGCCTCCTCGCTCGTGGCCACGAACGGCACGGACTGCTCGGTGTAGGGGACGGCCTCGCCCGCGAGGCCGGCGGGGAAGACCTCCTGGTCGGTGATCAGGATCTGCTCGCCGAGGCTCACGCTGTGGATCAACGAGGGGAGCTCGCAGCAGAGGCGGCGGTTCATGCTGTAGGTCAACGTGTACTCCTCGCCCGGCGTCAGCCCCAGGATGCGCTGGCCGAGGGTCCCGGGGCCCTGCTTGAAGAGCACGCGGTCCTGGTCCGGCGCGGCGCCGTTGTCCGTGAACGGCCCGAAGGGCTGGATGCCGATGTTGATCCCGGAGCCGCCGCTCCAGCCGGCGATGGGCCCTGCGATGTAGCCGACGCCCACGGGGCTGCCGCTCGCCTCGAAGCTCGGGTTCTCGATGACCACCTCGCCGGGCTCCCGCTGCACGATGCTCACGGCGTCGAGGAGCAGCGTCGCATCGACGCCCGCGGCCACGGAGGTCCGGAGCTCGAGGAGGCCCGACGACCGGGCCGGCACGAAGACGATGTTGGCGAACGAGTAGGGGGCATCGCCCACCGCCACGATCCCCGGAAGGCTCTGGATCTCGGCGGAGTCGAAGACGACCGAGAGGTCGATCGCCGTGCCGCCGAAGGCCCGGGCGTTGTACCGAAGCTGCAGCCAGTAGCCCTTCCCCGGCGTCAAGCCGACGACCTCCTGGGAGAGCGCCGCCGCGCCCTGGAGGAAGGCCACCTGCGAGCGGTCCGGAACGATGCCGTTGTCGGCGAACGGGCCGCCGGCCCCGTTCAGCCCCGAGCCCCCCGCCCAGCCGAGGATCGGGCCGTAGCCGGGGCCCGGCGGCACGGGCGAGCCCTCGAAGCTCGCGTTGCGGACGAACGAGCTCGTGACCTCGGCGCTCACCGCCTGCGGCGACTTCAAGCCCGGGAAGTCCGCGAGGTTCAAGACGCTCAGGCTCGCCGTGCCGATGCTCACCCCTTCCACCTCGAAGGACTGGACGTTGCTCCCGCCCTGCTCGAAGAGCAGGGTGAGGATGCCGGCTTCATCGGCGACCATGAGCTGCGCCCTCTCCGGCCGGTCCATCGCGAGCTGGAGGCCGACGGCCTGGCGCTCGAGGAGCTCCGCGGGAACCGTGAGCTCGATCGCGGCGCGCAGGGTCGGGCCAATCTCCACCGCCGCCGGCGCGAACCTCAAGGGCGGCAGCTCCGGGGCGACTCGCCCCACGACCCGGACGTCGTCGAGGAGCAGCGTCTGCCCTTCCAGCGTCTGGGCGAACGCGATCGTCGCCGTGGCCTCGGCGGCGTCGAAGCTCACCGTCTTCCGGTGGTACGGGTTGTCTCCGCCGACGGGGCTGACGTCCTCCTCGGACAGCACAGCCTCTCCGACCCTCACCTCGAGGTGCGGCGCGCTCCCGGTCCTCGCGTTGTAGGCGAAGCTCAGATCGTACGCGGTCCCGGGAGCGAGGCCCGAGATCGTCTGGCTGAGCGAGCCGGGCCCGTCGATGAAGCCCACCAGGTCCTGGTCCGGGATGGCCCCGTTGTCGGCGTAGATGCCGCCCGTCAGGCTGATCCCGTAGTCGCCCGCGGCCGTCCAGCCCGCCAGGTTCGCCGGCCCCTGGTCCTCCGGCGTGAAGAGCTCCCCCGAGTGCGCTCCGGGCGGAAATGCGATGTCCGCGGTCGGCGGCCCGCTCGCCTCGAAGCTCGGGTTGGCGACGACCACGTTCCCCTCGTCGCGCTGGACGATGGTGACCGCGTCGAAGAGCGCGGTCGCGTCCCCGTCGATCACGGTCTCGAAGGTCAAGGTCCCTGCGTCGGCCTCCGGCGTGAAGGGGACGTTCTGGAACGCGTAGGACGGGCTCGCGCCCCCGGCGGGCACCACGTTCGCGATGTTGTCCAGCGGCTCGCCGTTCCACTTGACGAGGATGGAGCGGATCGTGCCGCCGCAGCACGCCCGCGCGTCGTAGTGGAGCTGGATCCAGTACCGCTTGCCGGGGGTCAGCCCGACGATCGCCTGCGACAGGGTCCCGCTCCCCTGCAGGAACGCGATCCGATCGCGGTCGGGGACCGCGGTGCCTACGTTGTGGAACGGTCCGTCCGCCTGGTTCACGCCGGTGCCGCCGGCGACCGTCCAGGCGTCGACGGGCCCGTAGTGGGGCCACGTCTCGTTGAAGTTGAGCTCGAAGCTCGGGTTCTGGACGAGGCTCTCCGCAGGAAGCAGCCGGCAAAGGGCCAGGGCGACGAGCGCCGAGGCCCAGGACGGACGCCGCACCGTGGGCCGAGCCCGAGACGATGAGAGAAGCTGGCGTTGGGACATGAACCCTCCCTCTGCGCGGACTCCGCCGCGCGAAAGCGGTTTTTCAACGGACCGTTGGCCTCGACACTTCTCTACCCACATCCACTTGTATCGGGGAAGGGGCGAGAAGGGAAGGCCTGCGGGCCCCGGGGCGCCTCGGCTCGAGATCGAGACCCGCCCCCCCTCACCGCACCCTCCTGTACGCGATCACCGCCGCGCCCGGGCGCTCGGCGATCGTCACCGGGAGGCCCTTCTCGAGGAGCTCGCGGCCCGCGAACCGCGCGGTCTCTCCGCCGCCGGGCTCGCCGAAGGCGTACTCTCGGTCGGGCTCGAGGCCCTGCAGCCTCAGGTCGGCGGCGCGGAAGACGCTGCCGGCGCGGCGGAAGGCCTGCACGAAGCCCTCGCCGGACTCGGGGACGTGGAACTGCCAGGCGATCCACGTCGCGTCGTCCCGCGACCAGGGGGTGAGCGGGTAGAAGTCGCCGTAGTACGAAGGCGCGATCGCCCTCCACTGCGCCAGGAGCTTCCGGATCGCCGCGTAGTCGATCTCCTTCACCCTCACGTCGAACCCGCAGCCGAGGCTCGGGGCCGCGTTGGACCAGAAGGCGTAGGGCTCGACGGGCGTGTGGCCGCCGCCGTAGTACGGCGCGTTCGCGGTGGCGACGGTCCCCGTCCCGTGGAACGGGATCCAGAGCGAGATCCCGTAGGTCATGCACTGGTGCCCCACGGGCTCGAAGGCGTAGTCGCTCCTCCAGAGAGGCGCCGCGCGGCGCAGGGTCTCGAGGTCGTTGCGGCGGCCGCCCGAGGCGCAGGTGTCGATGAGCATGTCGGGGTGGCGCCGCCGCAGCTCGTCCCAGTAGGCGAGGTACCCCTCGACGTGGCGGATCTCGGTGATGCCCTGCCGGTCGGGCGCGTCGTTCGCCCTCCAGTGCCCCAGCGGGTCCATGTTGAAGTCCTGGCGGTAGAGGTCGATCCCCTGCTCGGTGAGGAGGCGGTCGATGTGCTCCGTGAGCCACCGGCGCGCGTCGGCGTTCCCGAGGTTCAAGAGGCCGCCCCCGGCGCCGCCCAGGACCCACTCGGGGTGGTTCACCGCGAGCCACGTGCCCGCGGTGACGCGCTCGGGCTCGAACCAGACGAGGATCTTCACGCCCCTCGAGTGCGCGTGGTCGCTGATGGGCCGGAGCCCCCGCGGGAAGCGCTTCGGGTCCACGTCCCAGGTCCCGACGTTGGGCCAACCGGTCGCGTTGACGTACCATCCGGCGTCCATCCACCAGTAGTCGAGCCGGATCCCCTCCTCGAGGTACCGGTCGATGTGCTGGATCTGGTTCGCCTCGTTCGCGCCGATCATCTCCTCGTAGGCGCGCGAGCTCGAGGCGAGGAGCTGGGGCGGCGGGAGCTTCCCGCCGGGGCGCGGAACGGAGCGGGCCAGCATCCAGCGGCGCCAGACGTTCTGGGCGCGGATCCGGTCGCCCTGCCAGAACTGGAGGACGATCAGGGGCGTGCGGACCTCCTCGCCGGGGAGGAGCGCGAAGCGCGTCAGCTCCTGGCCGGCGCGCACGCTAACCCCGTCGGCACCGTCGCGCTGGAGCTCGGCCGCCCACTGGCCGGGCCACCCGACCGCGACGATGACGCCTTCACGGGCCCCCTCGAGGTTGAAGAACGGCATGTCCCTGTTGGAAGGGCGGCCGCCGGCGCCGGCGATGCGCTTCGTCGCGCCCGCGCCGAGGGGCGTCTCCAGGGGGCCGTAGTCGTTCCCGTTGGCCAGCGAGCCCACGCCGTGGTGGAGGACGAAGCCGCCGAGGCCGCCGCGGCGCCACCGCACGTCGAGGGCCTGCACGCCCTCGATGATCGGCGTGGGCTCGGACCCCGCGTTCTTGAGGTGGAGGGTCCACTCGACCGTGGGGAAGTCGAGGTGCTCGACCGCCTCGCAGCGCACCTGGAGGCCCGACGCCGGGTCGGAGTAGACGAGCGTGCGACGGAGGCGCCGCTCGTCGATGGGGCTCGAGGCGCGCTCGACCTTCCAGCTCCGGAGGAGCTCCGCCGAGGGCTTCCCGCCGTAGACGAACGAGAAGGGCGGCTCGGTCTGCGGCGGGCCGCGACGCAGGTCGATCGACGGAAGCTCGGCGAGCCAGACCTCGCGGCCCCCCGCGATGGAGGCCTTCGCCTCGGCCCAGTCGGCCTGGTCGCAGGAGATGCCGTCGCCTCCGTCGCCGACCTCGAGGGTGAGCTCCGTCGCCCCGCCGAGGTCCACCGAGACCGGCACGGCGGGCATGCCCTCGCGCACGACGCCCGAGCGGAAAGCCTCCTTGCTCCCGGCCGAGACCGAGAAGACCACGCTCCCGCGGCCGCCCGAGGTCTGCTCGTTCGTGTCGACTCCGGCGAGCGCCGTGAAGAGCTGCCCCGGGCCCGGTAGGCGGACGAGGATCTTGCTCGAGGCGTGGCAGTAGATCCCGCGGCGGTACGCGGCGCCTCCGAGCTTCAAGGGCCGGTCGTGGCGGCCGTTCCTCTGGATCGGGTCGTTGTTCGCGAGGACGACGAGGCACGGGCCCACCGGCAGGGCGGGCTCGACCCCGCCGAGCCGCGCCTCCGCCCACCGCCGGGCCTCGGCGAGCTCGTCCGCCGTCGGGGAGACCGCCGCGGCCTCGCGGGCGAGCGCGAGCGCCAGGGCGAGCGCGAGGACTGCGGTGGCGGCGGCGGCGGTGCGAGCGGGTGCGGCGGTGATGGTGGGGGCGGCGGTGATGGCGGGGGCGGCGGGTCCAGGGTTTCGGTTGGGGTCCCTGCTGTCGGGTCGCGCGCTCGGCGGGCGCCTCGCGCGGTCACCGCCACCCGTACCAGCCTCGAG
>JACQVW010000303.1 GCA_016209535.1 Planctomycetota bacterium | reverse complement strand
TCCTCTTCCGCAGGAAACGGAGCAAGGACGAGATCCTGCGTTACCTCCTCGTCCTGGGCGGCGTCCCGAGGTACCTGGAGGAGATCGACCTGGAGGAGTCCTTCGAGCAGAACATCACGCGCCTCGGCTTCTCCCCCGGCGGGTTCTTCGTCCGTGAGTTCGAGCGGATCTTCTACAGCCAGTTCCGAGAGCACCAGACGTACCTCAGGATCGTCAGACTCCTCGAAGGTGGGATCCTCTCTCTCGACCAGATCTCGAGGAAGCTCCGGCTCCCCTCCGGGGGGGGCCTCAAGAAGTACCTCCAGAACCTCGAGCACGCCGAGATCCTCCGCTGTTACCAGCCTTTCGATCGGGGCGCAAACGCCAAGGACAAGAAGTACGGCCTCGTGGACGAGTACTTGAGCTTCTACTTCAAGCACATCGCCCCCAACTTGAGAGGCATCGCGTCGGGACTGGGCAAGAACGTGTTCGCGCGGATCGCGCGCGGAGGCCTGGCGACCTGGCTGGGGCTCGCGTTCGAGCGTTTCTGCCTGAAGAACGCGGGGCTCCTGGCCGAGGCCATGGGCTTCGGCGATCAGGTCCTCGACGCGGCGCCCTACTTCCAGCGCGCCGATGAGCGGTTCCAGATCGATCTCCTCTTCCGGCGATCGGACCGTGTGGTCACCCTCTGCGAGCTGAAGTACCACGACGAGCCCATCGAGACGAAGGTCATTCCGGAGGTCGAGAGGAAATGCCGGCTCCTGCGGCTTCCCGCGGGCCACACGCTCGAGAAGGCCCTCATCAGCCTCCGCGGCCCGACTCCGGCCCTCGCCGACGCCCAGTACTTCCACCATTCGTTGACCCTGGACGACATCCTCTGAGATCGGTAGGCACCCGGGCCGGCAGCCAGAGCCCTCCGACGAGGCGAGCGGCCCCGCTTGTGCCCCGCCCCGGCCCCGCGCATACTGCGCTGCATGAGCCGCCTCACGCCGTGCCTGCTTGCCGCGGTCGCTCCCGCCTTGGTCGCGGTGAACGCTCCCTCGTTGGTCGCGACCGCACTCGCCGCCCCGCCCGCCGCTGGGCCCGTCTTTCCCGGGACGACCTGGGAGGCGCGGCCGCCGGAAGAGCTCGGGCTCTCGCGCTCGAAGCTCGATGAGCTCCGGGATCACGTCGGAGGCCGCGGCGTCGTCGCCCGCCACGGGCACCTCGCCTACGCCTGGGGCGACGCGGCGAAGTCGAGCCACATCGCCTCGGCCATGAAGCCCGTCCTGAGCACGATCCTCCTCCTCGCGGTGCAGGAAGGGAAGCTGCGGAGCCCCGACGACCGCGTGTCCGAGGTCGAGCCTCGCCTCACGGGCAAGGACGCCGGCATCACCTGGCGCCACCTCGCCTCGCAGACCTCGGGCTACGGGCTCGAGGAGGCGCCCGGGGCGGCCTACTCCTACAACGATTTCGCCCTCGCGCTCTACTACGACACGCTCACGGCCAAGGTCTTCCGCGAGGACGGGACCGCCGTCCTCAAGACGCGCCTCGCCGGCCCGCTCGGCTTCGAGGACCCCTTCACCTTCGAGGCCTTCGGGCCCAAGGACCGGCCCGGACGCCTCGCGGTCTCGGTCCGCGACCTCGCGCGCTTCGGGCTCCTTTACCTGCGCG
This sequence comes from Planctomycetota bacterium, assembly GCA_016209535.1. GTDB lineage: Bacteria > Planctomycetota > UBA8108 > UBA8108 > SXIK01 > JACQVW01. The sequence goes on along the minus strand of JACQVW010000303.1, from coordinate 10,312 downwards.
GCGGGCGGTGGAGGGGCCGGCAGGTGCTGCGGCGGGAGCTGGTCGAGACGGCCCTCTCGAGCCCCGTGCCGGCGGAGCTGCCCCGCACGTCGGGGAAGGAGGGCGCGATGCTGCCCGGCCAGCGGTCGATCGGCGGCTCGAGGAACATCACGCCCGTGGGGCCGGGCGTCTACAGCTTCAACTGGTGGATCAACCCGGGCCGGAGGCTCTTCGCCGCCGCGCCCGAGGACGCCTTCGTGGCGAGCGGCCACGGCGGCATGCGCGCACTCTGGGTGATCCCGAGCCTCGACCTCATCGTGGCGTGGAACGACTCCTCCATCGACGACCACGACGCGACGCCGGGCAACCCGGCGAGCCGGTTGAACCGCGCGGCGCGCCTCATGGTCGAGGCCGCCCGCGGCACGGAGCTCGGGGTCCAGGGGACGAGCTTCACCTTGAACGGCGCGCCTGCCTTCCTCCTCGGGTGCAGCCTCTACGGTGCGCTCGGCGCACCGGAGGCGGCCCTGCGGCACGAGCTCGCCAAGCTGCGGGGCCTGGGTTTCAACTGGGTCCGCGTCTGGGCCACCTGGGGCGCCTTCGGCGAGGACGTCTCGGCGGTGGACGGCGAAGGGAACCCCCGCGAGCCCTACCTCGAGCGCCTACGGCGGCTCGTCGCGGCCTGCGACGGCCTCGGCATGGTCGTGGACGTGACCCTCTCCCGCGGGAACGGCGTGACCGGCCCGCCGCGACTCCAGAGCCTCGAGGCGCACCGCCGCGGCGTCGAGACCCTCGTCGAGGCGCTCCGGGGACGGCGGAACTGGTACCCCGACCTCTCGAACGAGCGGAACATCCGCGACCGGCGCTTCACGTCCTTCGAGGACCTCGCGGAGCTGCGCGAGGCGGCGCGCCGGCTGGACCCGCGGCTCCTCGTGACGGCATCGCACGCCGGGGACATCCCGCGCGATGAGCTCCGCGATTACCTCCACCGCGTGAAGGTCGACTTCCTGAGCCCCCACCGGCCGCGCGAGGCGGGCTCGCCGGGCGAGACGGCGTCGAGGACGAAGGAGTACCTGGCCGCCATGCGCGAGCTCGGCCGCATCGCCCCCGTCCACTATCAGGAGCCCTTCCGCCGCGGCTTCGGGAGCTGGCAGCCGCGGGCCGAGGACTTCCTCGAGGACCTCCGGCGCGCCCTCCAGGGCGGCGCCGCCGGCTGGTGCCTCCACAACGGCGACGAGCGGGGCCGTCCCGACGGCATCCCGCGCCGCTCCTTCGACCTGCGCGAGAAGGGCCTCCTCGACCAGCTCGACGAGGAGGAGCGGCGGTTCCTCGAGGAGATCGCCCGCGGGGTGGAGGCCGGGCCCCGCAAGTGAACCGAGCCCCCGGCGGGGGGCAAGGGCTCGTCACTGCCCCGGGCTGTTCCCTGCCGGCCTCCAGCCCCCTCACCGCTCCCCCACGGTCGTCTCGTAGCGCACGCCCCTGGGCATGTCGGCGGGCACGATCACCGTGGTCCCGTGGTCGCCCCGGGTGCGCTCGAGGGAGTCGACGGCCACGAACGACGTGTAGTCCGAGACCAGGCCGTACTCGAGCGCGACATGGCGGATCGCCGCGGCCTCCTCGCCGGGGTAGGGGGCCCAGGTCGCCCGGTCGGCGAGGTCCGCGATCCGCGAGCGCGCCCAGAGGCTCGCGAGGGCCGGGTGGCGGAGGTCGGGCCGCTCGAGGTCGAGGGGGACCGTGATCTCTCGCGGCTTGCCTCCCACGTTGCCCACCACGCGCAGCGCGGCCCTCCCCGCCCCCTGGAAGCGTCCCGTAAGCACCACCGGCCGGCCGGCGAAGAGGTCCGGCGCCTCGCGGGGGTAGACGTCGCTGACCGCGACGCCGCTCCACTCGAGGCGGATGTCGGTCATGGCCGGGTGCTCGACCCGGCGGAAGAAACCCTCCACGAGCCGCGCGTCGGGCTCATCGGGGCCGACGTAGGCGACGGCGCCGCGGCCGAGGCGCGCCATGCCCTCGAGGAGGTAGCGGTTGACGGAGCTGCCCACGCCCATGCTGAAGAGCCGCGCGGCGCCGGCGCGCCTCTTGACCTCGCCCAGGATCTCCCGGTCGTTCCCGATGTAGCCGTCGGTGAGGAAGGCCACGATGCGGAACCGCTGCGGGTCGTGCGGGAAGTCGAGCGCGGCCCGGATCCCCGAGAGCATCTGCGTCCCGCCCTCGCTCTCGAGCGAGTCGAGGTAGTCGAGGCCCGCACGCACGTTGGCCGCGGTCGCGGGCACGGGCGCCGGACCGAGGCTCGAGGCCGAGTCCGAGAAGCGGATGACCTGGAAAGCGTCGCACGGCCGGAGGCGCGCGAGGCAGCTCCGCGCCGCGGCCTTCGCCTTGGCGAGGGGCTCGCCGCTCATGCTGCCGGAGCAGTCGAGGACGAAGACCATCTCCCGCGGCGGGGCCGGGATCTCCGAGAGGTCGCGCGGCGGGTGGAGGACGAGCGTGAAGTAGCCGCCCGAGGCGTCCCGGTGGGCGGCGAGCGCGGCGCGGATGCCGTCGCCCCCGACCTTGTACCGCACCACGAAGTCCTTGTTCGGGATCCGGTCCGATGGGCTCAGCTCTACCGTCGCGCGCCCCTCGCCCTGCCGCGTGACCTGGATCTCGTGGCTCGGGCTCGCGATGGCGCCGATGGGCGCGCCCGCGTCGATGTCCACCCGGAGCGAGATGTCGTGGGCGCCGATCACCTCGGGCCGGAGGTACTCGACCTCGGTCCGCTGGCCCGAGGAGCCCGTGGCGCCGGCGGCCACGGCGCCGATCCCCTGGGTGTGACCGCACGGGTTGTAGCGGGGCCCCACGACCATGGGGAAGACGAGCTCGTACTCGCCTTCGCTCCAGCGGAGCGCGTGGAAGTAGGTGATGTCGACGTCGATTCTCTTCCCCGGCTCGATGTTGGCGACCGACTGGGCGAAGACGTTCGGCCGCTCCTCGGTGAGGAGCGAGGCGACGTAGCCCTGCCGCTTGGCCTCGTCGTAGATGCGCCGCGCCTCCTCGCGCTCGCGCACGATGCCGCGGATCTGCCGCTCGCCGATGGTCATGACGAAGCCGGTCACGGCCGCATCGTCGGGGAGCGGGAACACGTAGACGGCCTCGATCTTCTCGGCGTACGGGTTGTGGTACTCCTGCCGGACCCGCACCGAGGCGACGTAGACCGCGACCTCGGCCTTGACGTCGGTGTGCTTGAGAGGCAGGACGATGGTCGAGCGGTCGGCGAGGCGGGCGCGCAGCTCGCCGCCGGGGGGGAGGAGGTCCGGGGCGCCGGGGGAGGGATCGCCACCGGGCGAGTCAGCCTCCGTCCGGCGGTACGACCTGAGGGGAGCATCCGAGGATTTCGTTCCGGGGGGCGGCGCCGCTCTCGGCCTCTCCACGATCCAGAGCTCCGGCCCCGCGGGACCGGCTGCACGCGCCGGAGAGCGTTTTTTCTCCGCGCGCCCGCCAAGCTCGGCCGTGCAGCCGGCAAGGAAGGCCACCAGGGCCAACACCACCGCGGGAAGCCCGCGCCTCGCGATCGAAAGGCTCATCGCTGTCCTCCGGTTGCTGTCCTCTGAATGGAAACCTGCGCCTCGATGGGCGCCCCGCCCGGCGCCGCGGCCGCCAGGAGCTTCACCGAATACTCCGCCGCTTCCAGCTCGGCAGCCGCAGACTCCTGAAAGTGGAGGCGAGCCACGCGCGTGCGCCCCGAGGGCGCGTCCGGGTCGGTCGTGAACGCGGCGACGATCACCCGCCCGCCCTGGAGCGCCGCCGGGTCGTAGTACGGGGCCTGCGCGTACGCTCGCGCCTCGCCGCCCTCGACGCCCACGAGCTTCGCCTCGGGCAGCCCCGCCACGACCTCGACCTGGTAGGCCGCGAGCTGCGCGGCGCCGGCGTCCACGATCACGTCGAGGGCGCTGAAGCGGAGCCGGCCGCCGTCCGGCGGAGGCGGCGGCTGCTGCTGGGGCTGCTGCGCCTGCTGCGGCGCCGGCGCGGGGGCGACCTGGAGGAGCAGGACACAGGCGAGGAGCCAGCGCGCGGTCATGGGCTCCTCCTCCCGAGCGAGACGCTCTCGCGGGCGATGGCGTCCACGTCCAGGGCGTCCACGCGGCCGTCGGCGTTGAGGTCGAGCCGCGAGTCCTGCGGTCCCCCCGAGCGGAGCCGCAGCGCGAGCGAGTAGGCATCGACGATGTCGATCCGCCCGTTCCGGTCGAGGTCGCGGGCACGGACGCCGGCGCTGGCCAGGTCCTCCGGCGCCTCGTGCCGGACGAGCAGGCCCCAGAGGCCCGCCGCGAGCACGAGGGCGGCCGCGGCGGCGGCCCAGCGGCGCCGGGGCCCGAGGCCCCAGGCCGCTCGGGCCGGGACCGTCCGCCGGCGAAGCTCGCGGGCGCCGAGCGCCAGTATCGCCTCGTCCACCTCGGGCGGCACCGGGACGGCGGGTCCCGGCTCCGACCTCAGCGCGGCGGCCAGGGCGGCGAGGTCCTCGAGCGTCTCGCGGCACTCGCCGCAGGCCTCGGCGTGCGCGCGCTCCTCCGCCGAGCCCCGGCCCGAGCGCAGGGCGTCCAGGGCGAGGACGTCGAGGTGGTCGAGGGGCTCCGGGGGTGCTGGCTCGCGATGCGGGGTCATTGCAGTCACTTGAAGGGCGCGAGCCGGCCAAAAGGTTCGAAGATTCTCCCCTCAGCGGCGCTTCCAGCGCTCCCGGAGCGCCTGGAGGGCCGCGTGGAGGCGCGACTTCACGGTCCCGAGCGGGATGTCCAGCGCCGCCGCGATCTCGTGGAGCTCGAGGTCCTCGACGAAGCGCAGGCGGACGACCTCTTGCTGGGCCTCGGGAAGGCCCGCGAGGAGGCGCGACACCTCCTCGAGGTCCCCGCCTTGGGCCGTCCTGGCCGCGGGCTCGGGCACGCTCTCGAGCGGCGCCTCCCGCCGCGCCTTCCTCCGGCGCGCGAGCGCGAGGTGCTTTCACCACGGGGTAGAGGAAGGTCGTCATGCGGCCGCGCAGCTCGAGGCGGTGCCGCTTGCGGAGCAGGTACTGGAACGTCTCCTGGAGCACGTCGAGCGCGTCCTCGCGGTCGCCCGAGAAGCGGTACGCGAGCGCGACGACCCAGTCGCGGTGGCGGCGGTAGAGCGCCTCGAAGGCCCCGGCGTCACCCGAGCGGGTGGCCTCGACCAGCTCGGCGTCGCTTCGTGCGGAGGGTGCGGAGGCTGCGGAAGGTGCAGAGGGCTCGTCGCGGGGGTCCGGCGCCATCGCGCCCAGGATACCCCGGGCGGGGAGGGCGTGCAGGGGGGCGCAGGCGGTGGGCGTTGGGCGGCCCCACGGGGACCGCAGCTCCAGCTCGTCCAGAGGATCGTCGTCCGGTCGCAGCGGTCGGGGGGATACACTATGCGCTGGCGAGGACCCAGTGCCGCGAAACAACCACCGAGGACGCAAGCGAAGGCGGGGTGACCTGCGAGCCGCCCGCCTCGATGCCGTAGCGCGCGGAGCGGATCCGCTTGAGCCTGTTGCCAGGTCGGTGGGGGAGCGCGGATCGGTGGCGAGGCACCGTCCCTGGACGTCTCGTGCGCTCCACGTGTCGGTCTACGTCGCATGCGCCCTGCTCGCCGCAGCCGCTGGCGGGATCCTTGTGATCCGCGGCTTCCGTCCGGAGCGGACCCGAGGCAAGATCGTCTGGTGCCTGACGCCACACGGCCGCGACGACGTCGATCAAGTCATCGCGGAGATCGAGAAGCTCCTGCGCGTGGGCGCTCGTGTCCATGTGTTCCTGGAGCAGGCGCCGATGGACCTGGCCGACGTCTTGGATCTCGACTCCAGAACCCCGGACAAGCCGCTCGGGACGCTGCTCAAGTCGGAGAACGACCTACGGCGCGCCGAAGTCCGCTTCCTGATCGATCAGGTGCACGGCTGGAACCTCGAAGAGAGGAGGCGCCGGTTCGAGGGGCTCAGGAGCGGCGCCCTGACCCTACCTGATGACACAGAGATGTCCCCTCAGCATCCGAACTGGATCGCTTGGCTCCAGGGCAGCGTCAAGCTGACGCGGTACCTGGTCTCGAAGAAGGAGGTCCAGGTCTTGCTCGAGCTTCCCAGCCTGGAAGCCACGTACGCGAGCCTCGAGTGCAGCTTCGCCGAGAGGGAGAACAAGGACGTCCTGTTCCAGGCTTCGGCCTTCGATGAGCGGCGATACGTCCGCGGCGTGGCACGCCTCCACGAGCTGCGCGGGTCTGAGTCTGCGCTGAGGGACCGAGGAATCGTCCAACACATCAAAGCCTTCTTGGGGCAGAAGCCTGGCGCGAGCCTGGTCGTGTACACAGGACCCGCGCATGAAGCGGCGTATGCCCTCCTTGCCCAGGACCGCGAGCTCACATCTGGCTTCATCCTGGAGGTCCTGGGCTCGAGCCAGCTCATCAACGACCCCCTCCCCCGCATTCTGGACGCGGAGGCCCAAAGGATCCTGCGCGACGAGGACATCTCCGCCGCGACACGCAGGCAGATCCTCGCCGGCGAGATCCGCCAGGCGCTGATCCTGGCCCTGGAGTCGCATGGAGTGAACAGCGCCATGGCCACGGGAGATCTGGCGAACCAGGTCCTGGCGAACCTCAGCTTGCGCGACGTCCGCCAAGCCATCGAGGCGGTCCAAAGGCCAAGGCCAGGCCAGGACTGGGTCGCGGCGTTCGTCGACTGGCTGGGCCAGAGCCGAAAGCTCACTCCGTTCGTCGAGATCGTCCTGATGCAGGATGCGGCGCCCTATCTCCAGCCAGGGCTCGGCCCCGGCGGGGCGATAGCTCCCATAGCTCCGATCGCTCCCTCTTTCCCCGGCCCTCCGGGGCCGCCTGGACCTCTCGGGCTGGACCCTCATCGACCCTCGCCGGGGCCTCCGCCGGGAACGCCCTAGCCGGCCCGGCCGGTGACTCGAGGTGGGCTCGGAGCTCCAGGTGCGCGGCCATGCGCCGCCAGGCCTACCCCGAGCCTTGACGCGGGATGTGTCCTTGCTTAGGGTTTTTTTCTGTTGGCGAAAGGGTTCTTCACGTATCAGGCCCCGCGCAAACAGCCCGATCTTTCCGGTTGGACACAAGGATTCTCCCCGGGGGTCGAGAAAGCGAGGGCCGGCCGTGCGACGGTGAGGGCGCGGGCCGCGGCGTCGACTGCCCCTGCCGTGCCCTCGAGGGTGTCCTCCGGCCGGTCCGGCGCTTGGGGGGTAGGTTGAGCCCGGGAGACTCTCGGCGCAGTCTCCCTTCCCACCTCGAGATGCGGCCGGTGAAGGCCTCTCCGTCGTCCTGGCAGCCCTCGTAGGCCGGCCAATCGGCATCCGAGTAGAGGTACAGCCGGCCGTAGCCGTCAGGTGTGGACTCCGGGCGTGTTTCAAAACCGGGTGCTACCCGGTCTTGAAACAAGCCTGATGACGGCGGCCGGCTCGCCACGGGCACGTGGGACGGCGCCGTGGGGGTCTGGGGGGATCTCCCCTCGGGAAGACTCGTCTATCCGCTCCTAGTAGGCTCCGGCGCTGGGGCCCTGTCCGTAGCCTGGACTCCCGGCGGAACCCGGCTCGTCTCCGCATCGAGGGACGGGACCTTCTGCGCTTGGAATCCACAGAGGGGAGAGCCTCGAATGGCCCGGGCAGGGCCTTCCCGTCAAGTGCGCCGCCTTGACCCCCGACGGGCGCTGGGCCGTGACGGGCTCGCACGACGGGACCGCCAAGGTCTGGCACCTTTCGGCGCCGGTGGAGCCCACGGACAGCTGTACCCTCCCGCACGACGGGACCGTGGTGGAGTCCGTGGCCTTCAGCTCGGACGACACCCGCATTCTGACGACAGCCTCCGACCACAAGGCCCGGATGTGGAACGTACGGACAGGACAGCTCCTGGCCGAGGCGGAGCACCGCGACGCGTAGCCCCCGGCCTTCAGCCCCGATGGGCGCCGCCTTCTCGCGGGCCACGGGCCGGCTGCCGTGGGGATCTGGGACGCCGCGAGCGGACAGAGGCTCGCACGTATCCAGGAGCGGGGGGAAAGGGTCCTCTGGGCGGCCTTCGACTCCGGGGGCACCATGGTGGTCACCTGCGCGGACGACCGCACCGCGCGGGTGTGGCCCGTGGACGTCCTCGCCGTCGCGCGCCGCCGCCTCCCGCGCGAGCTGACGCGAGAGGAGCTTGCGAGGCTCGAGCTGGCGAGGTAGGGGACGTTCCCCTCGGCCCATGTTCCCCATGTTCCCCTTGCCACCCCCTACCGCCTCGCGTACACTGGCCATCCCTCAGGGCGTCGGGCAGCAGTCCTTCAAGAGTTCCGACCCCTGTCCCCCACCGAGACTTGGTTTCTCGGCCCACCCTTTCTCACGGGAGCCCCTGCGATGATCCGCCGCGCCCTTCCTCTCGTGCGTCGCCTGTGCCGTCCCCTCGTCACCGCTGCCACCCTCGCGGCGATCGCTCCCGCCTTGGCCGCGATCGCCCTCGCCCTCGCGGCGGCATCGCCGGCCCTGGCCGGCGACGCGGCCGTGCTCACGGCCCCGCGGAAGCTCTACGCCGGCGGCAAGTCGGCGGCCACGGTGACGGCGTTCGACGCCGTGACCCGGGCCCCGGCGGCCCGGCCCGTCGTCGTCGAGCTCGTCGCGGCCGATGGGTCCGCCTCCTGGACCCTCCACGCCGGCGCCACGGGCCCCTCGGGCCACGCCCGGGTCGGCTTCGACGTGCCGGCCCTCCCGAGCGGCAGCTACACGATCCGGGCCACCGTGAGCGGCCTCGGCGAGCCCCTCGAGGTCTCGACGGAGGTCTCCCGGTCGCCGGGGATCTTGATCGAGACCGACAAGCCGATCTACAAGCCGGGCCAGCGGATCCAGGGCCGGGTCCTCCTCCTCGACAACGGCCTGCGGCCGATCGCGGGAGCGGTGGAGGTCGTCACCCACGACGCGAAGGGCATCCGGATCGACCGGAAGAGCCTCGCGGCCGACGAGTACGGCGTCGCGGCCTTCTCCCTCGACCTCGCCCGCGAGGTGAACTACGGGGTCTGGAAGGTTCGCGCGAAGAGCGAGGGGGCCGAGAGCGTCCGCGACGTGCGCGTCGAGGAGTACGTGTTGCCCCGGTTCGACCTGAAGGCCGCGTTCCCGAAGAGCTGGGCCCTCGTGGACGAGAAGGTCCAGGGGACCGTCGAGGCGCGGTACTTCTTCGGGAAGGACGTCGAGGGCGACGCGACGGTCGTGGCGAAGCGATGGGTCGGGTCGTGGGAGGAGTACGCCTCGGCGGCGGGCAAGCTCTCGGGCGGCCGCTTCGCCTTCGAGCTGCCCCCCATGGGCTTCGTCGCGGGCACGCCCGGCGCGAGCGGGCAGGGGTCCATCACGCTGGACGTGAGCGTCGTGGACTCGACCGGCCACAAGCAGGCGACGACGGAGGTCCTGACCATCACCGAGGCGCCCGTCGTCTTGAGCCTCATCCCGCGCACGCGCTCCCTCAAGCCCGGGATCGCGGCCGACGTCCTCGTCACCACGAAGGGCCCCGACGGGACCGCGCTCGAGATCGAGGTCGTGACGCGGGCGGTTTACTACGCCGCCGACGGGCGCAACCTGGGCGAGCTCCAGGAGACGCTGGCGACGTCGCGCGGCTACGGGACGCTGACCCTCGTGCCGCCCAAGGACGTCTCCTACGCCGAGGTCACGGCGAGCGCGAGCCTCGCCGGCCACTCGACCTCGGCGCGGGTCACGATCGGCGGGGCCTACTCCCCCTCGGGGAGCTTCCTGTCCCTCGCCAGGGTCGGGAGCGACGAGGCCGCGCGGGTCGGCGAGGTGCTCGAGCTCTCCGCCGTCTCGACCCACCGCGGCACGGTGTACTACGAGGTCTACGCCGGCGGGCGCACGGTGCTCTCGGATGCCTCGGAGTCGGAGGGGTTCTCCTTCGCGGTGACGCAGGAGATGGCGCCCCGGGCGAAGGTGGTCGCCTACAAGATCAACCCGGACAACGAGGTCGCCGCGGACAGCGTGACCTTCGACGTCCAGCTCAACGTGTCGGTGACCCTCGACGCCTCCTTCGACGCCGAGAAGGTGAAGCCCGGCGACCCCGTGAAGGTCACGGTCGACGCCGGGACCGGGAGGAGGACGCTGCTCGGGGTCTCCGTCGTCGACCAGTCGGTCCTGGCTCTGGGGCGGAGCCGCCTCCACCTGGCCGACGTCTTCGCCGAGCTCGAGCGCCGGTTCCTCGAGCCCCAGGCCGAGGTCCACGAGGGCGAGCCCGGCGGGCCGGCGCCGGGCGGCGGGCCCATGGCCGACGGCGGGTTCGGCTTCGAGATGCCGCGCACGCGCGGCGCCCTCGACACGCTCCGCGAGGCGGGCCTCGCGATCGCCGTCTCGAAGGG
>JACQVW010000301.1 GCA_016209535.1 Planctomycetota bacterium | reverse complement strand
GGGGGTGGTGGTGGTGCGGGCGCTGGCTGCGGAGCTACGGGCGCGGGCGCTGCCGGTACCGGCGGCGCAGGTACCGGAGCCGGTGCTGGCTGTGGTGCGGGCTGCGCCGGCGCGGCTCTCTCCGCCGGGGGCGCGGGAGCTTCCGGCGCCGGCCCCGCTGGCGCGGGCTGGGGTGCGGGGGCCGCGGGGGCCGAGGCAGCAGGCGCGGCCGGAGGCTGTGCCGGCACCGGAGCGGGCGCCGGCTGCAGAGGCGATGCACTGGGCGCTGCGGGCGCAGGTGGCAGAGCCTGCCCGGGTGCCGGCGCAGGCGCTTGCTGCGCCGAGGGCGGTGAAAGCGACGCGGCGGGGGCAGGCGCAGGAGCCGGTGCAGGCTGCGCAGCGGGCGGCGCCGGCGGCGCGTTGGGGGCGGCGGGCTGCGACGCGCCGGCTGCCGGAGCCGGGGCGACCGCGGCGGCCCCACCCTGCGGTGCGGGCGAAGGCGGTGCTTGTGCCGGCGGAGGCTGCGGCGCGCCGGCCGCCGGAGCCGCAGCAGGAGCAGCACCAGCGACCGCCGGGGCCGCTGCGGGCAATTCCGGCGGCTTCGCCTCCGGGTTCGCGTAGTAGACATAGTACGGCCGGTCGAAGTCCTTGAACCGGAACACCACCTCGGCCGGGCGGCCCGGCGACGCGAAGACGACGCCCGAGGGGACCGCGTTCCCCGCCGCGTCGAGGACGCGGACGTCGCCGCCGCCCTCCTGGACCTCGAGGCCTGGGCGGAACCTCGCCACGGCCAGGTCCCCGCCCACACCGGGCGCCTCCTTCGCGGCCGACGGGATCCACACCTCGACCCTCCGGCCCCAGGCCGGAAGGTGCCAGGGCGCCGGCGGAGCGGGGCCCTGAGCAGGTGCAGGCTGCGCGGCCGGCGGCGCGGGGGCTTGTGCGGGCGCGGGGACCGTAACCGGCGCGGGGACTGGCGCGGCAGGCTGCGCCTGAGGCGCGGTGGGCGCGGTGGGCGCGGTGGGCTGGCCGGCCGCTGGAGCCGCAGGCGCTCCTTGAGCCGGCGCTGCCGGTTGCGCCGGCGCAGCGGGCAGGTCCTGCTGCGCGGCCGGCGCTCCCTGCGCCGGCTTACTTTCCTCGGCTCTCGCCAGGAGCGCTCCCCCGAGGAGGAGGCTCGTCAGAGTACTTCTGAGGGTTCGGGTTCTCATACAGCGCCACGTTGTCGAGCCACATCGTCCCCGGCGGCCAGTAGGCGTAGAGGGTCACGCGGATCCACTGGACCTTGGGCGTGCGCCGCGTCGGGTGGAACGTGTTGCGCTCCTTCACGCGGAACCACTCCCCGACCTTGAAGCCCGGCAGGCTCTCGTCGAGGTTCCGCTGGTACTTGAAGACCACGCGCTTCTCGCCGCGCACGTCGGCGTAGCCTCGGACGAAGATATAGCCTGTGGTCCCCGTGGTCTTCACGTCGCACTCGACGTCGTAGGCCTTGCCAGGCTCGACCGGGATCTCCTCGCTCAAGAGGTTGACGCCGTCGTTCCCCGCGACCGTGTCGTAGTACGGCTCCTTCGTCGGGCCCTTGGCCTTCGCGGGCCCCGCGCCCCCCTTCCGCACCTCCTCCCAGCGCGCCTTGGCCTCGTCGAGGTTGACGTCGGTGTCGAGCTTCAGGCACGACGAGCCGCCGGGCCCCTCCTTCACCCAGAAGGACGTGAGCCCGTCCACCTCCTGGCCGCCCTTCGCGAGGCCCACCATGCCCCAGCCCTTCGGGCCGGCGACGCCCTTCTCCTCGAGGCCCGGGTTGGGGACGAGGTTCTTGCGGGCCTCGGCGGGCTTCGGAGCCTCAGTGGCCTTCGGGGTCTCAGTGGCCTTCGGGGCCTCAGTGGCCTTTGGGGTCTCGGCGGGCTTCGGGGTCTCGGCGGGCTTCAGGGTCTCGGCGGGCTTCAGGGTCTCGGTGCTCTTCGACGTATCGGCGCTCTTTGGCGTGTCCGCGGGCGGCTCCTCGCCGGCGAGGGGAGACGCGAAGCGCGACGCCAGCAGCGGGGGGAGGGCGAGCAGGACTGTGAATCGCAACGAGCGCATGGTCACTCCGACAGGGACTGGTAGTACTCCTTCACGAGGTCGCGGTACGCCTCCGGGACCGCCTCGCGCCGCGCCGCGCGCAGTTCCTCCCGGATCCTCCGGGGCAGCGCGCCGAGCTTCTCCCGGTGGACGCGCACCGCCTCGCCCACGGTCCTACGCACGTCCTCGAGGGCGTCGACGGCGACCTTCTCCTTCGCCGAGAAGTCGTTCACCTCGCCCGAGCGCAGGTGCCCCGACATCTGGCTCATGAGGAAGACGGCCCGGTTGAGGCCCGAGTCGGGGAGGGCGCCGAGCTCGAGGCGGTGCCGGACCTTCTCGGCGCGGTCCCGGATCGCGAGCTGCCGCTGCGCCATGCGCTCGAGCGCCTGGCCCACGCTCGGAGGCTGCTCGCCGCGGAGCCCCTCGTCGGTCCCGCCGGAGAGCTTGCCCCCGCCGGTGCCGCCGCCCGTCTGGCTCGACGAGTCCTGGACGGCCCCCTCCTCGTACGCGTCCGGCGTCACGCGCAGCGGGGTCTTGCGGCCGCCCTTGCCCTGAGCCGTCTTCTCGACGAACTGGCCGTGGGACCGGCCGGTCCGCCCCTCGCCGGAGCGTCCCGAGAGCTCGTTCGAGTTGGGGAGGCGGTTCCCGGTCTTCCCCGTGGCGCTCCAGTTGGAGATCGGCCCATCGTCGACCGCCCAGCCCACGCCCTTGTCGATGGAGTCGTTCCAGCGGCTCGAGAGGTCGTCGACCTCCGCGGCGAGCTCCTCCTCGTCCTCGATCAGGTCGCCGATCAAGTCCTCGAGCTCCTCGGGGAGGTTCGCCATGGGGACGTCGATGTCGTAAGGGGGGTCCTCCAGGTTCCACTGGGTGAGGTCGCGGGTGTTGGGGAGCCACTTCTCCATGTTCGTGACGATCTCCTTCGCGAGCTCCACGCCGCTCTGCTCCAGGGGCACGGCGAGCTCGAAGTTCCTCCTCGTCAGCTCCACCTTCGCCTTCTCGATCTCGGCGTAGACCTCCACGACCTCGTCGGCGAGCTTCCCCGCGGTGAAGTCGCCGGGCGGCACGCGGCTCAGGTCGTCCTTCGTGTCGCGGAAGAACTCCGCCCACTGAGACTCCTTCCCCACCAGATCGCCGAGCTTCTTCTCGTCCTCCGAGGTGAAGTCGTCGACGGGCTTCCGCCGCAGCTTCTCGGTCTCGACGATCACGAGCTGCTGCTCCTCGATGAACTCGCCGAGGCCCTCGGCGAGCTTCCGGAGGAGCGACTCCGCGTCGACCTCGGGCGGCTCCTCGGCCTCGCCCTTCTCCTCCGGGCGCTGGGGCGAGAGCGCGGCCAGGGCCCGCGTGAGCTCCGCGAGCACCCACTCGAGCTCGGCGATGGTCCGCTCCAGGACCGCCGAGGCCTTCTCCATGGACTGGATCGCCGCGGCGGGCGCGGGTGCCCCGCGGGCATCGCGCAGGGCCCGGACCGCGTCGACCATCTCGTTCCCGGCGAGCTTCAGGAGGCGCGCCCTGAGGGGCCGCGTGGCGTCCTCCTCGGCGTCGATCTGGGAGGCGATGGTCTGCGTCGTGCTCCGCGCCGCGACCTGGACCTCCTCGAGCCTCTCGAGGCGCTCCTTCAGGTCCGCCGGCGCGGCGGTCCTCGTCTCGGCGAGGACTTCCTCGAGCTTGCGCCGGGCGCCGCGCTCCACCTCGATCAGCTTCCGCAGGGCCTCGATCACGTCGGTCACCTGCGCGGCGCGCTCGGCCGCCTTCTCCTCGGCCGTGACGACCTTGGCCGCGTAGACGGGCGAGCGGACGCGCCGGCCGGGGAAGCCGTCCGTCACGGCGAGCATGTAGGCGAAGGTGGTCCCCGGCTCGAGCTTGAGCGCCGCCAGGTCCCAGGCGAAGGACTCGGCCACGCCCTTCGACCCCGGGGCGTACTCCCACTTCCGCACGGGCCGGCTCGGCTCGGTCCCCTTCTCCCCCCACAGGAGCTCCACCTCGCGCACGCCCCAGTCGTCGCGGGCGCCGAAACGGAGCCGCAGCGGCTCCGCGAGAGCGCACGTGGCGTCGCGGCCCGGCGAGGCGATCTGCACCACGGGCTCGGCGTCGTCCTGGACGCGGATCCTGTGCCGGACGGGCTCGCCTCGCAGGCGCTCTCGGTCCTCGAGCTCGAAGGAGTACTCGAGGTCCGCGTCGGCCTCGATGGTCACCGCGAGCCGCGTCGCGCCGTCCCCCTCGGGCCGGACCTCCACGCGCTCCGTCTTCGCGGCGTAGTCCCCGCCGGCCTTCACCTCGCGCACGAAGGCCGCGCGGGCGATGGGTTTGTTGGCCGTGGCGGCGAGCCGCACGGTGCTCCCGCGCAGGAGCCCCAGGAGGTCGCCCGACGTCGGCTCCTGCCGCTGCGGGAGCCCCGTGTACGCCGGGAAGGACACCTCGGCGGCGATGCCCTCGATCCTCGGGAGGAGGAACACCGTGACGCGGTAGCTCCGGCTCTCGTGCCCCGCCGCGGCCACGCGGTAGGCGAACGACTCGCGCACGCTGCGGAAGTCGAAGGCGAAGGCGTCGCCGCGGAACTCCATGGGAGCCCGCGCGTCCTCGGCACTCGAGTCGAGCCGGTAGCGGATCTCCAGGACCTCGACGGCGCGCGAGCACGTGGCTGTGACCTGGAGGGGCTCGCCCCAGGCCACGCGAGCGTCGCCGGGCGCGACGCGGATCTCGGGGGCTCCGAGGGCCGGCGTCGCGGCGAGGGGGCGCGCGTACCGGCCGAGGGCGTGCCGGAAGCCCTCGCTCCACGCCAGGGAGTAGGCGCCGAAGGCGGCCGCGGCGATGGCCGCCGCGATGGCCGCGCGCACGAGGCGCCTCGGCGCCACCGCGCCCTCGAGCCTGCGGCCGGAGACCGCGGCGTTCGTCTCCTCGATCTGGCCGCGGGCGAAGGCCGCGGACAGGCCGCGGAGGGGCAGGGCGGCGAGCTGCAGGCTGTTGATGAGGTGGTCGTCGAGGTCGGGGAACGCCTTGCCGATGTGGACCGCGACGCGCTCGTCG
Source organism: Planctomycetota bacterium (assembly GCA_016209535.1). Taxonomy (GTDB): domain Bacteria; phylum Planctomycetota; class UBA8108; order UBA8108; family SXIK01; genus JACQVW01. The sequence goes on along the minus strand of JACQVW010000301.1, from coordinate 14,427 downwards.
CTCAGGCGGCGGGCGAGCGGGAAGACCACGCGCAGGACGAGGACGGACGCGACGAGGAGGAGGAAGGCGACCCCGGCCGCGAGCCGCACGCCCCCCGGCAGGTCGAGCAGGTTGTCGGCGGCGAAGGCCGCGGCGAGGTAGGCGAGGCCCAGCCCCACGAGCCACGCCGCGCCCTCCAGCGCGCGCACCGCGCGCCACCGGCGGCGGGTCCTCGCGATCCGCTCTCGAACAGCTCTCAGCCGATCGGCCTCGACTTCCATGCGTCACTCCTTCTTGGCTTCCGTGCTGCTCGTTCCTTCCGCCGCCACGGTGATCTCGAGCGGCTTCCCCTCGCCCGGCTCGTGGCCGGCGAGGTCCGCCCTGAGCACGACGGGCGTGGGCGACGCGCCCTTCCCGAGGCGCTCCCGGAACACTATGGCCCGGCAGTCCACCACCCAGCGCCGGTCCGTCGGGTACATGGACCAGACCGCCACCTGGCGGAAGACCTCCTCGCCGCCGTAGCTCGTCGTCTCGCTGCGGCGCCGCTGGTCGACGAGGACGTGGACGAGCCCGTCCCGGCCCGCGGCCCGGCCCAGGACCCGCCGGTCGTCGAAGAAGTCCGGCGAGGACTTGACCAGCTCCTCCGCGGCCGAGCGGGCCTTCTCCCCGAGCTCGTCGGGCGCCGCATCCCTCCAGCCCACGAGCACGCGGCCCTCGAGCTCGACCGCGAAGGAGTACCTCGCGGGCGCGAGGCGCTCCCAGGAAGCGCCCTCCCCCTCGACGCGCCCCTCGAGGCGCTCGGGGCGGCCCGGGACGAAGGCCCGCGCGGCCTTGGGCCTCGCGCCCCGGACCGCGAGCGAGGCGCTTCGCGCCGCGCCCTGAGTCCCGCCCTCGATCACGATCTCCTTCACGAAGACGAGGTCGGCGCTCGACTGGCCCTTCTCGCCCTCCTGGAACGCGCGGAGGACGAGCTTCCGGCGCGGGCCGCCGCCCCCATCGACGAAGATCGTCCCCGTGAGGCGCCCCGCGATGCGGCCCGAGCCCGCCACGTGGACCGATGCGAGGTAGTCGTGCCGCGGATAGGGCTTCCCCCAGCGGACCTTCTCGGGCGAGCCCTCCTCGGCGAAGCGCCACGCCTGGAGCATCTCGGCGCGCTCGATCTCGCAGTGGACCCGCTCGATCTCCCGGAGGGCGACCGCCCGCCGCTCGTTCCGCTCCACGTCGTGGACCTCGAGGGGCTTGTCGCCCCGGGCGTAGATCCGCCCCCGCAGCGTCGTGCCGTCGGAGAGCGTGACGGAGCCCGCGAGGCCCTGCGCCTCGTCGGCCGCGGCGGCCGCCGGCGGGGGCGCCCAGGCCCAGAGCGCCGGGCCGATGAGCAGCGCGACCAGCATGCGCCGCTTGCGCCACGCCCACTCCCACGTGACGAGCGCGAGGAAGAGGGGGAAGAAGAGCGCGTGGTCCCAGACCTTCACCACGCGCACGCGCGACTCCTCGAGGACCCGGCGGCGCAGGTCGCCGGCGAGCCTCGGGGCCTGGACGGCGCTGTAGCACGCGCCGCCCGTGCGCTCGCAGAGCTCGGCGAGGCCGCGGCGGTCGAGGCGCGCGTCGGTGAGCTCCACCGGCTCGCCGCCCACGGCCACGGGCGCCTCGGCCTCGTCGGGCGGGCCGGCGCCCCGCTTCAGCGCCGCCACGAGGCGGTAGTGCCCCTCGGCCCCGGGCCCGGCGGGCGCCGCGAAGCTGCCGCGGTAGAGGGGCGGCGTCCCGGGAGCGGCCTCGCCGCCTTGGGCCAGGCACTCGAAGGCCGCCGCCGGCGCGCCGGGGTCCTCCCCGTCGCGGACGAGCTTGACGCTCACCGAAGGCGGGGGCTCGCCGTCGAGCGCGAGGGCCCGCACCACGACCTCGGCGCGCTCGCCGCGAGCGTAGTTGCGCCGGCTCGCGAGGACGAGGAGGGGGCGCTCGCGGTCGGGGGTGCGCTTCTCGGGCCGCGCGAGCCAGCGGGCGAGCTGCCCCCAGAACCGGTTGTAGGGCGACTCGGCCCCCAGGCCCTTGAGCGAGAGGTACCACCGCCAGGTCGTGTCGGCCGTGAAGCCCGCGCAGCGCCCCTCGCCGTAGCGCTGGACGGCCAGGAGGGGCACGCCGCTCTCGGCGGCCCCCACGCCGTAGGCGAGCAGCGTGGCCCCGGGCTTCAGGCGCTCGATGCGGCTCGCGCCCTCGAGGAGTGGCAGGCTCGCGCCGCCGCCGGGCTCGAAGTGCTCGCGGCACCCCTCGAATACCGGGTGCCGGCTCCCCACCTGGGTCAAGCACATGGCGAGGGGCATCCGCACCTGGCCGAGGCCCGCGCCGCCCACGGTGAACGGCAGGAGCGCCTCGAGCGTCGTGCCCGCCCAGAGGCCGTTCCCGAAGGAGCTCGTCCCGCCGGTCATGAGGAGACCGCCGCCCTCCTCGGCCACGTAGGCCTTGAGGTCCTCGAGCTGCCCCGCGGTGAAGAAGGACGGCGGCACGTCGCCCAGGATCACCAGGTCGTAGCGGCGCATGCCCTGGAGCGACGCCGGGAAGCCCTGCATCGCGTCGCCGCCCTGCTGGTAGAGGCGCCCCGCGTCCGTGAGGACCATGCTCGTGAGCTCGAGCCCCGGGTCCTTGGTGAGCGCCAGGCGCAGGAACTTGTACTCCGGCCGCAGGACCCCCTCGAGGTAGAGCACCTGGATCTTCTCGGCGAGGACCTGGGTGGAGAAGGAGCGCCGGTTGTTCTCCCAGGTCGTCTCGACGTCGAGGCGTGGGATCGAGACCGTGTAGCGGTGGAAGCCGGCGGTCCTGGGGGCGAACGCGAGGGTCGCCTCGACCGTCTCGCCGCGCTGCGGGACCGGGAAGTCCGCCGAGGCCACGAGCGCCTCGCCGCTGCGCACCTCCACCTTCCCCACCTCCGGCTCCTCGAGCCGCCGGGCCCCGTCGCCGCGGACCTCGACGGTGACGAGGTGCACGCTCTCGGTCCGCGCGATCTCGCCGGCGCTCACCGACGCGATGGCGAGGTCCCGCGGCGCCGTCTCGGGCGGGGCGTCGCTCCCGAGGCCCACGGCGTAGACCGGGACCCCCGGCTCGCACTCCGAGAGCGGCAGGTCCCGGTTGTCGGCGCCGTCGGTGAGGAGGACCGCGCCCGCGACCCTCCTCGAGTCCCCCGAGGCCCTGAGGACCGCGGCCAGCGCCTGGTCGAGGTCCGAGAGCTCGAGGCGTGCCTCGAGGCCCCGGACCTCGTCCGGGCCGAGCCGCAGATCGCCTCCCGAGAGGGAGTGGACTCGCACGTCGAAGCCCTCGAGCTTCTCGAGGAGGCCTCCCTTGAGGAGGACGTCCTTCGCCGCGGCGAGGCGCTCCGCGCCGTCGAGGGAGTCCCGGACCTCCATGCTGCGCGAGTCGTCGACGAGGACGACCACCTCGCAAGTCGCCGTGCGGCCCTCGCGCAGCTCGATCGTCGGGTGGAAGAGGCCGCAGAGGAGGAGGAGGAAGGCCGCGACCTTGAGGGCCAGGAGGATGGTTCCTGCGCGCGTCCCCACGAGGCGCACCGTCCCGCGGTAGAGGAGCGCGAGGAGCGCCGCCCCCGCGACGGCGAGCGCGGCCATCTCGAGGGGGCTCCAGCCGCCGGTGAACGAAAGGTGGAGGTCAGTCACGGGGGCCTCCTGCGGGTCGCGTCCGGCGCCGGCGGTTCGCGAGGAAGGTCTCGAGGAGGAGCGCGGCGAGCACCGCCCAGACGAGGCCCGAGGAGAGGGGGATCCCGATCCGCGCGTCCTCGACGGCCCGGGCGAGGGACTCGCCGGAGCCGAGGAGCACGGCGCGGCTCCCGCCGAGGTGCGAGCGGACCTCCTCGGGCTCGATCCGCCGGCACGAGCTCTCGGCGGGGTCCACGTTCACGGCCGCGAAGGCCTCCTCGCCGCCCTCGGCGCGAGCCACGATCCCGGGCCGCTCCGGCGCGCCCGGGTCGCCCACGACGAGCTCGCGGGCCGCGAGCCCGCGCCCCGCGAGGTACGCGAGCGCCTCGTGGAGGAAGGGCAGGTAGGCGCCGCGCAGGGGCAGGTTGCTCCAGTCGGCGTCGGCCGAGGTCGCGAGGAGCAGGACCTTTCCCGCCCCAACGGCCCCCTCGACGAGGAGCGGCGTGCCCCAGGAGGTCGCGGCGAGGACCTGCGAGCCCTCCCTGGGCTCGAGGAGGTGGAAGGAGAAGAGCTGGCAGCTCGAGAGGTCCGCCTCGCGGCCGAGGGCCCGGAAGAGGGGGTGATCGGGCCTCAGGACGCGCACCGAGACGAAGACGTCGTCGGACGGGGGGCCGGCCCGGGCCTTGATCGCGGCCGGCAGCAGCCCCGCGAGGGCCGCCTCGTAGCTCTCGGGCCGGACGGCCTCGCCCGTGAAGACGAGGAGCCCTCCGCCCGCCTCGACGAAGGCCCGGAGCCGCGCGGCGGCCTCCGGCGCCACCTCGGCCACGTTGGCGAGGACGACGGCCCGGTGCCGCGCGAGGTCGGCGGCCGCGAGGTCCGCCGGCGAGGCCTCCGCCGCCTCGAAGAGCGCCGCCCCTGCGGCCTCCCGGTCGGCCGCGAGGGCCAGCTTCGCGAAGAAGAGCTCGTCGAGATAGCGGATCGGCGATGGCATGCCGTTCACGAGGAGGACGGGGACGCCCTTCGCGACCCGGAACGCGAAGAAGCGCTCGTCGTCGGCGCTCAGCGCGTCGGGCGAGAGGGTCACGCTGCCGCGCACCCAGCCCGGCTCGGGCTGGACGTAGGGGAAGCGCGCCGAAGTCCGCGCTCCCGGCGCGAGCCGGAGCTTCCGCTCCGCCACGACCTTCTCGCCGATCCGGAGCGCGACCGCCGCCTCCGCCGCGGCCCCGCCCGGGTTCTCCACGAGGGCCTGGACCTCGATGGGCCTCCCCGCGACGAGCTGCGGGGTCGCGGCCCGCACCTCGCGCAGGGCGAGGTTGGGCGACTCGCCGCCGCCGAGGTCGGCGAGGACGACGCTCACGCCCTCGAGGTCGAGCGCGGGCGACGCCTTCCCCGCGAGCTCCCGCCACTCGCGCTCCCCCAGGTCGCTCAGGACGGCGAGCACTCGGTTCGGGAGCGCGCTCGAGCGCAGGAGGGCCAGCGCCGAGCGCACGGCCTCCAGGGCATCTCCGCTCCCGGGGAACACGGCGGCCGCCTCCAGGTCAGCCAGGGCCTGCGAGCGGAGCGGTCTCAGGACCGGCGGCGGGCGCGGGCCCGCCGTGAGGAGCACAGCGCACTCGTCCCCCTCGCGCAGCGACCCGATGAGCTCGCGGGCGCTCCGGCGGGCGCGCTCGAAGCGCGAGATGCCGCCCTCCTGCCAGCCCATGCTGTAGGAGCCGTCGATCACCACCGCCACGGCCGCGCCGCCCCGCGAGCGGGCCCCGCCGGGCCGCACGACGGGGGCCGAGAGGCCCAGGACGAGGGCCGCCAGCGCGGCGCACCGCAGGCAGAGGACGAGGATCTCCTTGAGCCGGTGCCGGCGCGCGACGCGCACGAGGATCGGCTGGAGGAACATGACCGAGCTGAAGTCCACGGGCCGGCTCGTGCGGCGGGCCAGGAGGTGGATCACGATGGGCACCGCGAGGGCCAGGAGGCCCAGGAGGACGAGGGGGTTGCCGAAGCCCATGGGCCTCCCGCTAGTCCCTCGCCATGCGCCGGTGGAGGTACCCGGCGAGCCAGCGGTCGAAGGGGACGGCCGTGTCCACGACCTCGTAGTCCATGGCGCTCTCCGAGGCGAAGCGGCGGTAGCCCGACGTGAAGCCCTCCATGGCCGCGAGGTACTCCTCGCGGAAGACCTGGGGCTGGAGCTCGACCCTCTGGCCCGTCTCCATGTCCCGGAAGTTGCAGAGCCCCGTGAAGGGGAACCGGAGCTCAGCCGGATCGAGGACGTGGAGCACCACGACCTCGTGGCGGTTGTGCCGGAAGTGCCGGAGCGCGCCGCGGACCGCGGCGGGGTCGTCGAGGAGGTCCGAGAGGAGGATCACGAGGCCGCGGGTCTTGATCCCGTCGGCGAGGCGGTGGAGGGACGGCGCCAGGCCCGTCGCATCGGCCGTGCGGACCTCCTCCAGGGCGCCCAGGAGGTCGTGGAGGTGCCCCGCGCCTCCGCGGGGCGGGATCCAGCGCTGGATCCCTCCGCCAAGGACGACGAGCCCCACCGAGTCGCGCTGGCGCACGAGGAGGTAGGCGAGCGAGGCGGCCAGGTACCGCGCGCAGTCGAGCTTCGAGAGCTGCGCGCCGCCCGAGCGGTACTCCATGGAGCGCGAGGCGTCGAGGAGGACGTGGGCCTTGAGGTTCGTCTCCTCCTCGAAGAGCTTGACGTAGGTCCGGTCGGTCCTGGCGTAGGCCTTCCAGTCGAAGGTCCTCAGGTCGTCGCCGGGCGAGTACTCGCGGTACTCGGTGAACTCGACGGAGAAGCCGTGGAAGGGGCTCTTGTGCAGGCCCGAGATGGAGCCCTCCACCACCGACCGGGCGACGATCTCGAGGGGCCCGAGCCGCGAGACCGCCTGGGGGTCGAGGAACCGGCGCATGGGACCCTAATACTTCTCCTCGCGCGGCTCCGGGACCTCCTCGAGGAGCCGGGCGATCACCTGCTCCGCCCCGATGCCCTCCGACTCGGCGTGGAAGTTGGTGAAGATCCGGTGGCGGAGGACGGGCGGCGCCACGGCCCGGACGTCCCTCGTGGAGACGTTGAACCTCCCCTGCAGGACGGCGCGCGCCTTGGCGCCCAGGATCAAGTACTGGCTCGCCCGCGGCCCGGCGCCCCACTTCACCCACTCCTGGATGAAGCCGGGGACCTTCTCCGCCGCGCGCGTCTCGCCGGCGCGCTGGACCTGCGGCCGCGAGGACCGCACGAGGTCCGTCGCGTACTCGACCACGTAGTCCGAGACGGGCATCTTCCGCACCATGGACTGGAGGGAGAGGATCTCCTCGGCGCTGAAGACCGCCTCGGGCTGCCCCTCCTCGTCGAGGGTGGTCGCCTTCACGATCGCGACCTCCTCCTCTCGCGACGGGTAGTCCACGTAGACGAGGAACATGAACCGGTCCTGCTGCGCCTCCGGGAGCGGGTACGTGCCCTCCTGCTCGATCGGGTTCTGCGTCGCGAGCACGAAGAAGGGCGGCGGCAGCGGGTAGTCGCGGCCGGCGGCCGTGACGCGGTGCTCCTGCATGGCCTCGAGGAGCGCGGCTTGAGTCTTGGGCGGCGTGCGGTTGATCTCGTCGGCGAGGAGGATGTTGGTGAAGACGGGGCCCTTCACGAACTGGAAGCGCCGGCCTCCGCCGCCCGGGTCGTCCTGGAGGATCTCGGTCCCGGTGATGTCCGAGGGCATGAGGTCGGGGGTGAACTGGATCCGCTTGAAGTCGAGGCGCAGCGCCCGCGCGATGGTGCGGACCATGAGCGTCTTCGCGAGCCCGGGCACCCCCACCATGAGGCAGTGGCCGCGGGCGAAGAGCGCCGTCATGAGCTGCTCGAGCACCTCCTCCTGGCCAATGATGACCTTCGCCATCTCGCGCCGGAGGCGGTCCCTGGCCTCCCGCAGCTTCCCCACGACCTCGTCGCCCAGCTCTTGCGTCGCGCTCAAATCGTTCTCTCCTCTCTCGGGCCTCCCGGGCGTCGCCCGCCCGGGCCGCCGGTCCGTCAGTGCGTCAGTAAGTCAGTGCGTCAGTGCGTCAGGAAGTACGCGAGGACGTTCGTGCCGATCTTGAGGGAGTCCTCGGGCAGGTACGCCTTGGTGAAGGGGTGATCCTCGTTCTCCCAGCCGCAGCCGAGGCCGAAGCGGCTGTAGATCACTCGCGTCCCTCCGTCGACGTCGATCCCCTCCAGGAGCGGCACCCGCGGGTCCTTGAAGGTGGAGACGACGAGGGGCGCGTAGCGCGCCTCCTGGATCGCGTGGAGGCTCCGGTAGACCGGGTGGTCGAGCTCGAGGGGCTTCACCTCCTCGCCCACCGCCGCGGCGATCTCGCGCCGGAACGCCGCGTCGAAGGCCTTCCGCCCGCAGCAGGCGTCGGCCAGGAGGAAGCCGCCCGCCTCGAGGTACGTCCGGAGGCGCTTCGCCTCCTCGGGGGCCCAGCGGAAGTCATCGTGCCCCGTGAGGTAGAGGAACGGGTAGCGGTGCAGCTCCTGCCTCGATGGGTCGACGGGCTCGCGGGTGAACTGCACCTTGACGGTGCTCGTCTCGCGCGCCCGCTTGAGCAGGTTCGCGAGGGCCGAGGGGTCCGGGTCCCAGTTCCCGGGATAGGAGAGCTGGCCGATGACGAGGTCGCCGCGGGCGTGCTGGTCCTTCTCGTAGTAGATCTTCGTGCGCGAGAGGAACCGGCCGAGCCGCGCGTAGGCGATGGAGTACGCGACGAGGTTCATGCCGATCGCCTGCGAGTCCTCGATCGCCACGGCCGAGGCGCCCGCCATCTCGTGGCTGTCCCAGCCGCAGCACATGTCGTAGGGCGAGAAGAAGACCGCGGTGCGGCAGCCCAGGTCGACGCCGTAGAGGCACGGCAGCCCGTCCGGCCGCTCCTCCTCCGCCGCCGGCGAGTACTTGACCTTCTCGATCTTGTGGAGGCAGAGGAAGAGCGGGTGGTCGAGGGGCAGCCGGGTCACGGGGTGGCGCGGGAAGAGCTCCGCCATGAGGGCGAGGAACCCCTGGGTGAACTCGGGCCGCCCGCAGCAGGCCTGGGCCCAGAGGAAGCCCCCGCGCTCGAGGTACGCCTTGAGGACCGCCTTCTCCTCCGCCTCGAGCTGGAACGGGCGGTGGCCGTTCGCGTAGAGGATCGGCGTCTCCGCCGGCTCTCCGCTGAATCCCTTCAGGCGCAGCGTCGCGTCTCCGTACCAGATCCCGAGCTTCGCGTTGGAGCGCTCGACGAGCTGGTCGAGGTCGGCGGGGTCGCTGTTCCAGTCCGGGACGACGACCTTCCTCCCGTCGGGGGCGGCGATCTCGTAGTCGCCTCCCCAGACGATCTTCGAGACGAGGGTCGGCGGCGACGGAGGGTGCTTCCTCTCCGTCCTCCGCATGGGCACAACGGGAAGCGGGAGCGGCGGGAAGCCCTCGGCCCCCTTGATGCGCTCCGGCTTCTGGGGCGGCGGAATGAAGTCCGCCCGCACGGCCCCAGGAAGAAGGGAGAGCGCGAACGCGATGAGCCCCGCGATGGCACGGCTCGACATGGGTGACCCTCCTCAGCGGTTGGGAATGCCCCGCACGGCCGGCAAGGGCCGGAACGCGACGCGTGTCCATTGAACCTATTTGGCCGCGGCGGGAGGATCTGTGATCATGATCACGGTGCGCCGCCCGCGCCGGACCCGTATCTTCTACCTTCGCCCAGCCTTCAGCACCCTCCCGACCTCCTCGAGCGCCTTGAGCTCCTCGCGGTCGAGCTGCTCGAAGAGGCGCTTCTCCCGGAGGTCGAAGGAGCGGCGCGGCTGGCGGTCCGGCGCGCGGCGCTCGTCGCCGTTGTGGAAGCACCAGCCGGCCGCGCCGCCGTCGAGCGCGCCCCGCAGGTCCGCCGCGAAGTCCTCCGCCGAGGGCTCCCAGTCCCTCGAGTAGCCGCGGCGGAAGGGCTCCTGGTGGTGGACCGGCGCGGCGCGGCCGAGGGCCTCGATCTCCCGGAGCGCCTTCCGCGTCTCCGCCGCGGTCTCGGCCGCGGTGCCGGGCCCGCGCGGCCGGTGAGGGGTGAGGAAGTCGAGCCCGGCCTCGAGGATGTAGTCGCGCACGTCGCCCGCGCTCAGATCTCCCCCGTGCGATGCGGTGACGAGGCGCTCGGGGTCGAGGCGGCGGGCGAGCTCGCGGAGGGCCTTGAGGTCTTCGATGCTCGCGAAGCGCCGATCGCGGATGTTGCGCTCGTTGGAGAGGTCGAGGTACCAGTTGCGCTGGTCCTTGAGCGCGACGACGAGCGTCTCGACGGCCCTCGCGTGCGCCTCGCGCGCGCCCAGTCGCGGCGATCCCGAGGCGCCGTCCCCGCGCGAGAGCGTCACGTCGACGACCATGCCCCGCTCGCCGCACTCCGAGACGAGCCAGCGGAGCCGCTCGAGCTCCCGCGCGCGCGGCTCCCCCTCGGCGGTCACGGCCGAGGCGTCGGCGCCGGAGGCGCTCCAGGTGGCCCAGACGCGGATCCAGTTGAGACCGAGGCGCTCGATCTCGTCGAGGTCGCGGCAGACGGTCTCGATGCCCGCGCCCAGGGCACCGTAGTAGCTGATGCCCGCGAGGAACACGGGCTCGCCGTCGAGGGTGAAGCGGCTGCCGCTCACCCCCAGGACCGGAGGCTTGCGGCGCGGCCTCGCCCCGTCCCGCGCCGGCGCGGCCTCCTTCAGGAACCCGTGGTGGAGACCCAGGTAGTACGGGAGCAGGAAGCTCGCGCCGTCGGCGAGCTCGCGGCCGCCGCCGCCCTGGTCGAGCTCCCACGGGTCGTGGCTCCAGTGCACCACGTGCCGTTCGTCGATGGGGAGCACCCTGCCGTCGCGGCGGTAGCCGCGGTGGGCCCCCCGCCGCTCGCCCGTCAAGTCCTGGAACCGGACCACGTCCAGCCGGTGGCTGTTCTCGAGCCGCCAGTCGCACCGGTCGAGCGGGAAGCGGCGCAAAGCGTCGAGGGACTCCTCGAGCCACGGCCCATCGGGCGAGAGGTCCTGCGGGCCGAAGGCGTCGGTCCACTTCTCGCCGCGGCAGACGCCGGCGTAGAGGAAGTTGAAGAGCGGGCTCAGCTCCGGCCGCTCGAGCCTCCAGTAGCCGTGGAACGACCTCGCGTAGGCGGCGCGGAGGCGCGGGTCCTTCTCGTACTTGAGGAGGTCGTAGTAGCTCATGAAGGCCATCTCGTCGTCGGACTGGTTGCCGGTCCCGGGCCCTGCCTGCAGCTTGGGGTAGAGCGCGTTGGAGTGGTAGCTGTGCTCCTCGATGAGCTCGCGGGCCGCCCGGGCGTACTTCGCGTCGCCCGTCATGTGCTCCGCGACCTTGAGGTACGAGAGTATGCTGAGGGAGTTGAGGCCGCGCTCCCTGAACCACCGGGGGTCCTGGTTGAGCTCGGCGGGCGAGTAGCGGGCCCAGCGCGTGGGCTTCCCGTCGTGGTCGACGAGGTTGTAGCCGTGCTCGATGATGTGGTCGGTGATCGCCGCCACGACGCGTCGCACCTCCTCCTTCTCGACCTCGCTCTCGGCGACGAGGTCGTGGTACTGCGCGTAGAAGAAGTAGTGCCCGTCGAGCTCGTCGGAGCTCGTGTCGCACTTCCAGTACCACTTGCCGTCGGCGCTGCGCGGCCAGCGGGGATCGATGATCTTCCACAGCGAGTCGTCCTGCTCCTTCTCCCTCCGGTCGCGCTCGAGGCGGCCGGCGTTGGGGTCCGGGCCGTCGGTGGGGAGCACCGTCCGCGCCGCGAAGCCCGGAGGCGCCGGGTGAACGCCGCCCTGGGTCACCGTGCCGAGGAACCGGAGCGCCCAGAAGGCCTCGCGGGCGCGCCGCTTCGCGGCCCGGTCGCCCGTGGCGGCGTAGGCGAAGCACTCGCCGGCGCCGTACATGCTCGTCCAGAGCCCGTCGTTGTCGCTGTCGTGCCGGGTCCAGCGCGACCTGTCGCCGGGGCGCTCGAGGGCCACCTCGAGGACGAAGCCGTAGGGCGTGCGGCGATGGCGCGCGTCGATCTCCTCCTCGAAGAAGCGGGCCTTCTCGGCGAGGGTGAGGGGGACGCGCTCGATGCGGCCGAGGCCCCCGGGGGTGGCGAAGCAGGCGGTCCCGTCCTCGAGGACCACGGTGCCGTTCACCAGGTCGTGCGGCAGCCAGCGGCGGCCCTGCCGGTACTCCCAGACGCGGCCGTCGAAGCGGATCGCGCCGCGCCGCGTGCCGAGCCAGACGCTGCCGTCGGGCGCCGCGGCCATGCAGGTGAAGTCGGCGTACGGGAGCCCCTCCGCGCCAGTGAGTAGGCGCCACGAGCTCGACTCGCGGTCGAGGGAGCCCGCGCCCTGCGGGCAGGCGAACCAGAGGCGGCCCGCGGCGTCGTACGCCACGGCCCTCGCGTCCAGGACCGCCCAGGAGCGCGGGCCCTCCCGCGGCGTCAAGGCCTCCCACGCGCCCGCGCGGCGGCGGAAGAGGCCGGACGCCGCCGCGACGGCGAGCTCCCCCGAGGGGCCCGCGGCGACGGCGCGCACGGACCGGTCCTGGCCGAGGAGCGCGTGGAGCTCGGCGGCGGGGACGAGGGCGCCGCCCTCGAGGACGAAGAGCCCCCGGGCGCCGGCGAGGTGGACCTCCTCGGCCGCAAGGAGCGCGTGCAGGTCCTCGGGGCGCTCCATCCCCGCGGGCAGCGGCGCGGCGCGGGCGGCGCGCCCCGAGGCGACGTCGATCCGGTGCAGCGCGCCGCCGTGGGTGAACAGGACGTGCCCCCCTCCCGCCGCGACGAGCTTCACGGGGCTCCCCGCGAAGGCCTCGACGGGCGCGAAGCCGCCTTCGCTCTCACTCACGAGCCCCGCCGAGGTGCCGGCGTGGAGCGCGCCGCGCCATCCCGAGGCCACCGACAGGACCTCGAAGCTCTCGAGACCCTGGACGGCGGCCGTCGGACGGCTGACCTCCTGGAGGTACGTCGCGGCCTCCGGATCCTGGCCGCTCGAGGCGCGCTCGAGGAGAGGAAGCGCGGCGAACGCCAGGGACCAGGCGAAGCGGTGGTATCTCGACACGGGATCCTCCTTGAAGGCCTCTGTTCGTTCCCCCTCGCGGCTCCGGGCGGCGGGCGCCGATCGTAGCCTCTCCGCGCGGCGAAGCCCAGGGGCAAGCCGCGAGGCCCATGCCGGGGCCAGAAGCCCCAAGAGACAGCCTTGGCGCTCCTGGTTTCCAATGGGCGCGACTATAATGGGGTTTGGCCAGGCCTTTCAGGCGGGAACCGAGCTTCCAGGAGAGCCAATGGCTCAGGCAACACTCGAACAGGCGCTTGAGATCGTGGCAAGACTCAGCGGGGACGAGCTGCGACAGGTGCAGCGGGCCGTAGAGCGGCGTTTGGGGCAGGATGGGGGGGCCGCCGCCGCGTCGCGCTTCCACCGGGCTCTTGAGGAGTCAGGGCTCGTGAGGCAGATCAAGAAGCCGACCACCCCGGTCGCCGCCGAGCGGTTCCTCGTCGATATCCAGGGGAAGCCCCTTTCGGAGACGATCGTCGAGGATCGCAGGTAGTGGCGGTTTTCTTCGTTGATTCAAGCGCGCTCGCGAAGCGGTACGTGAGGGAAGCGGGATCCTCCTGGCTGCGCAGCGTGCTATCCCCGGCAGCCGGGAACGAGACGTATGTCGCCAGGATCACCGGAGTGGAATTGGTCGCGGGCATGACTCGCCGTGAAAGAGGGGGATCTCTGACGCGGGCGGACGCGACGACGGCACCGGCAGCAGTCCGAGCCGACCTGGCCTCCGAGTACCTCGTCGTCGAGCTGACGGAGGCACTGCTCGAGCGTGCGATGATCCTCGCCGAGAAGCATGGGCTGCGCGGCTATGACGCGGTTCAGTTGAGTGCCGCGTCAGAAGTTCACCCGCCCCGCGCGAGGATCTCGCGGAACTTCCAGGACACGCTGCGGAAGGCCTCGCCGTAGGTGCGCTCGAGCGGCAGGCGGACGAACTCGTGGGGCGAGAGGAAGACGGGCATCTCCGGCAGCGAGTCTCCGGCCTTGAGGGGCACGAAGTGCGCTCGAAGGGCGCCGGCCTCGAGCACCTGGTACGAGACGGCGGACAAGGGACGATCTGCAGGCGGCCGCGAGGGCTCGTGGCCGATGTCCTCGGAGACCTTCGGGTGAAAACCCTCCGGGACGATGGCGGTCGGGCGGTGCAGGTCGAGAATCAACAGGTGGACTCCGTTCTGGAGCAGCCCGACGCGCTTCCTCAAGAACTGATCGGCCCTGGCTCGCGACGTCTTGTTGCCCACCGAAACGAGCTCGATCACGGCGACAGCCCTGTCCCCCTCCCACGCGTCCTTGATGACGATCTGGCGCGTCTTGCGGGCGTACGCGTCGAGGACGATATCCTCGACCCGCACCGGACAAGGTGCCAGCGCGACGGCGCCCTCCGTGGCATCGCTGCGGAGCCGCTTCTCCGTCCCCGACGCCTCTCCCTGCTGCTCTCCCTGTTGCCATGGGGATGCTGTCCTGGCTTGAAGCGCAATGACGTCAGGCTCCGCTTCGCCGAGCAACGGCTCCACCAGAGCGTAGAAGGGCTGGGGGAGGAGCTCCTCGTTGAGGACGCTCTTGAGGCGTCCAACCCACCCATGGTGGAAGTCGTGGAACACGCCGGCGCTGACGAGCGACCAGTCATGGATCGGCATGGGGGCAGTCTACCATGCCCGGGAACGCCGGGGAGCGAGTCCTCGATCCGAAGCTAAGCAATCCGAAGCTAGCCGGGCCGCCGGGCCGGGCCCGCACGCCGGCCCGAGCGCCGCCGCCGGCGCGGCCGGGGCCCGCAGCCGGCCGGCCGAGTGGCACGCGCCGCCACACGGCCCGCCGGGT
>JACQVW010000326.1 GCA_016209535.1 Planctomycetota bacterium | reverse complement strand
TGGGCGCCGCCGGCACGCCGTAGGGCGCCGGTCTCGCCGAGGGGGCATCGACCGTGGTGGGGACTGCATCATCCATGGTGTGCCGCCTCGATGCGCCGCTCCTGGTTGTGCGCCGAGATCGCCCCGGGCTGGACGAGCGGGCCGCCCGTGAGGACCTTCCTGGTGAAGCCCTGCCCCTTCCGGACCCTCTCCTCGAACTCGCCGCGGAACTTGCGGAGGATGCTCTCGCAGGGGAACGCGGCGGCGTCGGCGAGCACGCAGATGGTCTTCCCGACCATCATGTCGCAAATGTCGAGGCAGAGGTCGATGTCCTCCATGCGGCCGCGGCCCGCGCGGATCCTCCCAACGATCTTCTCCAGCCAGCCCGTGCCTTCCCGGCACGGCGTGCACTGGCCGCAGGACTCATGGTGGTAGAAGCGGAGGATGTTGTAGAGGGCGTCGACCATGTCCGTCGAGTCGTCCATGACGATCACGCCGCCCGAGCCGAGCATCGTTCCCTTCGCCATGAGCGAGTCGAAGTCCATCGCCACGTCGCACTCCGCCGCCGTGAGCACCTTGGCCGACGATCCGCCCGGGATCACGGCCTTGAGCTCCCGCCCTTTCCAGATGCCCCCGCAGAGGTCGAAGATGAGGTCCTTCAGGTTGATCCCCATGGGGACCTCGTAGGTGCCGGGCCGCTCCACGTGGCCGCTCACGCACAGGAGCTTGGGGCCCGGGCCCTTGTCCGGGCCGATCGACTTGAACCAGTCCACCCCCCTCGTGAGGATGTGGGGCAGGTTTGCGAGGGTCTCGACGTTGTTGACGACCGTGGGGCAGCGGAAGAGCCCCTCGACGGCGGGGAACGGCGGCTTGATCTTCGGGAGTCCGCGCTTCCCCTCGAGGCTGCTCAGGAGGCCCGTCTCCTCGCCGCAGATGTACGCCCCGGCGCCGCGGTGCATGGTGAGGTCGCAGCGGAAGCCGGTCCCGAGGACGTTCGGGCCCAGGATGCCCCGGTCGTAGGCCTCCTGGATCGCCCTCTCCATGACGCGGTAGCCCTTGACGAACTCGCCGCGGATGTAGCAGTAGGCCGTGCTGGCCTGGATCGCCCAGGCGGCGATGAGGATCCCCTCGATGAGCTGGTGCGGGTCGCGCTCGAGGATGATCCGGTCCTTGAAGGTGCCGGGCTCGCTCTCGTCGGCGTTGACCACGAGGTACTTCGGTTTCGGGGTGCTCTTGGGCACGAAGGACCACTTGAGCCCGCACGGGAAGCCCGCGCCGCCGCGGCCCCGGAGGTTCGAGGCCTTCACGAGCGCGATGACCTGCCCGGGCTCGTGCTGGGTGAGCGCCTTCCTTGCGCCCTCGTATCCGCCGTGGCTCAAGTAGTAGTCGAGCTCCGCCGAGTCGGGGTGGTCCGCGTGCTTGAGGAGGACCTTCTCGAAGTTCCTGTAGTCGACCGGGGGCATCGCGGCGGTGTTCCTGTCGGTGTGCCTGGCTGTGTTCCTAGGGGAGAGCGTCCAGGATCGCGTCGAGCTTCTCGAGGGTCAGGTTCTCGTGGTAGTCCTCGTTGACCTGGACGACGGGCGCCGTGTCGCACGAGCCCAGGCACTCGACCTTCTTGAGGGTGAACCGCCCGTCGGGCGTCGTCTCGCCGGGGCCGATCCCCAGGCGCTCCTCGAGGTGATGGACGACGTCCCGGCATCCGCGCAGCGCACAGGGGAGGGTGCTGCAGACCTGGAGCACGTACTTCCCATCCCCCTCCCGCCGGTAGTGGGTGTAGAACGTGAAGACGCCATAGACGTGGCCGGGGGAGATCCCCATCTCCCGCGCCACGCACTCGATCGCGGGGCCGTCGATCGCGCCGAACTCCTCTTCGGCCAGTCGGAGGACGGGCAGCAGGGCCGCCTCCCGCACGGGGTAGCGGCTGTAGAGCCACTCGATGCGCCTCTTGGCCGCCTCGGAGAACTCCCGCGGGCCCGCTCCGCCCGCCCTCTCCGTCGCCTCGGCCTGCGTCATCGGTCGAGCTCCCCGGCGATGACGTTGAGGCTCGAGAGGACCGCCACGGCATCCGAGACCATGCAGCCCTGGATCAGCTTCGGGAAGACAGCGTAGTTGTAGAGCGACGGCGGCCTCACCCGGATCTTGTAGGGGACCATGTCGCCGTCGGCGACGATGTAGAAACCCAGCTCGCCGTTCGGAGCCTCCGTCGAGGAGTAGATCTCGGCCCCGCGCGGCGGGGCGATCCCGTGCCCGAACATGATGAGCTTGAAGTGGTGGATGAGGCTCTCGATGTTCTGGAAGACCTCGGCCTTGTCGGGGAGCGCGACCTTCTTCGCACTTACGTTGACGGGGCCGTCGGGGAGGTCCTCGAGGGCCTGCGCGATGATCCGCAGCGACTGGCGCATCTCGGCGATGCGCTGCAGATACCGGGCCCAGGAGTCGCCTTCGGACCGGGTGGGCACGTCGAACTCGTAGCGCTCGTAGCCGCTGTAGGGCCGCGCCTTGCGGATGTCGTAGGGCACGCCGCTCGCCCGGAGGACGGGGCCTGTGAGGCCCCAGCTCACGGCCTCCTCGCCTGCGATCCTGCCGGTGCCGCGGAGGCGGTCCTCGAAGATCCGGTTCCCGACGGTCATCTCCTCCATCTCGAGCAGGAACTTCGGGAAGTCCCTGAGAAGCTCGCGGGCCATGTCGGGGA
This sequence comes from Planctomycetota bacterium, assembly GCA_016209535.1. GTDB lineage: Bacteria > Planctomycetota > UBA8108 > UBA8108 > SXIK01 > JACQVW01. Next base: position 1,290 of record JACQVW010000326.1, on the reverse strand, counting down.
AGTCCGGGGGCACGTCGCGGAAGAGGCCGCCGACCCGCGTGTAGGACGTCGTGAGCCTCGCGCCCGTGATGGCCTCGAAGATGTCGTAGATCTTCTCGCGGCGCTCGAAGGCCCAGAGCATGAGGCTGAAGGCCCCCATGTCCATGCCCTGGAGCCCGCAGCAGAGGACGTGGTCGGCGATCCTGGAGACCTCGCAGAGGATGACCCGGAGTACCTGGGCGCGGCGCGGGACCTCGATCTGGAGGAGCTCCTCGACGGCGATCGCGTAGCCCACATTGTTGTTGATCGCCGAGATGTAGTTCATCCGGTCCGTCACCGTGATCCACTGGTGGTAGGTCATGTGCTCGGCCAGCTTCTCGAAGCCCGTGTGGAGGTAGCCAATCTCCGAGTCGGCGGCGACGATGCGCTCGCCCTCGAGCTCGAGCAGGATCCGGAGCGTACCGTGGGTCGCCGGGTGCTGCGGGCCCATGTTGAGGACCATGCGCTTCCCGCCGAGCTCGTCCGTCTCCACCTGGGTGATGGAGAACCTGGGCTCGGGGTGCTCGCCCCGGTAGGCGGGGTCCTGGGCGCGGCCCCGGTGCAGGGCCTCGACCTCGCGAGGGCTCAGGTCCTGCGGAGAGTCCGTCCCGGGCTGTACGAGGCCCTCGCTGGTCTCCGTCATGGGGCTCCCTCCTTCCGTATCTGGGGAAACGCGTCCCGCTCGCCGCGACCGCGGAGCGGGTAGTCCTTCCTCAGGGGAAACCCCGGGTAGTCCTCGGGCATGAGGAGGCGGCGCATGTCGGGGTTGCCCTCGAACTCGATCCCGTACATGTCGTGGGTCTCGCGCTCTCCCCAGAGGGCCGAGCGCCAGAGGTCGCACACGCTGGGGACCCGGGGGTCCGCCTCGGGCACCCGCGCCTTGACCTGGAAGGCGTGGCTCCGCTTCAGGGAGCGAAGCTGGTAGACGACCGCGAAGCGGTGCCCGATCTCGGGGCGCTCCAGGGTCAGGTGGTCGACGGCGGTGACGTCGGCGAGGAGGTCGAGCTCGAGCCCCGGCTCGTCCCGCAAGAAGGCGAGGATCGGACGCACATGCTCGCGGTCCACGACGGCGTGCTCCACGCCGTTCGGCGAGCGGGCCCGCGTGACCTTGTCGCCGAAGCGCGCGGCGAGCTTCTCGAGGATCTCCTGGCAGCTCATGCCGTCCTCGCGGCTCCTTCGCTCGCTTTCCCCGCACACGAGGGCCCAACCGCCCCCTCGGGGGGTGCTCCCGACCGAGGAGGGAGGGAGCACATTCTTTCGGGGGGTCCGGGG
>JACQVW010000306.1 GCA_016209535.1 Planctomycetota bacterium | reverse complement strand
GGTGGGGCCACCAGATCCCGATCTGGTACGGCCCCGATGGCTCCGCGTTCTCGGGCCACGACGAGGCCGATGCGCGGGGCGAGGCGGAGCGCAAGCTGGGGAGAGGCGTGAGGCTCGAGCGGGACCCCGACGTCCTCGACACCTGGTTCTCCTCGGCCCTCTGGCCCTTCAGCACCCTGGGCTGGCCCGACGACACCCCCGAGCTGCGGTACTACTACCCGACGAGCACCCTCGTCACGGACCGCGGGATCATCTTCTTCTGGGTCGCCCGCATGGTCATGATGGGCGAGGAGATGATGGGCCGCGAGCCCTTTCGCCACGTGTACATCCACGGCACGATCCTGGACCGGGAAGGGCGCAAGATGTCGAAGACCCTCAAGAACGGGATCGACCCCGTGGCATTGATCGACGGCGGCGCCGACGAGAACACGGGGAACGCCTACGAGCCGCACGGCGCGGACGGCGTCCGCTACTCGCTCGCGACCCTCACGACGGAGGGCCAGGACCTGAAGCTCTGGCCCGAGCAGTTCAAGGAAGGCCAGTCGTTCCTGACGAAGCTCTGGAACGCGGGCCGCTTCACCCTCGGCCACCTCGCGGCGGGCGAGGCTTCGGTGGCGCCTCGCGTGGCGCTCGAGGACCTGAGGCTCGAGGACCGGTGGGTCCTCGCCCGGCTCGGCGCGGCGGTCCGCGAGGCGACGGAGCGCCTCGAGGGGTTCCGCTACTGCGACGCGGCGCAGCGCGTGCGGTCCTTCGCCCGGGACGAGTTCTGCGACTGGTACGTGGAGGCGGCGAAGTTCCGCCTCGGCGAGGGCGCCGACCCGGAGGACGCGCGGCGCCTCCGGCGCGTCCTCGCGCACGTGCTCGACGTCCTCCTGCGCCTCCTGCACCCCGTGTGCCCCTTCATCACCGAGGAGATCTGGCGGCTCCTGGGCGAGCGCGTGAAGGACCGCAGGCTCGACGGGCTCGGGGTCCGGCTCGCGGCGACGCCGGAGTCGGTCATGGTCGCCTCCTGGCCCGAGGCTCCGGCGGCCGACCCGGCCCTGGAGGCCGCGGCGGAGACCTTCGGCGCGATCCAGGAGATCGTCCGGAGGGTGCGGAAGATCCGCCAGGAGCGGAACGTCCCTCCGGCGCAGACGCTCGAGGCGATCCTGTCCTTCGCGAGCGCCGCGGGCGCCGAGCGGGTGCGCGCCGACGCGCGCCTCGTGCGCGACCTCGGCAGGGTGGAGAGGCTCACGGTGGGGACCTCCGCCGAGAGGCCGCCGAGCTGCGCCGTCGAGACGCTGCCGGGCCTCGAGGTGATCGTCCCGTTGCCCGCCGCCGACGTGGCGAGGGAACGGGAGGCCCTCGAGAAGCGCCGCCGCGACCTCGCGGCCTACATCCAGCGCGAGGAGGCGAAGCTCTCGAACCCGAGCTTCGCCGGCCGCGCCCCCAGGGACGTGGTCGAGGCCGCGCGGAAGCGCGTCGAGGACGCGCGCGCGCAGCGCGAGGCGGTGGCGGCGCAGATCCTCAGGCTGGGCGGCTGACACGCATGGACCTCGACGACAAGCTCTGCTACTGCTTCGGCGTCTCGAAGCGGAAGATCGTCAACTTCGTGAGGCAGACGCGGCCGCGTCACGCCTCGCAGGTCTCGGACTGCTTCGGCGCGGGCACGGGTTGCGGGTGGTGCATCCCGTTCCTCGTGAGGATCCACCGCCAGGTCACGGCGGGCGAGACCGGCGAGGCGGTCGAGAAGGACGAGCTGACGCCCGAGGAGTACGAGGCCCTGCGCGCGCGCTACCGGCAGTCCGTGGCCGAGGGAGCCCGCGAGCGCAACACTTACGAGGCCTGCTCCTCGGGGCCCCCCTCGGCGGCCCCTGTTCCCGCCGACGGCGAGGCTCCGAAGGCCGAGAATGCCGGGGAACCCTTCGACTTCACGCGGTACTTCTCCCGGTCCCGTCCCGAGCCGGAGCCGGAAGACCTCCGCTGAGAGGCCTCCGGTGCCTCCCCGGGGGTCCAGGGCTGGACGGGGCGGATAATCCCTGGGCCCCGGCGGAGTCCCCGGCCGGCCCCCGGCGGAGCCGCGGCGCCGCCCCGGTCCTTCAGCCTTCGCGCCGGCGATGTCGAACTCGATGGCACGGCGCCGCCCGCGCCGCGTCCCCATGAGAGCCACCACCTCCGCCGCAACCTGCGAGGCCGATCTGGCCCGCTCCCTCGAGGCCCTGGCGCGGCTCCCGGCCGCGGCCGAGAAGATCCTGGGCCTCGCGCTCCACGAGGGCTCGACGGCGCGGCACATCGCGGCCGCCTGCGCCTCCGACCCGGAGCTCTCGGGGCGCATCCTGCGCCTCGCGAGCTCGCCGGTCCTCGGCTGCCGGCAGCCCGTGGGGCAGCTCCTCCAGGCCGCGGTGGTCCTCGGGATGAACCGCATCCGGAACCTGGTGCTCGCCGCGCACATCGTCGAGGCGCTTCGCCTGCCGGCGGGGGCGCTCGACGGCGGCCGCTTCTTCCGGCACGCCTTCGCGGTCGCGTCCCTCGCGAGGGCACTCGGGCAGGCGGCGAGGTCGAGGCAGTCCGAGGACATGTACCTCGCCGGGCTCCTCCACGACGTGGGGATCGCGGTCTTCCTCGCGGCGGCCCCGGAGGCCTACGCGGCCTCGCTGGAGCGGGTGCGCTCCGGCGGCGCCGTCCTCGAGGACGAGGAGCGCGAGCTCTTCGGGATCGATCACGCCGAGGCGGGCTGCCGGCTCGCGTCGCGGTGGCCCGTGGACCGCCGGGTGGCCACGGTCATCCGCTTCCACGCGGGGATCGGCCCCGGCGGCGCCGGGCCTCCTCCGGAGTGCCGCGAGGCCGTGGAGGTCCTGGTCGTGGCCGAGCTCGTCTGCCGCCACCACGGGTGGGGGCTCGTCCGGGAGCTCGAGCCGCTGCCGCCCGACTTCGTGCCGCCGGCCTGGCTGCCCCTCTCGCGCGGCGCGGTCCTCGACCTCTTCGGAGCCGCCGCCACGGCGGCCGACGAGGTCCGCCGGGTGGCGGGCGTCCCGCGCTGACCGGCGCGGGTCCCCCGAGTTTCGCGTTGAAGGTCATCCCGGGCCATCCGCATAATGGAGGTCTTCCAGGGTTTTGGACTTCTCAGGGATCCTTCACGGGGAGGCGTCTCCATGCGGAGCTTTCGGCGAGGCGGCGGTGCGTGGACGGCGGCGGGTGTGGCCCTCGGGCTGGTCGCGGCTCCCGCGGCGTCGCGCGGCACCGTCGTGATCAGCGAGGTCCACTACAACCCACCGCAGGGGGCGGCCCTCGAATTCGTCGAGCTCCAGAACCTCGACGCCCAGCCCGTGCCGATCGCGGGGTGGCGCTTCTCGGACGGGATCCAGTTCATCTTCCCCGAGGGCGCCGTCATCGACGGGAACGGGTTCGTCGTCGTCTGCCAGAACCGCGAGGTCCTCTCGGCGCGGTTCGGCCTGCCCCCGGCCGCGGTCCACGGCGACTACGTGGGGTCCCTCGACAACGGCGGGGAGACCATCGTGCTCGAGGACTCGAGCGGCGTCGTGGTGGACCAGGTGAAGTACGACGACGACGCTCCCTGGGACGCGGACGCCGACGGCGCGGGGCCCTCCCTCGAGCGGGTCTGCGGCAGCTTCGACCCGGAGCACCCAGGCAACTGGAGCGCCGAGGCCGGGGCCGAGCCCTCGCCGCTCCAGCGGTCCCGCCTCGAGCGGTGCCCTCCCCCCTCGATCCCCCCGCCGAGGGTCACGATCCACGAGGTCCACTACCACCCGCTCAACGACCGGGACGCGGAGGAGGAGTTCGTCGAGCTCCGCAACAACGCCGCGGAGCCCGTGAACCTCAAGGGCTACGCCTTCGCGTCGGGGATCGACTTCACCTTCCAGGAGGACGCGGTGCTCGAGCCGGGCGGGCTCATCGTCGTCTGCCGGGACGCGGCGCACATGCGGACCGTCTACGGCCTCGCGAACGCCGTGGGGGACTTCCTCGGCCAGCTCTCGAACGACGGCGAGCGCTTGAGCCTCGTGGACCCCTCGGGGGCCCTCGTGGACTCGGTGCGGTACTCGGACCACGGCGAGTGGCCCGTGGCGGCCGACGGACTGGGCCGGAGCCTCGAGAAGGTCGTCGCCACGGCCGTCTCGGACGACCCCGCGAGCTGGAAGGAGGCAGGCATCGGGGACCTGAGCATCTGGCGCCGCGTCACCGTGTCGGGGGTGGCGAGCTCGTCGAAGCTCATCGTGTACCTGAACGGCGTCGGGGAGGTCCTCGTCGACAACGTCTCCATCGCCGACCCGGCGAATCTGGGCCAGAGCCTCCTGCCCAACGGCACCTTCGACGCGGGGCTCGAGCCGTGGCTCGTCAAGGGCAACCACGCCGACACGGCCTGGGACGCCGCGGGCGGGCCCGATGGGAGCGGGGCCATGCGCATCATCTCGAACGGCGCCGGCTCGGGCACGGCCCAGGGGATCAGCGTGGACTGCGTGCCCGCGCTGGTGCGCAACGCGACCTACGTGCTCTCCTTCGACTTCAAGCACTTGACCGGGGCGCGGGGCCTCCTCTTCCGCCTCTCGGGGGCCACGAGCTCGCGCGGGATCTACTGGCAGCTCGCAGCGGGGTCCGTTTTCACGCCGGGGGCGCCCAACACGGTGGAGGCGAGCGGCGTCCCGCCCCTCGTCTCGCGCCTGGGTCGCTTCCCCCGGGAGCCGGGCTCGGCCGATGCCGTGGGGATCTCGGCGCGCGTCCGGGCGGCCGAGCCCCTGGCCTTGGTCAAGCTCACCTACACGGTGAACGGCGCCGGCGAGGCGGCGTCGGTCGAGATGCTCGACGACGGCCAGCACCAGGACGCCGGCGCGGGCGACGGGACCTACGGCGCCTTGGTCCCCGCCCAGCCCCACAACACCATCGTCGTCTTCCGCGTGGAGGCCACGGACGCGAAGGGAGCCGTCACCCTGTCGCCGCCGGAGACGGACCCGACGGGCCACCACGCGTACTACGTGAACGACCTGAGGCCGGGGAGCCCCTTCCCCGTGTACACCCTGCTCCTCCGGCACACCACGGCCACCGCGCCGAGGTCGATCCTGGCGGGCCTCAACTGCCAGACGTACCAGGTCGGGTCCTTCGCGTACCAGGGGGACGTGTACTACAACATAGGCATCCGCCAGCGCGGGCAGTCGGTTTGCGGCTCGACGAAGCCGTTCCTCAAGGTCCGGTTCCAGCGCGGCCGCGACTTCGAGGGCCTCCACAAGCTCAACCTCCAGAGCCTCTGGACGGACAAGTCCCTCGTCCGCGAGAAGATGGCCTGGGAGGTCTTCCGGGACGTGGGCATGCCGGACTGCTTCGAGTACTACGTCCGCCTCCAGGTCAACGGGAAGTACTTCGGGCTCTACGGCGCCCTGGAGCACCCCGACGCGCGGTTCCTGGAGCGGAACCGGCTCAACCCCGAGGGGAACCTCTACAAGGCGACGGCCTCCACCGAGGAGGTGACGGGGACCTACGAGAAGAAGACGAACGAGGACAACGACTACTCGGACCTGAGGACCTTCCTCCAGACGATGCACGGGACGGCGCGGCCGCAGCTCCGGGCGTTCTTCGAGCAGAACGTGGACGAGGACCGCATGATCGACTACCAGCTCGCCCAGACCCTCACCAACAACAGCGACTACCCGCACAAGAACCACTACCTCTACCACGACACGGAGAAGGGCCGCTGGATCCCGCTCACCTGGGACATGGACCTGACCTTCGGGAAGATCTGGGACGGGACGTACGGCGGCGTCCTCCACGACAAGATGCACAACCCCGGGAACAACCCCTGGTACACGACCTCCGTCGACGGCGGCCTCGGGAACCACCTCCTCGACAAGTTCTTCTCCCAGGCGGGGGACTGGTACCGGCGCGCCTACATCGTGCGGCTCTGGGACGCCCTCGTGGAGAAGTACACCGAGGCCTTCTTCAACGAGAAGATCGCCTTCCTCCACGATGTCCTCTTCGACGAGCAGGCCGAGGACATCGCCGTCTGGAGCCGTTCGGCGGCGACGGCCGACGACCCCAGGGCCCCCAAGGAGCTCGAGCCGAACCTGGACCGGGTCAAGGAGCACATCCGGGTGCGGCGCGCCTACCTGGTCAACTACCTGAAGACGCGCTCGAGGTTCAACGGGCACGACCGCCTGAAGATCACCGAGGTCATGTACAACCCCGAGGGCTCGGCCGAGGATCTGGAGTTCCTCGAGCTCTGGAACCCCGACGCCGCCGAGATCGACGTCTCGCGCTGGAGCGTCGAGGGCCTGGGCTACGCGTTCCCCGAGGGCACGAAGGTCGCGCCGAATGAGATCTTCGTCCTCGCCAAGGACACCGTCGCGCTGCGCGCGAAGCACGGCGAGGGCCTGCGCGCCCTGGGGCCCTACGAGGGGAACCTGGACAACGACGGGGAGATCCTGCGCGTGAAGGACGCCGGGCCGGGGTACCCGGCCACGGTGGACTTCCTCCGCTACGGCAGGGACGACGGGTGGCCGCGCGAGGCGGACGGCCTCGGCTACTCGATCGAGCTGACCCTCGTGGCGCCGGACCGGGACAACGACCTGGGGGTCTACTGGGCTCGCTCGCGAGAGCCTGGCGGCTCGCCGGGGGCGATCGCGGGCCTCACGCCGGGCCTGCCCCTCTTCCGCCGCGGCGACATCGACGCGGACGGCAAGGTGAGCATCACCGACGCCATCGTGCTCCTCCGGCACCTCTTCCTGGGCGGCCCGGAGCCGGGCTGCCTCGCGTCGGGCGACTCGGACGCGGACGGCCAGCTCGGGCTCACGGACGCGGTGCGGATCCTCGACTACCTCTTCCGGGACTCCGCGCTGGCCTTCCCGCCGCCGGGACCCAAGGAGTGCGCCCCCGGAGACCCGGCGGTCTGCAAGCTGTCGAACTGCAGGGCGTGAGATCGGCCCGGAGCGAGAAGGCTCAGGAGGGGCACTTCGCGCTGTTGTCCGGGCAGCCCACGATGCGCTGGCACGGGCAGGAGTCCTCCGTGCAGCTCACGGGGCGGGGCCCGCCCAGGAACAGGAAGTTCAGCACACGGACCGGGTCCGAGAGGTCGATCTTGCCGTCCCCGTTCGCGTCCAGGAGCGCCTTGTTGCCCGGGTCGTTCGTTGTGCCGTCCCCACAGGGCAGGGAGGGGTTCGTGCCGAGGAAGAGGTGGTTCAAGATCGACACGGGGTCCGAGAGGTCGAGCTTCCCGTCCTGGTTCTCGTCGTTGGGCTTCTGGATCCCGCCAGGCGGCGGGATATCGGGATAGGTGAACGTGGCCGTGTCGCAGCCGTACTTGTTGCACACTTTCACGGTCGCGGGCCCGGGATCGCAGGCCGGAGCCGTCGCGTCGATGGTGGTGGCGGTGGAGGCGGACGGCGTCACGGGCTTGCCGCAGATCTCGACGGTGAGGGGCGCCTGGTCGAAGAACTTCCCCGTGATCCGGACGGCCGTGCCGGCCGGGCCAGCGTCCGGGGCGACGCCGTCGATCTCGGCCGCGCAGCTCGAGATCGAGATCGTCCCCGCCCTGAGCTCGAGCTCGGGGGGCTTGATGCTCTCCCCCTTGTCGTTCGTCATGACATTCTTGACGGGCCGCAGCGGGTCGGGGTTCGTGGGGACGTCCTCGAGGACGATCTGGCTCGATGAGCCCGCCGCGCCCGTCACGTCCACGACGATCCGCGCGATGGCGAGGTTCGTCCCGGGCTGGAGGGTGTCCCCGAAGGGCTCGACCGGGTCCTGGCCGAAGTCGAGGACGCAGCCGTAGCCTATGAGGCCGTTGGCCGCGTCGATCTTGCCGTCGAAGAACTCGGGAGCGTCCGGCGGGATCGCCGTGCCCACCACGTCGACGGCCGTCACGGTCATCTTCGTCTCGTCGTAGTTGACGCCGAAGGAGAAGCCCATGGTCGGCTGGTCCACGTCGGCGCGGAGGAAGACCTCGACGCCCTTGCCGCACTCGAGGACGGTCTGGTCCTCGAAGAAGAACCGGTTGGCCGCCTCCGCAGGTGGCAAGAAGAGCAAGGAGAGGACGGCGATGACCACGGCGGAATGGGATAGGCTCTTCATGGCTCTAGGCCCTCAAGACCTGTTGTACTCGCAATCTCGATAACCCAGGCCATCATGCTATCACCCGGGCTCCCTGCCGTAAACAACGAGGTCCGAGCCTCCGGCGCCGGTCAGAACGTGGACACCCTCGCGACGTCGCTCGTGAGCTGGGCGACCTGGCGGCGGAGCTTCCGGACGCCCTCGTCCTCCGGCGGCAGGCCCTCGAGGATCTCCCGCGCCTTGGCGAGGCGCTCCCGGGCCGTGCGGAGGTCGGCCTCCTAGCCTTCCTTGCCCGCCGCGCCCTGGGAGAGGGCCTGGGCCTCCTCGGCGAGCCGGCGGGCCTGGGTCAGGGAGGCCAGGTCGGCCTCGGCGGCCGTCCCGGCGGGCGCCGAGGCGCCCTCGTCGGAACGCGCCCCGGGGGGCTCGCCCGCGCTCGCGACCTCGTCCGGCGCCGTCCCCGCCGGGCGCCTCCGCCCGGCGGCCACCTGCCAGTCCCGGAGGAGCCCCTCGTCCGAGTCCCCCACGAAGAGGAGCGGGACCTGGTCCGAGTCGGGCCGCTCGAGGAGCTTCTCGAGGATCTCCAGGCCCTGCCGCTCCAGGCCCAGGCGGAGGAGACGCTGGACCCCGTCGACGAAGATGTCGATGGGGTGCGAGAGCGCCGCGATCTTGGGCTGGAGCTCGGTCCAGTCGGCGCCCAGGGCCACTTCCCGCTCGACCTGGCGCACCTCGAGGACGTCCTCCTTGCGCGGGGCGAAGCGGCCGCCGTTGAACAGGCGGAAGACGTAGGCGTCGGCGCGCTCCTCGAGGAGCTTCGCCTCGAAGCGCGTGCCGTTCGCGAGGAGCACCTCGGCCACCAGGGTCTTCTCCTTGCGCGGCGCCCCCTGGCCGCCGGAGCCCTGCGCCGGGCCGGGCGTCGCGCTCCCGAGCAGCCTCCGGAAAGCCCGCGCCTTCGCCTCGAGCTGGAGGGCCCTGTCGTGGGCCGAGATCGGCCCGTTCGCGGTCTCGGCGGCCAGGGCGCGGGCGGCCGCCTCGGCGGCGGCGTAGTCCCGGCGGAAGAGCATCTCCTGGACCACGTCGAGCCGCCCGCGGAAGGCGCCCAGCTCGGCGAGCGGGCCG
>JACQVW010000314.1 GCA_016209535.1 Planctomycetota bacterium | reverse complement strand
AGGCCACCCTGGCGCCCCCCGGGGCGTCAGGGTGGCCTCTTTTTTGGCCGCGGGGGCTCCTCGAAAAATAGGCGTGGTTCAACGCCGGGTTACACCCGGCTATGAACCACGCGTTCATTCCCACGATACTGCCCCTACCAAACTGCCCCTGCTGAGCTCTTTCCTGTTACCCGAAGGGAGCCTGTTTTGAACCATGCCGAAAAAAACAGCCCCTCGCGCGAAAAGGGAGTTTTCAAGCTCGTAGGGCGGGGCTATAATGGCGCTCGGTTTCTTATTGGGTGACGGAGGCTGCGAAGCCTGGGCGCCGGGCCGTCCCGGCGGCTGGGGTTGCGGCCTTCAGAACAGCGCACCTCTACAGTGGTTTCCGGGCTCTCGGGGAGCCCGTTGGTTCAACATGTCGGGTTTGGGTCTTATGGCTCTGGATTCTCCACCGGCCCTCGAGCTGCGGCGCGAGGAGCTGTCCTGGCTCGAGTCAGGATAGCCTCACCGCAGCCCGCAAGGCGACCTGGAGGGGGTTCCCGGGCGGGTCACTCGGTCTCACAAACGGAGAGAAAAAGAATGAAACGAGTCTGGTTCCTCCCGATCGCCCTCGTGGCGATCCTTACGGGCGTTGTGTCCGCGCAATCGACCTTCTCGCTGGGCTTCAGCGGGCCGACCCTGCACTCCGGCAACGCGGGACAGGCCTGGTCCGGCGACTACAACGCCACCCTCACGAGCGCGCTTGCCGACCTCGTGCAGCCCGGCGCCCAGGGCTGGTCGCTCAGCATGTCGGCCGACAACGCCGAGATCACTGCGATCGCCTTCGAGGGCAGCGAGGCCGAGGGCAGCTTCAGTGGCGGCTTCAAGAAGACGGAGCTCACGACGACCGCCAAGGCGGGTTCCGGCTGCGAGGGCAAGAACGGGGCCGTGAGCGCCATCGTCCTCTCCTTCACGGAGGACAGGCGGCTCGGCGCCGGCGCGATCGGCATCGCCAAGATCACGGCGGGTGGCACCATCCCCGCTGGCGGCGGTTCTGCGAGGCTGCTCTACGTGGACGGGTGCAGGGGCGCCGGCCAGCCCGTGGACAACAACATCACCGAGGCCGGCGCCACCGTGAAGCCCGAGCTCGGCGCCCTCGACATCACGCTCAAGGAGATCGTGAGCTGCTGCCACTCGGACGTTAACAAGCTGAATGTCGGCTTCTCGTCGAGCAGGATCTCGAGCGCGAGTCCCTACGACGGGATCATCGACCCGGAGAGCGACCCGGCCGTCTGCGACGGCGATGGCGGTGAGATCCTCGTCGCCGTGTCCGAGGGGGCGCAAGGCAGCGCGAGCGTCTATGCCAACATCAGCTCGCAGAACGCGGGGGGGGGCGCCCAGGGCTGGTCGCTGGCGATCGCGGTGGGCGGTGAGGTGACGATCACGAGCGTCACCACGAACGGCACGGCCTCCGCCCCGGCGCCGGAGGGGCTCTTCAGCGGGGGGTTCAACAAGACCGAGGCGATCGACCCGGCGAAGCCCGAGAACGGCACGGACGGCGTCGTGAGCGCGATCGTGCTCTCGTTCACCGAGGCGCGCAACCTTCCGGCGATGGGCACCGAGAGCGTGCTCGTGATCAACCTGCAGGAAGCCGCTCCGCAGGGCGCGGCGGACCAGGTCGGGTCGGCCGGCTTCAAGTCCGGCCTGAGGGGCGCCGGCCAGCCGGTCCAGAACGCGATCACGGTCGATGGGGGCACCCAGAAGGCCTGCAACTTCGACACGGCCTCGATCGACGTCCGGTTCCAGCTCTTCGTCCCGCAGATCGACCGCTTCGTCCGCGGCAATGCCAACGACGACAGCAAGGTCAACATCGCCGACCCGATCTGGATCATCAACGAGCTCTTCCGCGCGGGGCCCAAGACCGCTTGCCCCGATGCGGCCGATGCGAACGATGACGGCATGATCGACTCGTCCGACGCGGTCTACCTCATCGAGTACCAGTTCATGGGCGGCGCCGAGCCATCGGCGCCCTTCCCGGCCTGCGGCGAGGACACGACGGGCGGCACGCCTGAGTCGTGCCCGGCAGGGTCGACGGCAAGCTGCGAGTGATCGGAGGCACGGACCCAATCGCTCCATGCGCTGAAGGGTCAGTCCCGTGGGGGAAAGCCCCGGAGAGTATGCTCTCCGGGGCTTTCTTGTTTCCGCGCCGGCTCGCCGGCGTTGACAAGAGCTTTCGCGGGCCTCTATAATCGATCCTTCACGCCAACGACCTTTTCTTGAGAGGAAAAACCCCCAGAGAGTCGCGAACCGCTGGTGGGGGAGCTCGGCCGCGAGGTCCTTGCGCGAGGCGCAGGGCGAACGTGCCGGAGCTCGCGAGCCATGGGTCTTGCTCGAAGCCGGCGGTTGCGACCCCCCACACCGTGTCCAGCGCTCCCAGCTCGAGGCCCGCTCAGGGCTCGAGGCGGGGGCGCCTCCGAGATGGCTCTGAGATGGAAGCAACGAAGGAGAACAGGATGAACCTTGCATCGTCTATGCGCTCGCCGGCCGCGTCCCTCAAGGGATTCAAGGGGTGGGTGAGGGGTGCCCTCGCGGCCGCCGCCCTTGCCCTCGTGCCCGGCCTCTCCACGGCGCTGGCCCAGGACCCCAAGAACTGGGACTTCGAGGTCCGGACGGACAAGAGCACCCTCAAGGCCGGCGAGGCGTTCAAGGGCACGGCGGGCATCGTCTCGCGGGCCGAAGGCCCCCAGGGCTGGTCTTACGGCGTGAAGCACGACACGAGCCTCCTCACCATCGAGAGCGTCACGTTCGACGGGACCGACACCGCGAAGATCTTCTCGGGCGGCTTCAACCAGACGACCCTCATCGAGAAGGGCGGGACCCAGATCGGGTACATCCAGGCCATCATCCTCTCCTTCACGCAGAACATCGTCGCCCCGAAGTCCGACTTCTTCTCGATGGCCATCGCGAGCTACAAGGTGAACGCCGGCGCCTGCGACGGGAAGAGCGGGGACCAGAAGGCGAAGATCGAGTTCACCGAGACGCTCAACGTCCCCAACAGCCCCCCCGTGGACATCAACCTCACCGTCGAGGGGAAGTCCCTCGTCCCCGGGGCGCTCGTCTCGAAGGAGGTCACGGTCGAGTGCGGAATAGCGCCTCCGCCCGAGGGCCTCGCCCTCCGGTTCGACAAGACGAAGACCGACCTCGTGGCCGACAAGACGTCCCTCTACGACTTGAAGGTCCTCCTGGCGAACACGAAGACCCAGGGGGGCTTCGACGTCCAGGGCTGGTCCTACGGGGTCCAGCTCGACATGACCGAGCTCGAGCCGACCCAGGCCGGGCCCGGAGCGGACTCGAAGGCCTTGAACGGCGGGAAAGGCCCGGAGTTCACGAGCTATGACCTGGACGAACAGGACGTCTCGGGCTCGATCCGCGGCGTGGCGGTTGGGGCCGTGATCGCCATCAATCCGCCGGCGCTGGAGGTCCTCCCCGTGGGCCCGGGCGCCTCGAAGCACATCGACACGATCTGCCTGCGCTCGCGCCAGGTGATCCCGCCGGGCGGCCAGGCTCGCACCACGCAGATCAAGCTCACGGACAAGCTCGGCGGGGACCGCCCCCTGGAGGTGCTCGTGGTGGTCGCGGGGAACGGGATCGTGCCCGACTCGAGCGACACGCTCACCTTGAACCTCAGCGCAAGCCAGCCCACGGACAGGCCGATCTTCATCCGCGGCGACGCGAACAACGACCGGCGCGTCGACATCGCCGACGGGATCTGGATCATCAACTTCCTGTTCTATGCCGGGCAGATCACCGCCTGCGCGCCGGCCGCCGACTCGAACGCGGACGGCAAGCGGGACCTCTCCGACGCGATGTACATCTTCAACCACCAGCTCCAGCCGGGACGGACCCCGGGGAACCTCTTCCCGGCTCCTCCGGCCCCGTACCCCGGCTGCGGCACGGCCGACGGGGTCACCTTCGCGGACTGCCCGAAGGGATCGACCGTATGCATGCCCTGACCGTCCCGCGGGCTTCGGCTCGCGCCGACGTCTCCCCTTGCTTCCAAGCGCTCCCCGGCTCCGGCCGGGGAGCTTCGTTTCTGGGCCTGCGTGCGCCTCGCCGGTCCGACCCCGCCTGCGCGGCAACGATCGTGCCCGCCTTTTTTCGCGGCTCCTCGAGTCCGGCGTCGCCGGGCACCGTTGACTTGCCCCTCCCTCACCGCTAACATCGGACTTAATCTTTGGAATAGCAGCCCTGCCGCCTCCTGCACCCGCCCCCCCGGGGCGCTGGAACAGCGCAGTCCCCACCCTCACGAGGCCCTGTCCGACATGATCTCGCGCGTCCGCCGGTGCCTGAGCCCCGCCGCCCTTGGCTTGGTCCTCCTCGCCGCGTCCTGCGATCCCCAGACCGAGGTGGAGAGCACGATCCCCGCCTCCAACGCGGAGGACGTCGATCCGAGGACCATCGTCGCCATCCAGCTCTCGAACTCGATCACCGAGCGGGACCTGGAGGCGCTCGACCCGCGGAACTTCACCGTGACGGGAGACCTGACCGAGGGCCCCTACGCGGGGACCCTCGTCCTCGCGAAGCGCTCGAAGCTCACCAGGGACCAGACGGTCGAGGAGTTCCGGGCGGAGAACGCCGGCGGAGCCCTGGGTGGAGGGGGGCAGGTGGCCGGCGAGCTTCCGGACCAGGGGAAGGACGCGGGCACGGGCAACACGACGACCAAGACGACGACCCCGAAGAAGGACACCATCGTCTTCCTGCTCCCGGCGGGGACGCGCTTCAAGGACGGCGAGAGGGTCCACGTGAGCTTGCGGAGCGACGTGACGGCCAACCGGACGCCCATCCGCCGGCACAAGAGCTTCTCCTTCCGCGTGCGCGGAGGCGCCGGGGCCACGGGGGACCTCAAGGTCGTGTCCACGGACCCGCGGGCCGGGGAGACCCTCGTGGCGAGCCGCCCGCGGATCGCGGTCGCCTTCAACCGGGCCGTGAAGAAGGACGGGCTCGCGGACGCGATCGTCGTCCGCGGCCGGCAGTCGGGCGTGCACGTGGGCGGGGCGACGCTCTTCTCGCGCACCGAGGGGCAGAACGGCGTGAAGGAGGTCGTGCGGCGCCTCGCATCGGGCGACGCCTTCGAGCCCGGCGAGACGGTGAACGTCACCTTGAGCTCGGCGATCACGGACCTGACGGCCGCGAGCCCGACGTCGCCGGCGGAGGGCCTCCAGCCCTTCAAACTCGTCTTCCAGGCCCAGTCGGGGACCGTCCGGGGCGGCTGGACGGCCATCGCGCCGGGCGCCTCGCCCGGGGCGCCCGCCGCGGTCGTCGCGGCCGACTTCCGGCCGGCCGTGGACGGCGTGGAGTGCGTCATCGTGGGGTCGAGCGCGGCGGCGCTCCTCTCCCAGTCGGCCGAGCGGATCTGGACGCGCGTGGATTTCCCGCTGCCCCTCGATACCCCTGCGGGGCGGATGTCGGTCGTGGACGCCGTGGCCTACGACATGAAAGACGATGGGGTCCCCGAGGTCGTCGTCATCGCCGAGGGGGCCGGAGGGAGCCGCGTCCTCGCGCTCGAGGTGACGAGCTCGGGAGCCCTCGCCGCGGCCGGGAAACCCGTGGACATGCCCGTGGGCGAGCTCGGCCCCGTGATCCTGGCCGACCTGGACTCGAACGGGAAGCCCGAGATCATCTTGACCCACGCCGCGTCGCGCTACGTCCCCGGCGAGGGCGAGAAGGCCGTGAGCACGGGCACCCTGACCTTCCTCGAGCTCAAGCTCGTGCCGCCGGACCTTTCCACCATCGATCCCTCGAAGCCCGAGACGGCCCTGCCCGTGCCGCAGTTCCAGCCTCTCCACGACGCGATCCGGGGCTTCGGTCGGTCGTCGCTCGTCGAGGCGGCGGACCTGAACGCGGATGGCAAGCTCGACCTCATCGCCGAGGCCGGCTCGAGCCTCCTCCTCTTCCGGAACATCGGCGCGCCCAGGACGGCCTTCGCGTTCCGCGAGGTGGGGAGGCTCGCGGGCCGCTCCGGCGGGCCGCTCGGGCCGCTCGCCTGGGCCGCGGGCGACTTCGATGAGGACGGCGACCAGGACGTGCTTTCGTGGGACGCCGAGGGAGCGCTGCTCCACAGGAACAGCCTCGTGGGCCCCGAGCCCTCCGGAGGGGCTGACGGATCCGCCCGGGGTCTCCTCGCCGAGGCCACGCTGCCGGAGCCGCTCGAGGATCTGCCGCGGCTCTCGGGCCGGGCCGTGGCGCGCGCCCTCGAGATCGATGGGCGTGACGGCCTCGACCTGGTCGTGGAGCAGTCGGGGGGAGGCTTCACGATCCTCCTCGGGGACGTCGGCGACGTGGTGCTGTTCGAGGCGTTCGAGCAGCCGGGCGCGGGCCTGCCCGCAGGGTTCGCCGTGGCCGACCTGGACGGCGACACGGGCCTCGACATCGCGAGCGCCTTCCAGGGCGGCGAGGTGCGCTTTTACGTCTCGGAGGACGTCGACGAGCCGTCGGTGGCGCCGCCGAGCTCCTTCCGGTTCGCCGAGGACGGCTCGGGCCTGACGGACCTCTCCGGTGCCAAGATGCGCGTGGCGGTCCTGGGGGACCTCACGGAGCAGTTCGTGGGCTACTCCCTGGCGCTCGATTACGACGAGAAGCTCCTCAGCTACAAGGGATTCGAGGCGCCCGAGGACTTCCAGCGCACGGCCTCGTTCACGCTGTGCCCGGACGCCGCGCTCGTGGGGTGCGCCGGGTTCGCGTCGGCCAAGATGGCTTACCGCGAGAACACCCGAGGCGCCCCTTCGGTCGGGGTCCTCCTCGGGACCTTGCTCTTCGAGAGGACGCAGGTCGCGACGCGCCAGACGGCGAAGATTGAGCTCAAGGCCTTCGCGGGCCCCAACAACGCGTCCTTCGACAACACGGTGAGCGTGCAGGAGGGGACCGCGGCCGCCGTCCTGCCCGTCACCATCGAAGGCGATCCCTTGACCGTCGTCCTCGAGCCGCCGGCCCCGCCGGACCTGGTGGTCCAGTGCTCCGTCGAGGGCCGCGGGGACACGTCGCTCTCGGGCAGGGTCACCTGGTCGTCGCCGTCGGGAGTGATCTTCTCGCAGCTCGAGGTCCAGGTCGCCGGCGGGACGCCGGCGACGCTGCCCGGGACCGAGTCCTCCTTCGCCTTCGAGACCTCGCTCACCGGGGCGATCCCCGTGACGGTCACGGGCCGGACGGCCGGCAGGGAGGTGGCGAGGGCCGGCTGTCAGGTGATCGGGATCCACCGTCCGGCGGTGACCTGCGCCCCGATCTCGCCGACGCAGAACAACATATCCTGGTCGCTCTCGCACGCCGTCGACCGGTTCTCGATCTACAGGAACGGCGTCCGGATCTTCCAGACATTCACGGGCGATGTCCGCGAGCACATCGACTCCTCGGCGAGCCCCGACGGCGCGGAGGCCTACGAGGTGGCCGGCCTGATCTCCGGCGTGGAAGGGCCTCGCGGGCGCTGCGACCCGATCGGCGACCCGAGCTCGGGCACGACGCTGCCGCCGCAGATCACCGAGGCCGTCCTCCTGCCGCGCACGAAGGCCTCCGATCCCAACATGCTCCGGTTCCGGTGGGCGAACGGCGAAGGCTACTCGAAGATCCGGGCCACGCTGTCGCGGGCGAGCGTGGCCGAGGCCGCGCTCGACCAGGATCTCGACGGCACGGCCACGGAGCTCACCTTCTCGGGCGATCCCGCCAGGGGCGGCGTGCGTCCCGACCAGTACACGCTCCGTCTCGTGGGGCACTCGGGCGGGACCGCGAGCGACCCCGCGCTCTCGAGGCAGGTCAGCGTCCCCGTGCCGGGCCTCGACGTGCCGCTCGCGTGCGTCTTCGACGGGCTGGGCGGGGTGCGCCTCACCTGGACGGACGTCTGGAGGGGCTACGGCTCGCTCGTGCTGGCCGTCGAGCGCCAGACCGGGGACGACCCGCCGGTCCCGGTCGAGCAGGTCCCCCTCGACTTTGCCTCGACGAGCCATACCGTGCAGGGCCTCGCGCCGGTGGGCGTCTACACCTTCCGCCTCCGGGCGTCGTACACCGATCCGCTGCCGCCCGCCCTCGTGCCCTCCGCCCAGAGCCTCGAGAGGTCCTGCTCGCTGAGCTTCGCGCCGCGCGTCCTCGTGGGCCGCCTCGAGGCCGGCGTGGGCATGGCGTGGGTGGAGATCCCCGTCAAGGCCGAGGCCTTCGGCCTCGTCAAGGGCTTCCGCTTCGAGCTCGAGCACCCGAGCTTCCTCGCGGTGGACCCGGCCGCGGGGCTCAAGGTCGAGCACCCCGGCGCGAGGGTCGAGGAGTTCTCCTTGACGGATGGCTCGGTGGCCGGAACGCGGAAGGCCACGGTGAAGGTGTCCGGGGTCGACATCCAGCCGGACGCGGCGGGCGGCGGGGCCGCGAGCGGGCAGATCGTCCTCGCCACGCTCGTCGGGAGCGTGCCGCTCGACCTGACGCTTGCCGGCGAGCATGCCCTCCGCTTCCGGGGCGAGCCATCCCTGGACTTCGGCGACCTGGGCGACACGCCGGTCGAGGCCGATTCGGGGGGGAAGCTGGTGATCCGGCGCCGGTTCATCGCCATCGATCGCGTGACCTTGCCGGCGGGCTCCCAGGACGTCGTGACGCTCGGGGTGCGGGCCACCTTCGACGCCCCCGCGTCGTTCCCGAGCTACCGCCTGAACGCGTTCACGGTGCACGTGAAGTTCGACCCGAAGCTCCTCGAGCTCCTCCCCGTCTTCGAGGAGGACCAGCGGGACGCGGTCGTCGCGGGCAAGGGGACCTACTTCCTGCCCAACGACGTGTCCATCGCGACCGCGAACGTGACGGGCGACCTGAAGGTGGCCTGGTTCGCCTTCCGGTTCGCGAACCCCACGGCGCCCCCCGACTACCTCTACCCGGGCGCGGGACTCGCGCTCCTCTTCTTGAGGCTCCGCTCGAAGGTGCCGGGGGACAGCCCCACGACCTTCGCGGCCGTGGACTTCGTCTCGGACCCCAAGGCGGACAACCCCACGACCTTCTTCCCCGAGGTGGACGTGCCGTCGGAGCCGGACCTCGAGGGCTTCTTCGGCGGCGGCGTCCATCTCGTCTCCAGCGTCGTGCCCTTCACGGTGAAGGGGATCTCCCCCGCCGAGGGATCGCTCCTGGGCGGGAACGAGGCGGTCGTCACGGGAACGGGCTTCCTCTCGGGCGGCGGCACGCCGGCCGACGTGTCGGTCCAGCTCGTGCGGCTCACGGACGGCGGGGCGCCCGTGCCTCTGCCCGCCACCGAGATCCTCTCGGTGGAGTCGAGCCGCATCCGCTTCGTGGTGCCCGACTCGGGCCTCCGCCAGCCGCCGCGGCTCGAGACCCCCGCCGACGTGCAGGTGACGACCCGCTCCGGGAAGAGGACGCTTCCGGCGGCCTACGTCTACCAGTTCCCGCGCCTCTCCGGGGCGGACCTCAAGTCGGGGCGCGCGAGCGGCGGCGACCTCATGGTGATCCAGGGGTCGGGGCTCGCGCCCTCGAGCACGGTCGAGTTCATCGTGCCCGGCGCCGCGCCCTTCGCGGCGCAGGTCTCCCGGGTGGACTCCGACGGGAGGAGGCTCCTCGTCCTCACGCCCGACCTGAGGGGCCATGAGGGCAAGCGCGCCACGATCAAGGTGACGGTGCCCGGCGTGGCGGCCCTCACGCTCCCGGACGCCTACGAGGTTCTCCGGGACTCGGGCGGGCCCGTCCTCAAGATCACCTCGGTCACGCCGCCGCAGGGCACGATCTGCGGAGGCCTCGAGGTCACGATCGCGGGCGAGGGCTTCCTGGCCAACCTCGCCGTGCGTTTCGGGAGCTTCCAGGCTCAGTCCGTCGTCGTGGACGGAGGCACGAAGGCTCGCGCCAGGACCCCATCGGTCCCCGAGGGCACGGCGGCGGTCACCGTCAGCGTCGCGAACGGCGACGGGCCCGCCGCCTCGCTCCCCGGCGCGTTCACCTACCGGCACCCGGCCCCCGCCTTCGTGCGGGGCGACGTGGACGAATCCCTGAAGGTGGACATATCCGACGTCACCCTCCTCTCGGCCCTCGTCCTGGGCAAGTCGGCCCAGTTCCCGAGCAACCTCGACGCGGCGGATGCGAACGACGACGGCGTCCTCGACGGCGGCGACGTGACGGCCATCCTGGCGCACCTCTTCGGCGGCGTCCAGGCGCTGCCGGACCCCTTCAAGTCGCCCGGGCTGGACCCCACGCCCGATCGAATCACCTCCTGCGATGAGTAGTACGTTCCTGCGCCGGATCCTCGAGCGGGAGGTCATCCCGGACCCGCGAGGGGTGGTGGGGCTCACGCTGATCCTCGGCGTGGTGGCCTCCCACCTGGCCCTGGCCTCCGGCCCCAGGGCGTACCTGTGGAGCCCGTGGCTTCCGCTCGAGATCGCGGGGCACGCCTGGCTCCTCCTGGGCCCCCCGGTGAGCGTCTACCTGGGATTGCGGAGCCTCCTGGTCACCCGAGACAGCGCCCTCCCCTTCGTGAGCGTTCCCCTCGCCGCTTTCGTGACCGTCCTCACGGGGGTGGGGGTCGGCGTGGGTCTCGTCCAAAGCTGAAGCGGGCGGGCCCAGGAGTTTGCTTGACACCTCCGCGGAGCACTTGTAGCATTCGCCTCGATTACGGTAAATCACTCTGTTCCAGGGCGTTACGGTTGCCTGAGCTCGGAGCCTGGTCGTGCCCTTCAAGCTGTCTCTGTCCGGCCCTGCGGCGCGGCGTCGGTTCCGACGATACGTAGGGTATCCGTACGAGAGCCTGCCGTCCTGCGCCAGCGCCCGGGAGAGAAGTGAGCCGTGAAACGAGCCGTCATCTCCGATATCCACGGGAACCTCGCCGCCTTCGAGAGCGTCCTCGCGGATATCCGCCGCCAGGGGATCGACGAGATCTACTGCCTGGGCGACATTATCGGCTACGGGCCTGACCCGCGGGCTTGCCTGGCCCTGGCGAAGAGCTTCCCGGTGAACCTCCTGGGCAACCACGAGGAGGCCGTGCTCTTCGGCGCGATCGGCTTCAACCCCAAGGCGAAGCGGGCGATCGAGTGGACCCGCGATCAGCTCAGCCTGAAGACCGAGCCCCAGGAGAAGAACCGGGAGCTGTGGAACTTCATCGGCAGCCTGCCCAAGGAGCACCGCGAAGGCAAGTTCCTCTTCGTCCACGGCTCGCCGCGCGACCCGACCCGCGAGTACATCTTCAAGCAGGACTTCCAGGACCGGAAGAAGATGGACGAGATCTTCGCCTCGCCGCCCGACATGACCTGGCAGGTCTGCTTCGCGGGGCACACGCACCACCCCGGTATCTTCGCCCAGGACCACCCCTACGCGTTCCTCGAGCCCCACGAGATCGGCCACGAGTTCGAGTACGCGTCGACGAAGACCCGCATCCTGGTCAACGTGGGATCGGTGGGGCAGCCGCGCGACGGGGACTGGCGCGCGTCGTTCGTCGTGCTCGACGACCAGAAGATCCGCTTCGTCCGGCTCGACTACGACGTCCAGCGAACGATCCGGCGCTTCCGGGACTGCCCGGACCTGCCCGAGTACCTCGCCAAGCGCCTAGAGGAGGGGAAGTAGATGGCCTGGCGGTACGTCCTCGCGTTCGTGCTCTCCACGGCGTTCCTCTTCGCATGGAGCTACTTCACGGCGCCCCGGAAGCCGCCCGGCGCGGGCCCCGGAGCGAGACCGGCGGCGCAGCCTCCCCCCCCGGTCCAGGCTCCGCCCCCGACAGGGGTCCAGGCCGAGCCGGCGGCGCAGGCTCCCGGAGCGAAGCCGAGGCCTTCCTTCGCGCGCAAGGACGCCCGCATCGCGGCGGGGCCGGGCCTCGAGGTCGTCGCGGACTCGAGGTCGGGGCGCCTGTCGAGGGCCTACCTGCCCGGGTTCCACGAGAGCTTGGAGGCGAAGGAGCCCTACCAGCTCTTCGCGCCGCCCCACGACGGCCCCGGCGTCTTCACCCTCGAGATCGAGGACCCCTCGAACCCCACGAGGCCCTCGCGCATCCCCATCGACGAGGACTGGGACCTCGCAGCGGGGGCCGACGCCGGCGCGCAGGCCCTCGCCGTCTTCCGGAACGAGGTGGACGGCGTACTGATCACGAAGACCGTGCTCGCCGGCGAGCCGGAGCTTGGAGCCGGAGAGCCCGGGCCGCGGCACCTGAAGCTGCGCCTGGAGCTCGAGAACAAGGGGCCCGAGGCCGCCGAGGTCACCTACCGCCTGTACGGGCCCGCGGCGGTGGACACCGAGAGCCTGCGGAGCGACTGGAGCGACATCGAGCTCGTCTTCGGGACCTCGGCGCGAGGCGGCGAGGTCCAGGGGGAGGTCGTCGCGGCCCCCAAGGTCCTGCACAAGGAGATCGGCACGCCGGATCGCCCGGTCGCCTGGGCGGGGGTCTCGAACAACTACTTCACCTGCGTCCTCTTCCCCTTCCCGGGCGGGGCGCGCGCCGACTTCGTGGAGAAGGCCTTCGCCGACTCGATCCCGGATCCCGCGAGCCTCGCGGCCCTGGCCCGCTCGGAGCACAAGCGGTCGCTCGACGAGCTCGATCCTCCGGCGCTCGCCGCGATCCGTGAGAAGGCCTACAAGAACGTGAGGGTCGGCTTCCGGTCGGTCAAGCTCAGGATCCCGCCGGGCGGAGCCGTGGCCCACGAGTACGGCCTCTACCTCGGGCCGCGCGACCGCAAGGTCCTGGACCGCTACGAGGCGATCGGGCTCGCCGAGGTCAACCAGTACGGCACCTTCGGAGCCCTCGTCCGCTTCTTCATCTGGCTCTTGGGGATCCTGAAGACGGCAGCCTTCGGGAGCTGGGGCGTGGCGATCGTCCTCCTCACGGTGCTCGTCAAGCTCTGCCTGCACCCCGTCAACAAGCGCTCCCAGGCCAGCATGCAGCGCTTCCAGAAGAAGATGCAGGCGATCAAGCCGGAGATGGACGAGCTCAAGCAGCGCTACGCGAACAAGCCGGCCCTCCTCCAGAAGGAGATGGGCCAGCTCATGAAGAGCCGCGGGATCAACCCGGGCCAGCAGATGCTCGGCTGCCTCCTGATCTTCCTTCAGCTCCCCATCTGGTACGGGCTCTACTCCACGCTCCAGTATGCGATCGGCCTGCGGCAGTCGAGCTTTCTCTACATCGAGGACCTGACGCGGCCGGACAACCTCTTCCCGCTGGGCTTCGCGGTGCCCTTTGCGGGTTGGACGACCTTCAACCTCCTGCCCGTGCTCTACGTGATCCTCACGGTCGTCCAGCAGCGGCTCCAGCCGAAGCCCGAGGACCCGCAGATGCTGACTCAGTACCGCATGATGACCTTCATGATGGTCTTCTTCGGGTTCATCTTTTACAGCTTCCCGGCGGGGTTCATGCTCTACATCATGACGAGCGCGGGCCTCGGGATCCTCGAGAGCAAGATCATCAAGGCGGAGATCGCCCGCGATGAAGCGCGAGAGAGCGCTGCCGGCGGCCGGGCGGGAAGCGAGGGCCAGCGGGCGGGTCCCGTACCCCTCTATCCGGCGCGGCCGCACCGGTCCGAGGATGGCGCCAAGCGCCAGAAAGGGAAGAGCCGGCGCTGATT
>JACQVW010000304.1 GCA_016209535.1 Planctomycetota bacterium | reverse complement strand
TCGTAATCCAGCGGGCCAGAGCATCTCCTTTGCCCTTGAGGCTGTTTCCATCTAACTCAATGTCGTTTCACAAATCACCGAAAGTCATGTACTTCGTCCTCCTGAGCAGGGCGGAAAAGCGCCCGATGACGGAGGTATGGCCCATCCAGCTCGCGGACCGCCTCCCCATGGTCCCCGTGCCCCTCCTTGCCGGCGACGCCGATGTGACGCTCGACCTCCAGCAGGTGCTGTCGACGGTTTATGACCTCTGCGGTTACGACCTGGCCGTCGACTACAACCGGCCTCCGGTTCCGCCCCTGGACCCAGAGGAGTGGAGCTGGGCTCGGGAGAGGCTCCGGAAGGCGTGACCCTCCGCTCGTAGCCGCACCTCTACCGCGAACCGGGTGAGATACGCTGATCGCCGACTCGGCCAGCACATGATCGCATACGATGGCGCGGGAGGCGCCACGACGCGGGAGTACGTCCGGGACCGGCGGGCGCTCAAGGTGACTTACCGGTGAGGCGCCGGTGCGGCATCGCGGGGCGCGCTCTTCGACCCCTTGCCCGCCCGCGATGGCCCTCGTAGACTGGGAACCTGTCGGCGGCCGGTTCATGACACGGGCGCGCGACGGTACGGAGAGGGCCGTGAGCCACGACGCTTTGCAGGATTCGCTTCCCACGCTCCACCTCGTGCGGGCGGCTCAGGGGGAAGAGCCGCACGCCCCGAAGGGGCCGAGGACCGAGGTCGGTCTCGAAGGATGAGCGCAGCGGACCCCACGCGCACGGCCGACGACGTCTACGCCGAGTTCCTCCGCCGCCGGGAGGCGGGCGAGGAGATCACCTTCGAGGCCTTCTGCGCCGAGCTTCCCGAGATGGCCGTGGCGCTGCGACTCCTTCACTCCGTGGGGGGCGCGACCGCCGCGCCCGGACAGGAGTCCGTGGAGCGCGCGCTCAAGCGCGCCTTCGGCGGGGTCGGCCCGCTGGGCGAGGCCGGCCCGCGGGAGGAGGCGCCCCGGGCCGGGCCGGCCAGCCCCGGCGACGCGCTTCCGGATCCCTGCGCGGCGGGGCCGGCCGGCCGGCGTTACGTTGTCGAGCGGGAGGTGGCCCGCGGCGGCATGGGGGTCATCTACCGCGTGTGGGACGAGGACCTCAAGCGGCCCCTCGCCATGAAGGTGATGCTCCCTGGCCCCTCGGCCCCGGGGGGGGCGGAAGCGTCGGCGCGCCGGGGGCTCCTCGAGCGCTTCCTCCACGAGGCGCGGATCACGGGCCAGCTCGAGCATCCGGGCGTCGTGCCGGTCCACGAGCTCGGAGCCGATGAGGAGGGCCGCGTCTTCTTCGTCATGCCGCTCGTCGAGGGGAGCGACCTGAGGGCGGTCTTCAAGGCGGCCCGAGAAAGCAAGGAGGGCTGGACGCCGACGCGAGCCCTGGGGGTCCTCGCGCGCGTCTGCGACACGCTCGCCTATGCCCACTCGAAGGGGGTGATCCACCGGGACTTGAAGCCGGCCAACGTCATGGTGGGCCGCTTCGGCGAGGCGTACGTCATGGACTGGGGCCTCGCCAAGGCCCGCGGCTCCCAGGACCTGCGAGACCTCCGGCTGCGCGTCGGCGCGGGCGAGGTGCCTGCGCCAGGGGCGTCCCCGGCGAGCGGCGGAGCGCCCGCCCCCGACTCGCCCCTCGTGACCATGGACGGGACGGTCCTCGGGACGCCGGCCTACATGCCGCCCGAGCAAGCCGCGGGGAGGATCGACGAGATCGACGAGCGGTCGGACGTCTACTCCGTGGGGGCGATGCTCTACACGCTCCTGACGGGGCGAGTGCCGTATTCGGAGGGGGAGGGCGGGGCGACGCCTTCGCCGCGCGAGATCCTCGAGGCCGTGCTCCGGGGGCTGCCGCGGCCCGTCCACGCCATCGATTGCCGCGCCCCCGCCGAGCTTGTGGCCATCTGCGAGAAGGCGATGGCGCGCTCGAAGGGTGCGCGCTACCCGAGCATTGGCGCGATGCGCGACGACCTCGAGGCCTACCTCGAGAACCGCGTGGTGCGAGCCCACAGGACGGGAGCCCGGGCCGAGCTCCGGAAGTGGGTGAGCCGCAATCGCGGCACGGCGGCATCGATCGCCGGGGCCCTGACCGTGGCGGCCGCTGCATCCCTCGGGGTCATCTTGATCCAGGCCTCCGCGGGGAGGAGCCTCAGCTCGGAGAGGGATGCCAAGGACGCGGCGCTCCGGGAGAAGACGGCGGCCCTCGAGGCGGAGAGCCAGGCGCTGGTCCGCGCCGAGGGCCTCCGCTTGACGGCGCGGTCCGCGGCGGTCCTCCCGGCGGACCCCGCCCTGGCGCTCCTGGTGGCCATCGAGGGCGCGCGGCGCGCGCCCGGCCTCCTCGCCACGAACGCTCTCGTCGAGGCGCTGGCTTCCCTGCGGGAAGAGCGCACGCTCCTCGGCCACGGGGGTACGGTCAGCACGGGCGCCTTCAGCCCCGACGGCAGCCGGGTCTTCACCGCCTCCTGGGACGGCATGGTGCGGGTCTGGGACGCCGGCTCCGGCGAGGAGGTCCTGCGGCTCGTGGGACCCTGCGCCGCGGTCCAGTGGGCGGCGTGGAGCCCTGACGGGGCCAGGCTGGCGAGCGGCTGCTTCGATCCCGTGGTGCGGGTCTGGGACGCGGCGAGCGGGAAGCAGCTCTTCGCGCTCGAGGGCCAGAAGGGCCCCATCGAGCACGTCGCCTTCAGCCCCGACGGCACGAAGGTCGCAAGCGGGGGACGCGATGCGAAGGCGTGCGTCTGGAGCGCGGAGACGGGGCGCCTCCTCGCCACGCTCTCGGGCCACGGTGGGTGGGTCCTGGGGGTCGACTTCAGCCCCGACGGACGGCTCCTCGCCACGGCGTCTCAGGACGAGACCGCGCGGCTCTGGGACGCGTCGACGGGGGCGCCCCTCCAGGTTCTGCGAGGCCATTCCGGCGGGGTCGACTCCGCGGCCTTCGACCCCGCGGGCCGCCGGCTCGTCACGGCCTCCCAGGACGGCACGGCCCGGGTCTGGGACGCCGGGACGGGAAAGGAGATCGCGGCGTTCACGAGGCACCGCGGGCGCGTCCTCGCCGCCCGCTTCAGCCCCGAGGGAGCACGCGTGCTGAGCGCCTCCAGCGACGGGACCGCCAGGATCTGGAGCGGCGAGAGCGGCGAGGAGCTCGCCGTCCTGCGCGGGCACGGGGACCAGGTGAGCTCTGCACGCTTCAGCCCCGACGGCCGCCGGGTGCTCACCGCGTCCAACGATCGCACGGCCCGCCTCTGGGACGCCGCGGGCGGGACGGAGCTCGCCGTCCTCCGCGGCCACCGGGGCAACGTGCGCTGGGCGGCCTTCAGCCCCGACGGCCGGCGGGCCATCACGACCTCCGAGGACGGCACCGCTCGCCTGTGGGACGCCGCGTGCGCCGCCGAGGAGGCGGCGCTGAACCGAGCGCGCGGCTCGGCCCTGGAGGGGGGTCGAGCGGCGGTCCTGAGCCCTGACCTGAAGAGGGTCGCCGTCCTCGGCGGCAAGGCCGCCGCCATCCACGACGCCGCGACCTGGAAGGAGCTGGCCCGCCTCGAGGGCCACGAGAGCGCCATTGCCGCCGCCGACTTCAGCCCCGACGGCCTGCGCGTCGCGACGGCCTCCCTGGACGACACGGCCCGGGTCTGGGACGCGGCCACGGGAAGGGAGATCGCCGTCCTCCGAGGCCACACGAACCGGGTCCGTTCGGCCCGCTTCAGCCCCGATGGGTCCAAGGTCGCCACGTCCTCCTACGACCACACGGGCGGCGTCTGGGACGTCGAGAGCGGCAGGCGCCTCCACGTCCTCGGGGGCCACGGCTGGGTGGAGGACGCGCGCTTCGGCCCCGGCGGCGACCTCGTCGCCACCGTCTCGGCCGACGGGACGGCGCGCCTCTGGGACCCCTCGACGGGGGCGCACCTCCGCACCCTGCGCCATGGCGAGTGGCTCCACGCCTCGGCCTTCAGCCCCGACGGCCGGCGGTTCCTGACCGCCTCGCTCGTGTGGATCGTCCTCTGGGATGTCGCCACGGGCGAGCGCTTGACCACCCTCGAAGCGTACGAGGGCGCCCTCCTGCGCGCGGCCTTCAGCGCCGGCGGCGAGCGGCTCGCCACGCTCCACTCGGACGGCGCCGCCCGCCTCTGGGACCTCGCCCGGCGGGAGACCTTCGCGACCCTGAGGGCCCGCCGGGGGAACTTTGTCTCGGTGACCTTCGAGGAGGACGGGAGCGCGGTCTCCACGGTCGAGGAGGACGGCGCCGAGCGCCGCTGGCCGCTCGATCCGCTGGCGGCGGCGCTCGAGCGGAAACCGCGCGAGCTCGTCTGGCGGGAGAGGGTGCACGCGGAGATCGGCACCTCGGAGGAGAGGGCCCAGGAGAGGCTGCGCCGCCAGATCGAGGACCTCCGCCTCGAGGTGAGGCTCGCCCGGAGACAGGCGGAGGCGGACCCGGCACGCGGCGAGGCGCGCTCCGGCCACGCCCGCATCGCTGCGGCGCTGGCCGAGACCGTCCTCGCGAATCCGCTCGGGCGGGAGCGCCTCACCGCAGGAAGCGACCCGCTCGCCCGGGAGGCACTTGGCGAGGCGGCCCGCTTCCTCGAGGAAGTCCTGGAGCACCCCGGGGCGCCCGTGGAGCTCGAGGCCTCGCTCGAGGGCCTGCGCCAGGCGCTCCACCCGGACCTCGCGAGCTACGCGGGGGTGGACGCGGCCTTCCGGCGGCTCGACCGCGCGGATCTGGTACGGGCCGGGGCGAGCTGGAGGCGCTTCGCGGGGCCGCGCGAGCCTTCCCCGGGCCTCGAGTGGACCGAGCCCGGCTTCGACGACGCGGCCTGGGGCGCGGGCCCTCTCGCCGGCGGCCGCCAGCCCGCAAGCGAGCTCTCCGGCCCCACGGCGCTCTACTACCGGTGCCGCTTCACGGCGGACCGCCCGGGCCGGTTCCTCCGATGCGATCTCAAGGTCTCCGTGTTGCGGCGCGCCGCGGGCTTCGCCGCCTACCTGAACGCTCGAGAGGTCGCCCGCTTCAACGCCGGGCTCCCTGGGGTCCCCCTCCCCGCCACGGCCGTGCCCACGAGGAACCTCGCGGAGCCCTTGCCGCAGGTGACGATCGCCATCGATGCGGGCCGGATCCGGGAGGGGGAGAACGTCCTGGCCCTCCAGGCCTTCGTCCGGGACGCGAGGGACCTGGAGCATGCGCTGAGCCCCGCCCTCGTCGGGATCGAGCTCCCGGATCCGCAGGAGGACGAGAGGCTTCGCTCGGAGCTCCAGAAGGTCGGTGGGCAGGTCAAGGTCGGTGGGCAGGACGAAGTCGGGGGGCAGGACAAAGTCGGGGGGCCGGTCGCGGCCGCGCGGCGCCTCTATCTCGACGCGCGCCTCCTCGCTCGCCGGGGCAGGCACCGGGAAGCCGCCGCGAAGCTCCTGGAGGTGCTCGCGCTCGATCCCTCGAGCCTCGAGCCCGCCTGCCGGCTCGTCGAGAGCCTCCGCGCTGCGGGGGACGGCGTGGAAGCGGACCGCCGCCTGCGAGAGCTCCTGGAGAAGGCGCCCCCCATCCCCGAGGACGACACGGAGAGGCTCTACCAGGCCGGCTGGGGCATCCTCCACTCCCCTCACCGGGACCTCGACGCCTGCGTGAGGGCCTACCTCTGGGCGAGGCGCGCCCGGGAGCTGGCTCCCGCCCGCCATGATTTCCCAAGGCTCCTGGGCGCCGCCCAGCACCGGCTCGGGCTCTGGGAGGACGCGGTCGCGACGCTCGGCCTCGCCCAGGCCCTCTACCTGACCACTCGAGGCCACGGCCACCCCGTCTACGCCGCCTTCCTGGCCATGAGCTGCCACGAGCTGGGCCGCGCCGAGGAGGCCCGGAGAGCCATCGAAGGCGTGCGAGCGCTCCTCAGGGACGAGCGCTGGCGCCGGGCCCCCTACGTGGCAATCTGGGTCCGCGAGGCGGAGGCGCTTGTGGCGGCAGGCGGGCGGGAGCCATCGAAGGGCTCGCCCTGACGGGCTTGCGCGCGGGGGGGCGGGTCACCTTCCCGCCTCGACCCCCTCGATCCTCCACTCGAGGATGCCGCCCGAGAAGTCCGGCCGCAGGCGCGCCTCGATCCGGAGCGCGTCCGTCTCGACCTCGGCGAACGCCGTCTCGTTGTAGCGGTCCTTCTCGACGCCGTAGTCGCTCGGGCGCTCGACCTCGTGCCAGGCGGCGCCCCTACGGTAGAGGAGCCGCCACGAGGCCGGCACGCGGCACCCTCCGCGGCCCGTGTCGTCGAACCAGTAGACGGCGACCTTGGAGACCTTCCGCGGGCGCTCGAGCTCCGCCTGGATCCACTCCGTCGTGCCCTTCCGGTCCCACCACGTGAAGCGCGGGATGTCGCCGTCGCCCGAGCTCCTGGGCTCGACCCCGTCGGCCACGGCGCGCTCCGAGTCGTTCGCGAAGCAGTGGGACGCGGTCGCCCGGTACGCGGGCCGGGGCGGCGCCTTCCAGCGCTTCGCGCCGGGCCCGTCGCCGATCACGGGGAAGGACGAGATCCTGAGGCGCGCCGCGCCCATGGGGATCAAACGGATCGTCTCGGCGGCCTCGTCGGAGCGCGCGGGGCTCTCCTGCAGGAGCCCCACGAGGCCCAGCTCGTCGAGCTGCCACTCGGGGATCTTCTTTCCCTTCGCGGTGAGCGCGACGGGGGTGCCCTCGTGCGTGAAGGGCATGTCCGACGCCGGCCAGGGGCGCCGGACGACCTCGAAGGACCGCGCCGGGTCTGCGGGGTCCAGGACGAGGCCGTAGCTCCACGGCGTCGTCGGGTGGATCTCCCAGGCGGGCCACGCGTCCGTGCCGCCCTTCCGCACGTAGCTTTCGCCGATCTCGAGGGAGTAGGTGAGCGGGCCGCGGTCGACGGAGACGCTGCCCTTCTGCTTTTCCCAGCGCCGCAGCGCGACCCGCATGGGCAAGGTCAACGCCACCTTGTCGCCGTCGGTCCACTCGCGCTCGAGCTTGATGTAGCGGAGCGGCGCGGCCTCGACCGCGAGATCCCTCCCGTTCACCGAGACCTTCGGGGCCTGGCACCAGCCCGGGACGCGCAGGTAGAGCGGGAAGCGCGCCGTGCGCGGCGCCCGCAGGCGGAGCTCGACCGTCTCCTCGAAGGGGTAGCGCGTGTCCTCCTCGATGGCGACCTCGACCGAGTCCGCCACCTTCGCCGTCACCTTCGACGCCGCGTAGAGAACCGCCGCCAGCCCCCGGTCCCTCGTGGCGAACCAGAGGTGCTCGGCGTAGTACGGCCAGCCGTGCCCCCAGTTGTGCTGGCAGCAGCGGTGGTCGTGGGGGTTCATGTGGAGCATGGGGCCGCCGTTCTGGAGGCCCGGGCTCTTCGAGCGGCTGTCCGAGAGCGGCATGTTGGGCGACGTCAGGTAGCGGAGCGCCTTCATGTCGGCCGTGAGGGCCGCGGGCAGGGAGTTGAACGCCACGTCCTCGCAGCGGTCGGCCCAGAGGAGGTCGCCCGTGATCCAGAGGAGCCGCTCCGTCGAGAGCATCATCTCGATCATGCCGCAGGTCTCGACGGCCTGGCGCGGGTCCGAGTACCCCGGCCTGCAGTTCTCGTCGCCCCCGAACATGCCGCCGGGCACCTGCCCGTAGAGGTCGCGGATCTTGTCGTAGTTGCGATAGGAGGCCTTGAGGTGCCGCTCGTCCTTCGACTGCGGCCAGAAGGTCGTGGGCTCGCCGAAGCCCTGCGACATGTTCACGTTGTGCCAGTTGATGACGTCGGCAGTCCAGTCCGCCGTCCGCCGATGGACCTTCTCGGCGAGGGCGAGGAGCCACGGCTCTCCCGTGCGGTCGTGGAGCCAGTAGACGCTCGAGAGGAGGTCGCCGCCGCGCATCTTCGGCCAGTAGCCGACGAGGAATCTGTCCTCCGGGACGCCCTCGAGGTAGCGGAAGTACCGCGTCATGAGCTCGAGGACGCGCGAGTCGCCCGTGAAGTCGTGCCAGTCCTGGAGGCAGAAGAGCGCGATCATGTTGGGCCAGAGGTCGTCGCGTCCCTTCAGGTCCGTCGCCTCGCCCGTGCGCCCCTCGTCCGGCCCGAACCAGCCGTCGGGCTTCCGGCTGCGGAGGATGCCCTCGATCCAGGTCTTCGTCTCGGCGATGAGCGCCTCGTCGCGGAGGACGTACGCGGCGTTGGAGAAGCCCTTGAGCCAGTAGACGGGCTCCTCCCAGCCGTGCGTGCCCTTGCCCTGCGGGTCGAGCCACGCGCTCCCCTCCTTCTTGAGGAACCGGCTCAGCTCGCCGAGGTGTCCGTGGAAGCCCTTCGCTTGGAGCTCGAGCTGCTTCCGGAGCCACCCGCGCGGCTCGATCGCGCGGATCGGGAGCTTGACGAGCGGGTTCGGCCGCAGGGGCGCGCGGCTCGCGGCGTAGTGGGGGCTGCCGGGCTCGATGGGGGGCGTGGCGACGGTGCTCATGAGGTCTGCGGCGGTGGCCAGGACGGGGAAGAGCGGCGCGAGGGCCGCGGCGAGGAGTGCGGTCGTGGGTGCGAGGAATGAGATAGTGGCTGTTCTCACGGGGTCACCTCCGGGGACGGTGATACCTGGAGGCGCGGGCGGGCGCAAGGGGGCGGGGGTCCTCTCTGGATCGCGCGAAGGAGCGCGCCGAGGCCTGAGCCAGGCTGGGAAGCGCACGGGCCGACAGGTCACGTGAACGCTCCGCCCGTGGACAAGAGTTTCATGAAGTCCTTGAGAGGGGCGACGTCCACGGGGCCGTCCCTGAGCGGTTGCGCGCCGAGGTAGACCCCGTAGCCGCTGGTTACAACGTGAGTCTCAAGAAGCTCCTTCAGCACGGCGCTGTACTCTGGCCTCCACTCGGTCGATGCCTTGATCTCGATGCCGACGGCCTTGCCTCCGCGCTGCCATACGAAATCGAGCTCCCTCCCCGCGGGCGTTCTCCAGTAACACAGCTTGCCGCCCGTGTTGTGGATGCTCATCCAGGCGCGCAGCTCGTGGAGCACGAGGGTCTCGAGAAGGAAGCCGCGCTCCGAGGGCTCGAGGGGCTCGCGGGACCGGTTGCCGAGAGCGCGGACGACCCCAGGGTCGAAGAAGTAGAACTTCGGGTGTGCGACTTCCTTCACCTTCGCTCGGCGCCGCCAGGCGGGCAGCCAGACGCCGATCAGCGTGTCGACCAGCGTGTCGAAGTAGCGCTGCACGGTCGGCCGGGCCACGGCGGCGTCGCGCGCCAGGCCCGAGACGTTGACGACCTGGCCGTTCATGAGGGCGGCGACCTCCAGGAACCGTGTGAAGGACTCCAGGCTCTTGACGAGCGCCTCCTGCTGGATCTCCTGGCTGATGTAGTTGGCGACGTAAGCCTCGAGCGAATCCAAGGCATACTCCGGCTCCGCCTGGACCTTCGGCAGGACTCCGAAGCGGAGCACGTGGTCCACTTCGAAGTCATAGCCCAGCTCAGCTCCCGTGAGCGGGAAGAAGTGGCGGTTGATGGCCCGCCCAGCAAGGAGGTTCGTGTCGAGGCGCTTGAGCTTCCGTGCGCTGGACCCGCTCAACGCGAAGCGGTGCCTTCCCTTCAGGTCCGCCATGATCGCGTGGACCTCGTTCAGGATCGCGGGGAGCCGCTGCACTTCATCGATGACGACCCACTTGCCGCTGGGGAGAGCCTCGACCTGCTTGCGGAAGAGCTCCGGCTGGCGCATCAGCTCGAGCACGGTGTGCGTGCGCAGCAGGTCGTACCAGGCAGCGTCTCCGAGGACGGTCTTGAGCCACGTCGTCTTGCCCGTGCCTCGCGGGCCGAAGAGGAAGAAGGAATGGCCCGGTAACTTGTAGGCACGTGTATACATGGCGAGCATTTTGACCGTCAAATTGCTCGCGGTCTATGCAGAAATGGGATCGTGGGCCTCCCCGTGCTGTGCCCGTACTTCAGGACCTCCTCAGAGCTCCACCCACCGGAGCGATACCGTCCTCGGACCCGAGGCCAGGTGCACGGTCAAGGCGGCGGGCTGAGCGCCGCGCGCGAAGTACTCGGTCACCGCGCGGATGCAGGTCTCGAGGACCTCCAGCTCGTGCGGCTCGGGAGCGCGAGGAGGCCTGCCGGGGAGCATCCGCATGGCGCTGGGGTAGGCCTCGGCGTCCACGACGGGCCATCCGTACCGTTCCGCCGCGTCGAGGTCGCGCACGGGGATCTCCACGGCCTCCCCGTAAGTCAGGGACACGGCCGACGTCCGCGCAGCGACCTCCTCGCAGGAGCCTGCCTCGAGGATGATCGAGCGCAGCAGGTCCAGATCGTCGTACACGCAGAGGCCGGGGCAGCCCGCCTGCCCTATGACCACGACAAAAAACGGCTTTGACCACTCCCCAGGGCACTCGAGCCTGATGGGCGCGTCGGAGGGCGCAAACTCCCACGGGGCGGCCTCGTAGAACCTCGCGGCGGCCTCGAAGAACCGGCCGGCGCGGTCGGTGCTCAGGCCGCGCACATCGACCAGGGCGCTGAACCCTGAGTCTCTCCCGAACGGCATCGTAAGGGCCTCGAACGAGCGGTCCATCGCGGTGATGTCATCCTGAACGGCGCAGCCGACGCCCAGCGCACCAAGTCGCAGGGCGATCGCCTCGCGCAGCTCCCCCGAGCCGACCTCGACCAGCGCCGGGCGATGCGGCCTGCCGCGGATCGGCGAGAGCATGGCCTCCGCGATGACCTCCCAGAAGGACTCGCTGGAGGGGAAGTCCTTCTTCATCCGCTGGGCGAGGATCCACCCGCGCGTGCGGCTCGTGACGAGCGAGAGCCAGGGGCGATAGGGATCGCCACCGTTTTCGCCTTCCACCCAGGCAGGCAGGCGCCGGATGGCCGCCTGCCACGAGTCATCCGTGTCCAGCGGCAAGCGCTCGATGAGGATCTTCGATTCCGGCCAGGGCGGTGCGCTCTTGCTTTTCTTCCTCTTGGACATGGTCGGCGCGCTCCGGGTTCCCTTGCCCGCGGCGCATTGTAGCAGGAGCTGCGATCCTTGCGTACTATGCTGTCTCCGTCCCATGGGCCTCTCGACCAGTATCCACGACCTCAAGACCCTGGTCCTCTCATACCACCCCGTGATCGCCATCGAGAGCGTCGAGGAGGACCGGGTGCGCGACCTCCTCGGCGCGGTCGCGCGGGACCTCGACATGGCTCTCTTCGAGTGGTCCGTCACCCGGGGGCTGGTCCAGGCGGCGAAGGCCTCGACCATCGGCGAGACCTTCCAGCCCCTCGACCTCCTGAAGCACATCGAGACGCTCACCGTGAGGGGGATCTTCCTCCTCAAGGACCTTGCCTGGCACCTCGGCGACCCCGAGGTGACGCGCCAGCTCCGCGAGACCGCCCAGGGCTTCTCGAGGACCCGCTCGACCATGGTGCTCACGGGCGCCGAGGTCAAGCTCCCCGGCGAGGTCCGGCACAAGGCGGTGTTCTACGACCTCAAGCTGCCCGAGCGCGAGGAGCTGCAGCGGGTCGTGCGGGCGGTCGTGGCCTCGCTCCAGCGAGACGGGCGCGTCAAGGTCATCTTGCGCGCCCAGGACCTCGAGGAGCTCCTGCGCGCGCTCCGCGGCATGACGCTGAACCAGGCGAGGCAGGCCGTCGCTTACGCCGCCCTCGAGGACGGGAGGCTCTCCCCGAAGGACGTCCAGGCGGTGCTCTCGCGCAAGGTGCAGCTCATCCGCGAGGGCGGGCTCCTCGAGTACTACCCCGTCGAGGACAACCGCTACGAGCTCGGGGGCTTCGAGCGGCTGAAGGCCTGGCTCGAGCGGGCCCGCGTCGGCTTCTCCGCCGAGGCGCAGGCCCTCAACTTGAGCGCGCCCAAGGGCATCCTCATCGTCGGCGTTCAGGGGTGCGGGAAGTCGCTCGCGGCCAAGGCCATCGCCCGCGAGTGGAGCCTCCCCCTCCTCAAGCTCGACGCGGGGCGCCTCTTCGACAAGTACATCGGCGAGTCGGAGAAGAACTTCCGCAAGGCGATCTGGCTCGCCGAGAGCATGGTACCCGTCGTCCTCTGGATCGATGAGATCGAGAAGGCGATGGCGGTGACGGGGTCGGGCGAGGCGGACGCCGGGCTGAGCCGGCGGCTCTTCGGGGCGTTCCTGACGTGGCTCCAGGAGAAGCGGAAGGAGGTCTTCGTCGTGGCCACGGCCAACGACCTCTCCGTCGTGCCCCCGGAGCTCCTGCGCAAGGGGCGCTTCGACGAGGTCTTCTTCGTGGACCTCCCGGACGCGCGCGAGCGGGAGGAGGTCTTCCGGATCCACCTCGGGCTCCGCAAGCAGGACCCCGCGAGGCTCGACCTCGCCGCGCTGGTCGCCGCGACGGACGGCTTCAGCGGCGCCGAGATCGAGCAGGCGGTGATCGGATCGCTCTACCG
>JACQVW010000294.1 GCA_016209535.1 Planctomycetota bacterium | reverse complement strand
CTTTGAGGTCCTCTTCGAGGAGTTTGCCCGCCGGGCTGAGGAGCTCCCGCGGCTCTTCGATCCCGAAGCGCCCGCCGTCGCCCTCCGTCCCTCCGTCGCCGCCCTGAAGCGCTCGATCGCCCTCCTCTCGGGCACCGAGGGCGTCCGCGGCCAGGAGCCCACCGCCGAGGAGGTCTTCCTCGCCCCGGGCGCCTTCGGCTGGGCCTACCAGTACTGGAACTCCGAGGAGAAGGACCGGGTCTTCGAGAGGGTCCGCACCCAGAAGGGCGCGAAGATCGAGGGCGCCGACATCATCGCCGCCACGCAGCTCTACACAGAGCCCTACATGGTCAAGTTCCTGGTCCAGAACTCGCTGGGTGCCCTCTGGACCTGGATGCACCCGGAATCGAGGCTGCCCGAAGGCTGGGAGCACTACGTGCCGGATGCCGACTGCGTCCCCGCCGGCAAGCGGAGCGTGCGGGAGATCACGTTCCTCGACCCCGCCATGGGGTCCGGCCACTTCCACCTCGAGGCCTTCGACCTCCTCTACGCAATGCACGAGGAGGAGGCCAGGGCCGCCGGACGAGAGCCCGTGCCGCGGGAGATCTGCGCCGCGATCCTCAACGAGAACCTCTTCGGGATCGACCTCGATGAGCGGGCGGTGGAGATCGGCATGGCGGCCCTCTGGATGAAGGCGAAGGAGAGGGCGCCCGAGCTAGAGGCCTCGGACTTCAAGGCCTTCCACGAGCACTTCGTCGCCACGAACATCCGGCTGCAGCACGGGAAGGACCACCTGGAGTCCTTCCTCAGGAAGCACCCTGAGGATGAGCAGCTCCGCGCCGCCTTGGAGCTGGTCTTCGAAGGGCTCGAGAGCGCGCACGAGCTGGGGTCCCTGGTCCAGATCGAGGCGCCTGTCGAGCGCGAGCTGCGCCGCCTCCAGGAGGGCGCGGAGGCGGGCCGGGGGAAGCCGGTCCAGAAGGACTTCTTCCAGCCGACCCTGCGCCAGGGGGAGCTGCCCATCGGGGTGGAGTCCTTCGAGGCCTGGAAGGCGAAGGCGCTCGAGCGCCTGAAGGCCCACTTCGCGAGCGAAGCCGAGGCCGCGGACCCGGCGCAGGCCTTCTTCGGCCGGTCGGCCGGGAAGGCGCTGGGCCTCTTCGACCTCCTGTCGCGGCGGTACGACGTCGTCGCCGCGAACCCGCCCTACATGGGATCGAAGAACATGGGGCCCACCTTGAAGCGGTACGTCGAGAAGCACTACGCCCCGGGTAGGCGAGACCTCTATGCGGCCTTCATCCTCCGCTGCCGGGAACTCGCTCTGCCCTCGGGGAGGGTGGCCATGGTCACCCAGCAATCCTGGATGTTCCTGCGCTCGTTCGCTGACCTGCGGGCGGTGGAGGAGGAGAATCTCGGGCACGTCGGCGAGGGCGAGTGCCGGGGGCTCCTGCGGGATACGACCATCGAGACGCTGGCGCACTTGGGGCCAGGCGCGTTCGGCGAGATCGGCGGCGAAGTGGTGAACATCGTCTGCTTCACCCTCGCCAACGCGCCGCCGGGCCCGGAGCACCGTCTCACCGCCTTCCGCCTGATCGGCCCCAAGGGCCCCGAGGAGAAGGAGGGGTTGCTGCGAAGGGCGATTGCCGGTATGAAGCAGGGGGCTGAGGCCAGGAGCGTCAGCGCCAGGTGAGCATGTCCAGGCTCTTGCAACCCAACGGAGACGACTACCCGGAGGCGGCGAAGAAGCACCTCGACGATGGCGAGGTCCTGCTCGCGAACGGCCGCAGCGACGGCGCGGGATACCACGCGGGCTACGTGGTGGAGTGCGTCCTGAAGACCGTGATCGTCGTCGAGAAAGGCAGTGCACCCTTTGTCCACGGGTTGAGCCAGTTGGGCCAGGATGCCCAGAGGCTCGCGGCTCTTCCCGGTGCCAAGACAGCTCGCTATGTCCCGCGACGGACAGCGGGCCACATCATCTACGACCCCACTTCTGGCTGGCGGGAGACCCTTCGCTATCGGGCGCCCGCCGCGCTCGCACCCGCCGCCGCATCCGATTGGCTGGGCGAAGCGCAGGCGGTCTACCTGTCGACGGTTGTCCCCATGCAGATGGACGGAGTGATCTAGCCGTGCCGAAGCACCTCGACGAAGCGCGCCGCGCCGCCCTGGCCGCCCTCAGCACCCTCCTCGAGAAGGACAAGCGCCTCGAGCGCTGCCTTCTCATCGACGACCTCTTCGGGCGGCTGCGCGTCGTCGTCTGGCCGGGTCCGCGCGAGGCTCCCAGCCCTCCGGCGCTTCGCCAGACCGTGAGCGATCTTCTGCGCCAGGCAGCCGAGCCCTACTGGAGCGGGGAGGTCTGGATCGCCGGGGAGGGCACCGAGACCGACCGGATGGTTTATGAAAGCGCCTGGGCCGAGGGACATCCCGAGGGCGCTGAAGCCCGCCTGCGAGTCACCGAGCGGCATCGCAACCGGGGCGGCTGGTTCAAGAAGCTCAGCGAAGCGCGATGGAAGGCTCCTGGCCTCGACGCGGGCGAAGGGCCGCCGATCGTGGCCTTCTACTCCTTCAAGGGCGGCGTGGGGCGCAGCACGGCCCTGGCGTCGTTCGCCATCCAGCGGGCCCGCAAGGGAGAGCGCGTGGTCGCGGTGGACCTGGACCTCGATGCCCCGGGCGTCGGCCACCTCCTGGCCGCCGACGAGAAGGGGACCACGGCCCCCTGGGGCGTGGTCGATTATCTCCTGGAACGGCCTCGCGGGCCCGTGGACCTCAGGGACTACTACCACGCCTGCCGGCGGAGCCAGGTCACAGGCCCCGGAGAGATCCTCGTCGTCCCGGCCGGGCGCATGGACCCCGAGTACCTCGGCAAGCTCGCCCGCGTCGACTTCGAGCCGCCATCGCGCCCTGAGGGATCCCCAGGGGAAGCTGAGCCCGTGGTCCAGCTCTTGAGCGATTTGCGTCTTGAGCTGAAGCCCAACTGGATCCTCCTCGACGCCCGCGCGGGGCTCGCCGACCCGGCCGGTATGGTCCTGGGCGGGCTGGCCCACCTGTACGTGCTCTTCGCGACGGCCTCCGAGCAGAGCTGGCAAGGGCTGCGCCTCGTGCTGGAGCGATTGGGCGCCGATCGGGTCCGCGACGAGGAGCCGCAGATCGAGTGCCTCCTGGTGCAGGCCATGGTGCCCGAAAACGCGGAGGTCGCGGCCCGGGCACGAGCGGCCTTCTCCGAGAGGGCCCGGGACGAGTTCGCTGAGCACTACTTCGCTGAGGACCCGGATGACCGAGAAGAGGACCGCTTGTGGTACGTCCGGGACCTCGACGACCAGGATGCGCCGCACTTCCCGGCGGTCATCTCCTACCAGCCAAGGCTCGCGCACTTCCGCAGCCTCGACGATGTCGCCGATGCGCTCGCCTCCCTGCCCGAGTACCGTGTGGTCGCGGAGAGGATCGCCGGACGCTTCTGGACGCCGCGAGGGTGAAGGTGGCAAAGCGCGTTGATGAGGCTCAAGAGCTGCTCGCCGACCTGTCCCGGATGGGAAGCCACGGCCGGGCCGAGGGCGAAAACAAGGAGGAGTTTCCTCGAACCTTCCATCCCGTGCCGGAGCATGCCCAGGCGTTCGACCCGGATGTCGTGCTCATCGTGGGCCCTCGCGGGGCTGGCAAGTCCGAACTCTTCCGCGCCGTCCTCGAATTCGGACTCTTGCCAGCCATTGCCCGACATGCCCAGTCAGCGCGCCTCCACTCGATCGAGAAGGAGCGCCGTCAGTGGATCCCAGCCTACCCGATCGGATCGGGGTTCCCGGATGCCAGAGGGCTCGCAAGGTTCCTCGGTGAGGCGAAACCCTCCGGCGATCCAGGCCTTGAGCTCTGGTTCACCTACCTGGTGCGCGTCCTGTTGGACCACCTCGACAAGAAGGGCCTGCAAGCCATGCGGGCCCTCAAGGATCTTCAAGGTGGCGACATCCAGGGCAACTACAAGGCATTCCAAGGTGCCGGGGACGAGCCGACGCTGGCTCTCGACCGCCTGGATGCGGAGCTTGAGAAGAAGGGCAGCTACTTCTTCGTCGCCTACGACGAGCTGGACACCCTCGGCGGGGCGGACTGGAGCACGATGAGCCGCGCCATCTCAGGGCTCATGGCCTTCTGGGCGAGCTACACGCGGCGCTGGCGGCGGATCCGCGCCAAGATCTTCCTCCGGACGGACCTCTTCTCGCGCCACGCGATCTCAGGCGGCGCCGACTTGGCGAAGCTCGCCGCGAACCGGGCCGAGATCACCTGGAGCGACCGGAGCCTCTATGCGATGCTCCTCAAGCGCATCGCCAACAAGAGCGAAGGTCTCCTCGATTACTGCCGCCGGGCCAAGGTGGACTTCCAGGAAGACCCGGTCGTGGGATGGGTGCCGGTCCTGGACAAGCCCGAGGATGCGGGGCCGCTCATCGAGGGGCTGGTCGGCCCTTACATGGGCACGAACGTGAAGAAGGGCCACACGTACCGCTGGCTCCTCGAGCATGTCCGGGACGGCCGCGGGCAAGCGCTGCCGAGGCCCCTCGTGCGTCTGGTGGAGAAAGCAAGCGACCTCCAGAGCGAGTCACGGAGACCGCCGCGCTGGCCGTTGCTTCTCGAGCCGAGGTCGCTCCGCAGGGCGCTCGACTTCGTGTCCGCGGAGCACGTCGACCATTCGCGCAACGAGTGGCGCTGGCTCGACGGGCTTGCGCCGCGCCTGCGCGGCCAGCAGGTGCCGTGGGAGCGCCGGCAGCTCGAGGGCCTCCTTGCCGGAGACTGGGAGGGGTCCTGGGGTGAGGGGGAGGCTTCGCGCCCCCCCACGGACCGGCCACGGGAGTTCGTGGACTACCTCGTCGAGGTGGGGATCTTCCGGGCGCGCTCGGACGGCCGTATCGACGTGCCAGACCTGTTCCTCGCGGGCTTGGGCCTCAAGCGGAAGGGAGGCGTGAGGAAGAAGTGAGCAACGGGAAACAGGTCCAGGCCAGCGGGCGGCAGGGGATCGTTTACCGGCCGTTGCAGAAGCGGTTCCTCGAGATCCCCCAGGCATCCGTGTGCTACTGGCTGCGGGAGAGGTTCTTTCACCTCCTGGCAGGACGGACGCTTCGGGAAGTGGCTTATGTCGTAAGCGGCTTGTCAACAGGCAATAACTATCGGATGCTCAGGTATCATTGGGAGATTTGCCACCTTGATGTGCGCTATCGAGCGTACTCGAAGGGCGGTGGGTATGCGCGAGCGGACTTTCGACGCGGCCCTCCTCGCCTCCCCCCGAGGACCTCGCCATGACCGATAGCGAGCTCGAAGCACTCCTCTTGGCGCCCGAGTCCGACCTACTTGAAAAGAAGGCCTCCTTCTCCGACCGCAACGAGGTCCGGAAGACCGTGTGTGCCTTCGCCAACGACATGGCCGACCACCAGAGGCCCGGGGTCATCCTCATCGGCGTCCGCGACGACGGCTCCTGCGCCCACCTGGCGGTGACCGATGAGCTCCTGCGCAACCTCGCAGCCATGAAGGACGACGGCAACATCCTTCCCCTGCCGTCGATGACCGTCCAGAGACGGATCGTTCGCGGCTGTGACGTCGCGGTGGTCGTGGTGCAGCCTTGCCTGGCTCCGCCGGTCAAGCTCAAGGGGAGGACCTGGATCCGGGTCGGCCCTCGCAACGCCACCGCCTCGGCCGAGGACGAGCTCCGCCTCGCGGAACGGCGACGCGCCCGCGATCTCCCCTTCGACATCAGGCCACTGCCTTCGGCCACCCTGGAAGACCTGGACCTGCAGCTCTTCGAGTGCGAGTACCTCCCCCGAGCCGTGGCCCCCGAGGTCCTTGCTCAAAACGACCGCTCGACCACCGACAAGCTCAAGGCCCTGCGGTTCCTGGATCCCTCGGGCCGCCCCACGGGACTCGGCGTGCTCGTCCTCGGCAAGGACCCGCGCCGCCACATCCCCGGCGACTACGTCCAGTTTCTGAGGATCGATGGCGCTGAGCTGACCGACGCGATCCGCGACGAGAAGCAAATCGACGGCCCCCTTGCCGAGCTCCTGCGCCGCCTCGAGGACGTGCTCAAGGCGCACAACGCCGTGGCGGTCTCCATCACTGAAAGCCCCACGGAGGTCCAGCGGCCGGAGTATCCGCTGCCAGCCCTCGAGCAGCTCGCCCGCAACGCGGTCCTCCACCGCGCCTACGACGGCACCAACGCTCCAGTGCGCGTCTACTGGTTCTCCGACCGCATCGAGATCCACAGCCCCGGCGGCCCGTTCGGGGAGGTGAACCGGCAGAACTTCGGGCAGCCCAACATCACCGACTATCGCAACCCACACCTGGCCGCGGCCATGAAGGTCCTGGGGTATGTGCAGCAGTTCGGGGCGGGGATCCCGATCGCCCGCCGCGAGCTCCAGAGGAACGGCAACCCGCCGGCGGAGTTCACCGTCGAGGCAACTCACGTCCTCGCCACCGTGAGGAGGCACCCGTGAACGCGCCCATCATCGCCTTCTTCAACAACAAGGGGGGCGTGGGGAAGACGTCCCTCGTCTACCACCTCGCGTGGATGTACGCCGACCAGGGCTACAACGTCCTCGCCGCTGACCTCGACCCCCAGGCGAACCTCACGGCGGCATTCCTCGATGAGGAGCGGCTCGAGGAACTCTGGTCCGACGAGGCTCATCCTCAAACCGTGTATGGATGCATCGAGCCTCTGTTGCGCGGCGTGGGTGATATCGTCGAGCACCCTCACACCGAGCCCATCGACGACCAGCTCCACCTCGTGGTGGGGGATCTATCCCTCGGTGGCTTCGAGGACGAGCTCTCGCAGCAATGGCCCCGGTGCGTCGATGGTCAGGAACGGGCTTTCCGTGTCATTTCCGCTTTCTGGCGCCTGTTGCAGCGGGCCGCGGAGGCGAGGGAGGCGGACTCGATCCTCATCGACCTTGGCCCGAACCTCGGGGCCATCAACCGCGCCGCCCTGGTGGCCGCGGATCACCTCGTCGTACCTCTGGCGCCGGACCTTTTCAGCCTCCAGGGCCTCAAGAACCTGGGGCCCACCGTTCGCACCTGGCGGAAGGAGTGGAAGGTCCGCCGGGAATGCAACTCGACGAAGTCACTGAAGATCCCGGCCGGGCGCGTCGAGCCCGCCGGCTACGTCGTCATGCAGCACGCCGTGCGCCTCGACCGCCCCGTCAAGGCCTACGAGCGCTGGGTCGCCCGGATCCCGGAGGTCTACGCATTGGAGGTCATGGGCGAAAAGAGGGCACCAGGCCGCGCCGTCGGCGAGGATCCCGACTGCCTGGGGCTCGTGAAGCACTACCGCAGCCTCATGCCCATGGCCCAGGAGGCTCGCAAGCCGATGTTCGAGCTGGCGCCGGCCGACGGAGCCATCGGGGCCCACGCCAAGGCGGTCCAGGACGCCCGGGAGAACTTCCGCCAGCTCGCGGCGAGGATCGCAGAGCGCTGCAAGCTGAAGAAACCGGCGGCGCAGGGAACATGAAGGACGCGCTCGCCCCTCCCTGGCGGCTGACCCTGGAAGCCGGCGACGCGGTCGCCGCCGTCCTCCACGCGATCGAGGGGTTCTCGGAGAGAGTCGTCTTCGACGCCTACGGCCTCGACGCCGGCGACACCGCCGCCGTCCTCGACGAGACCGGCACGCCGGCAGGCTGGTTCCCGCTGGTCCAGGGCTACGAGGCCTTGCCGCCGCCTGCCTGCCAGGGTTGAGCCGCAAGGCACGGGTCAGCCTTGCCGGAAAGACAGGGGGCTCTTCCTTCCGTGTCACGGCCGAGGGCTTCGAAGGCGATCTCTCGCAGGCCGCAAGCCGCCGCGAATGGCTCAGGGCGGCCTTCAAGCTCAAGGAGAAAGGTGTCCTCCAGGTGGGCGGCGTCCTCGATGCGGACGCTGCCGAGAGCCTGAGCCCGAAGGCCGTCGGCAAGCTCCTCTTCGTCTTGGGGGACGAGCTCGACGTCGACGGCCACGAGGGCCAGCTCAAGCTCACGGGGAGCGAGGAGCACCTCGAGCGCTACGCGAGGTGCGTCCGCCGGCTCCGGGAGGCGGGTTTCGCGACGGTGGCCGTCGTGACCGACCACGGCTTCTTCCACTGGGACCCGGAAGCCCACGAGAAAGACCTTGCCCGGCCCGAGGGAGAGGTGCGGTTTGAGGCGCGACGCGCAATGGCAGGGCACGACCTGAGACACGGCTCCGCGCTCTGCCTGAAGGTGACCGCGAGCGACCTCGACTGCTCCGTCCCCCGCGGGGTTGCCGTCTTCAAGACCCACGGCGGCCTGGGCTACTTCCACGGCGGGGCGACGCTCCAGGAGCTCGTCATCCCGGTGGTCGTCGCTCGCTGGCCCAGGAAGGCGAGGAAGATAGCGGTCACGCTCAAGCCGATCGCTCAGATCACCGCGCTCAGCCAGCGGGTAGAGCTCCAGCCCGAGCGCGTCAAGGACCTCGTCGGCCACGTCGACCAGAACGTCACCGGACTGCAGGTCGTCGTCAAGGTCGTGGACCGGAAGAGCGGCGCGGTGCTCCTGCGGTCGAAGGCCGCAGTGCTCGTCGAGCCCGGGGCCGACTCCGTCGCCCTCGAGCTGTCGAGGGTCGAGGGCACTTCGGCCCATGCCGGAGCGGCGCTCGACCTC
The DNA here is from genome assembly GCA_016209535.1 of Planctomycetota bacterium. Lineage (GTDB taxonomy): Bacteria > Planctomycetota > UBA8108 > UBA8108 > SXIK01 > JACQVW01. The sequence continues at coordinate 682 of JACQVW010000294.1, read as the reverse complement.
CAGGCGATGGATGCCGATAATGAGGAGGTCCTGGACCGTTGCGAGGTGACCTTGAAGATCGAGCTCGACGAGTGGTTTTGACGGAGGGCGATGACCGATGGCCGAGACCTTGCTGCTGGACGAACTGGACCGGAAGCTCGCGGCGGCGTTTCCCGGCCGCGTCGTGCGCAAGGATCTCGTCAAGCGGCTCAAGGTGGGGTTCAGCGTTCCGGTCTACGTGCTCGAGTACCTCCTGGGGAAGTACTGCTCGACGACCGACGAGGAGGAGATCCGGAAGGGGCTCGAGCAGGTGAAGAGCGCCATCGCGGAGCGCATCGTGCGCGGGGACCAGTCGGAGCTGGTGAAGGCGCGGCTCCAGCGCGCGGGCTCGCTCAAGCTCATCGACTGCGTGACGGTGACCTTCGACGAACGAGTCCAGGGCGGGAAGTTCTGGGCGAGGCTGGCGACCTGCGGGCTCGACAAGGTCCACATCGACCACGAGATCGTCCACCGCCACGAGAGGCTGCTGACCGGCGGCGTGTGGGCCAACCTGGAGCTTGTGTACGACGATACGCTGGGGAGCGACGGCGCGATCCGGCCCTTCGTCCTCCAGCGACTCGCCCCCATCCAGATCGCCAGTGCCAGCTTCGAGGAGTTCGTCGCCGGGAGGCAGCAGTTCACGCGGGAGGAGTGGATCGACGTG
>JACQVW010000031.1 GCA_016209535.1 Planctomycetota bacterium | reverse complement strand
TGCCAGTTCACCAGGGCCCGCATGAGCTCCTCACCCGTGAGGGCGTCAGGGTCGAGCCCCAAGACGTTCGCCGCCACGTCGGCGGCGAAGGCGTGGTCGTCCGGCTCCCACCAGACGCCGTTCAGCAGCGCCAAGAAGATCGTCTTCCCCGCCGGCACGCTGCAGGTCCGGGTGATCGAGCCCCCGAAGCTCCCCGCGAGGAACCACACCGGGCCCGACTGCCCCTCGTCGCAGTGCTCGCCCGTCGCGTCCACGACGGGGTTCGTGGCCGCGGGGATTCCGAGCGCCCACGCCCACCAGGCACCGCCCCAGTCGCCGTAGGACTTCCCGTGGGCCTTGGCTTTGAGCGGGATGATCCGAGGGTTCTGGTTCTTCGCCCCGCCTCCGCCGTCGACGCAGACCGGGAACGGCTCCGCCGCACCGGAGAAGAGCCACGTCAGGAGGCGCACCGGATCGCTCAGGTCGATCGCGCCATCGCCGTTGGAGTCGCCGTTCTGGACCGCCGGGGCCTGCGATCCGCAGAGGGCCAGCGGGACGGGCTCCGGGCCTCCGCTGAAGAGGTAGCCGAGGAGGTAGACCCCATCGCTCATGTCCCTGTCCAGATCTCCGTTCACGTCGCCGTTCTGGAGCGCGTACCCCGCGCTCGGGAGAGCCTGCGCCTCGGCAATGCCGCCGCCGAGCAAGCTCGCGGCGACGATGCCCCATGCGAACATCCTCCAAACCTGATCCGTCTTCCTCATGGCCGACGCCTCCTTTCGAGGGGAGAGAATCCCCTGCACCAACGTACGAAGACTCGACGCCCCCCGGCATCTTCCGCCATCGCGCGGCCTGCTCGACGCCAGGAACGCATCCCGACACTCCTACATCCGTCAACGGGCGTCAGGTTGGGACAAGATTCAGTAGTCCCGCACCGCCCCGTCAGGGGCCGTGGGGGTCGGCCACCGGAATCTGCGGCCCGGGTCGGCGTTGACCTTCTCGAAGGCGGACTCGTCCACCTCGACGCCGAGGCCTGGGCCCTGCGGCAGGAGAGCGTCGCCGGCCGCGTCCGTCTCCCAGCTCTTTCTGGCCACGCCCGGCGGCATGATCTGGCCGTCGAGGTAGGCCTCGTGGATCAGGAAGAGGGGGATCGAGGCGGCCACGTGGAGGCTGGCGGAGAGGCCCAGCTCCGAGCACGTGTTGTGGGGGGCCAGGGGGACAAAGTAGGCCTCGGCCAAGGCCGCGATCTTCCTCATCTGGGTGATGCCGCCCGTGTGGCCGACGTCGGGCTGCAGGATGTCGATGCAGCGCTCTTGCAGGTACGGAACCATGCCCCAGATCGTGCGGTCACGCTCGCCCGTGGCCATGGGGATGCGGATGTGCGGTCTTGAGTCCCTCGCTCAGCGCTTCGAGTACCCGCGGCAGGTCCCGGCGGATCATGGCCCGCGCATCGAGCCAGAGGCCGGGGAAGACGAGGCTCCGGTAAACGCCCGCCGGGTCGGGCTCGAGGCGCTGGTAGGTCCCGTCCACGAGCCGGAACCAGTCGATGGCCTTCTCGCGGACCCGGTACACGACGTACTCCAGGATCCCATGGCGCTCGAAGGCCCGGAGCTTCTCGTGCAGATCGTAGCTCGCGGAGCTCGCCGCGACCTCCACGGCGAGCTCCGGAGGCCCTTCGACGTAATCGTCCTCGCTCGTGCGCGAGCGCCCTCCGTGCTCGGGGACCACGCGCAGGGCGCCGTCGGGCTGCGGCTCGTTCTCCGAGCCCAGGCGGACGGTCGCGTTGTCGAGGGCCTCGACCCCGGGCGTAGAGGCCTCGTAGTTGCCCAACCACGTCATGAACTTCGCATGTGGACTCGAGTGTTGTTTCGCTCGCGTGGGAGAAGGCACGTAGACGACTCCTTCGATGAGCTCCGCCTTCTTCAGCTCCGGCATGGCCTCGTAGCGGCGCTCGAACTCGTCCCGCGTCAAGTGGTCCCCGCTCTCGAGGGGAGGAATCGGTCGGGCTTCGGGATCGGCGGATCGGTCAAGGGCTTTGGGGGTCATACGTGAGGTCTCCGGCGAGGGACCGTTGCCAAGAATACAAGGGGCAGGGGCGGCCGTCAACGGCTGCGTCCGGGGGCGCAGGCGAAGGGCGCCAGCCGCCAGCCTCTCACCCGAGCACGTCGTGGAGCCGGATGAGGAACTTGCCGAGCTTCCCGCCGTAGTTCCCGGCGGTGATGCACGGCACGCCGGGGCCCGCCGCGGCCAGGACGGCGGCGCGCATGGCCGCACGGACGGCGGCCTCGTCGATGCCGTCGATCACAACCTCGTAGGCGCACGCCGCATCGGGGTGAAGCTCCGTCACGGGGACGCGCCCGCGCAGCGTGGGGCAAAACGCGTCGTTCGTCGAGGCCCGGAGCGCCTTGTAGCGCGAGCCGACCTTGCTCCCGCTCCGCACGATCCCGCCCGGGAAGGGCGTGATCACGCCCTCGAGGGGCGCCACGGCCTCGACGGCCCGCATCGCCGCCGCGAGCGCCTCGCCGGGCGCCGTCCCCTGGACGATGATGTTCCCACCGGCCACGGCCTTGACGATGCCGGCCGCTTCCTCCACGAGGAACTCGCCGTCCATGACGGGCACGCGCCAGTAGCGGCGGCCCCCGATGAGCTTCGAGCGCTGGAACCCATCGCCGAAGAAGCGGAGGTGCTTCCCCAGGGCGAAGCGCTCCTCGGCCTCGGGGAGGCCGTCGAAGGCGGCCGCCGTGGGGCACGTCATGAGGCACTGCCCCGCGCGGCTCTGGACCGCCTCCGCGAGGGCCTCCGTCGACAAGCCGAAGAGGAGGACCGCGCACCCCGGGCGCCCATCGGGCGTCTCCGAGGGCGCGAGGGACCGCTCGATCCCCGCCTCGGCGTCGCAGCCGATGACGCTCGTGGCGTAGCCGGAGAATACGCGCGCGGCCGTCTCGGCCCAACGCGCGTCCTGCGCCGTGACGATCACGCGGGCGCAGCGCACGCGGAAGGCCTCGGCGTAGGTGTCGCGGACCTCGGTGCCGCGGACGTCGAGCAGGATCTCGTCGGTCGTGTCACGCCCGGTCATGCGTCGTAGTATGACGCGCGGCCGGCGGGCTGGAAATACCCCAGGGCTCGGTGGGCCGAGCGGCGCAGCGCCTCCACGCAAGCCTCGATCGTCCCCGAGCCGGCGAACACCGTGAGGACGGGCCGGCCCCGCCGGATGACCGCGCCGCGCGCCGGCAGGTCCGCGAGTCGGGGCAAGCGGCACGGGTCCGGGGGGCTGGCCAGGAGGTCGGAGGTCGCGACGAGGTCCCACGGCGCGAAGAGGACCGCCTTTCCGGTGAGACCGCCGCAGGCCGCCGGCGGGGGAGGGTCGGGGGGCCGCGCGCCCGTAAAGGCCGCCGCGTGCCACGCGAGGGCCGCGAAGCCGAGGGCGTGCTCGAGGACCTCGGTGGATGCCGGATAGCGCGGGTTCAGGTCGACGGGCTGCAGGACCTCGCCATCGAGGAGGAAGTCGATCCCGAAGAGCCCGCGCAGGCCGAGTCCCCGCGCCGCGGCGTCGCCAGCGTCGCGAAGCGCCGCCTCGGCGCGGCGTGGGAGCGGCGCGGGCCCGACGCTCCCGCACCACGCGAAGGGCGCGGCGTGGAGCCACGGCTCGCCCACGAGCTGGCGCGTGACGCCGAGGAGCTCCGAGCGGCCGCCGGCGACCGCGAAGAGGGCGGAGCAGCTCGCGCCGGGGACGCGGCGCTGGTAGACGAATCCTGCAGGGTCGGCAGGCGGCGGCCCCGCGGCGGGCCGGATCCCGGCGCCCCCCGAGCCGCGGACGGGCTTGAGGAGCCAGCCCTCGGGGTCCCGGGGTGGGTCCGCGCCGGGGCGCGTCTCCGGAGGCCTTGCGCCCGCGCGCTCGAGGAGGGACAGGGCCACGAACGGATCTCGCGCCCGGCGCAGGCAGGCGCCGTCGTTGCCCCAGAGGGGCCTGAGCCTCGCGAGCTCGTCCACCAGGTCCGGGTGCCCCTCGAGCCCACCCGTGTAGATGAACGGAGCCTCGGCCGCCATGCGCGCCAGGGACGGGGCGAGGCCGTCCGGGTAGGGTCCTCCCAGGGGCTCGAAGCGCGCCGCGGCGCGCAGGTCCGCGTCCCCGAACATGTCGCACGCGGTGGGCTCGAAGCAGGCACGCAGCGCCGAGAAGGCCGCGGCGCGGGCGCTCGCGCCCAGGATGTTCAAGGCGGGCCTCGAGCCTGAGGCCCGCCGAATAGCGTTTGCCATCGGGCGACTCGTTCTGGTATAGGACTGCCGTAGTCTGCGGTAGGTTACCACGTCACAAGAGAAGGTCTCCTGGCCAAGGAGCCCCATCAACCAGTCTGGCGGAGGCGATCATGTCCATGTATATCGGCGAGGCGCTGGTCGGCGAAGGGAACGAGATTGCTCACATCGACCTCCTGATCGGGTCGAAGGACGGGCCGGTCGGGGTCGCCTTCGCGAACGCGCTCTCGTCCCAGAGGCAAGGCCACTCGAACCTGCTCGCCGTGCTCGAGCCCAACCTCGGGGTGAAGCCGGCCACGGTCCTCGTCACCAAGGTGACGATCAAGGGCGCGAAGCAGGCGGTCCAGATGTTCGGGCCCGCGCAGCAGGCCGTGGCGAAAGCCGTGGCGGACTCGGTCGCGGCGGGCGTCATTCCGAAGAACCAGTGCGAGAACCTCGTTATCGTGGCGGGCGTCTTCATCCACTGGGAGGCCAACGACGACCAGAAGATCTTCCAGTACAACTACGACGCCACTAAGCTCGCGATCTCCCGCGCCATGAAGGGCGAGCCGAGCGCGGACACCATGATCGCGGGCAAGGACAAGGCGAAGCACCCCTTCTTCAGCGCCCGCTAGGCGCTGCGCCTCTTCCCCGGGGAGCCCTCGAGAACCCCCTTGAGGCCTTCCCCGCCGCGTCCCGCGGTGGGGGGGCCTTGTCCCCGGTCACCTGCTGCCGGTCACCCGGCAGCAGGTGACCTCTTGTCGTGGCAGGGCGATGAGCTCGAAGAAGCGCATCTTGATCCAGCTCGATACGGACCGCCTCCCGAGCGTCTTCGACCGCGTCGTGGCGGTGGATGCGGGCTGCGAGCACGTCCTCGCCTACGGAGGTGTGGACCCGGGGTCGGTCCGAGACCTCGTCTACGGCGCGATCTTCACCCGCGGCGGCGACGACCTGAGGCACACGGCGCTCTTCGTCGGCGGGAGCGACGTGGGCCGCGGCGAAGAGGTCCTCGATGCCGTGAAGAGGAGCTTCCTGGGCCCCCTGCGCGTCTCGGTCCTCCTCGACTCGAACGGCGCGAACACGACGGCGGCGGCCGCCGTCCTCGTCGCCGCGCGGCATCAGCCCCTCGCCGGGGCCAGGGCGATCGTCCTGGGCTCGACGGGGCCCGTGGGGCGGCGGGTGGCGAGGCTGCTCGCGCGGGCGGGAGCGTCGGTCGCGGTCGGGTCCCGCGCCCTCGAGCGCGCCCGCGAGGTGGCGGAGAAGACGCGCGCCGCCATCCCGTCCGCCGACGTGCGGCCCGTGGCAACGAGCTCGGCCTCGGAGCTCGAGGCGGCCCTGGACGGCGTCCAGGTCGTGGTCGCTGCCGGAGGGCCCGGCGCCTGCCTCCTGCCGCTGGAGGCGCGGCGCAAGGCGAGGGCCCTGCGAGTCGCCGTGGACCTGAACGCCGTGCCCCCCGCGGGCATCGAGGGCGTGAAGGCCCAGGACGCGGGCGCCGACCGGGAGGGGCACGCGGTCTACGGCGCCATCGGCGTCGGCGGGCTCAAGATGAAGATCCACAAGGCAGCCATCGCGCGTCTCTTCGAGTCGGCGGCCCAGGTCCTCGACGCGGAGGAGGTGTTCGAGCTGGGGAAGGCGCTGTAGCTGCTGTAGCTGCGGGGCGGCCGGGGCTCCGGCGGCACCGGATCGACGAATCGACGCATCGATAGCTCACGGCGCCGCCGGCGCGCCTGCCTCGGCGGCCGGGTCCGCGGCTGCCCCCTCGATCCAGCGCCTCGGCCGCACCACGAGGACCGGGATGGGACACTCCATGGCCAGGTCCTCGGCGATGTTCTCGGAGAACAGGCCGCCCGCCTCCCTGTCGACCAGGTGCTGGCCCAAGATGAGCAGGTCGTAGCCCCCGTCCTCGCACTCGGCGAGGATCTCGCGCACCACCATGCCCTCGCGCGTCCGCATCCTGGGCTCCACGCCGCCCTCCTTGAGCAGGTCTCGGATGCGGGCGAGCACGTTCGCGGGGCTCGCCTCGGCCCCGACCTCCCCGAAGGGGATGTGCACCGCCGAGGTCACGTGGAGGAGCGTGATCTGCCCGTGGAGCGCCTGGGCGATCTCGAGCGCGCAGAGCGCCGTCGTCTCGCTCATGGGTCCTCCGGAGACGGTCACCAGGATGCTCTGGATGTGGTCCGACACGGGCTTCCGCGCCACCATGACCGTCGAGGGGGCGTTGTGCACGACCGTCTTGATCCTCGACCCCTTGATCATGCGCATGAGCGGGCTCCGCCCGGCCGGAGGCACGACGGTGATCACGGGGCGGCTCTCCCTGGACTCCGTCAGGATCGCATCGCGCGGCGGTCCGGGCCGCGTCCTCTTCTCGATCGCGACGGCCTGGAGGGCCGAGAACGTCTCGGCCGCGCGGTCCAGGAGCGTGGGGTCCTGAGCGACGTTCTCCTCCGTCGTGAGGAGCAGTATCGGGCCGCCGCAGCCTCGAGCGAGGTCCTGGGCCAGGTTCAGGGCCCAGTCGCCGCGGACGTTGGGGTCGACGTAGACGAGCAGCTTCATTTCTCTTTCCCTGAGGTCACTGGAAGAAGATGAGGCCAAGCGCGGTGGCGAAGAGCACGAGGAGGAAGCCCACGAGACGGAGGCGTCCACGGGAAACGGTGCGCGCCAGGCCGTCGACGAGGCTCTCGTAGGGCCTATAGGCCACGAAGACGACCGGCATCGAGAGGGCCGTCACCGCGGACACGGCGCAGAGGACCACGGTGAAACCGGCCGGGTTCTCCAGGAGCAGGCTCGCGAAGAGGGTGTCCACGAAGGTGGTGATGTTCGCCCCGAGGATGTACGGGATGAGGTTCTCGCGCCTCACTATCCCGCGCACCGTCAATGGTACCAGCAGCGTGAGCGATACGGAAACGGATAGAGTGATGCAGGTGACGAGCATCCCGAATGCGAAGGTGATCCAGGGCCGGTAAACCGTCGTGGCCATCTTGCTCAGCCGGCCTCCCGTCGGATCCACGACGGGGAGGAAGCCGTCGAAGAGCTTGAAGGACGTCACGAGGAGGGCGACGCCGAGGAGAGCCTCGCCCCACTCGGGGAGGGTGCCCTGGAGCT
>JACQVW010000327.1 GCA_016209535.1 Planctomycetota bacterium | reverse complement strand
TCCATCGACAACGCGGCCTTCGCGCTCGAGGACCGGTCCTACTTCGTGCGCAAAGCGGGCTCGGACGGCTTCCGCATCGGCTACCAGCCGACGATGAAGAAGGTGGTGAGCGACCGGCGCGCATCGCTCGACGAGGAGACGGAGATCAAGCCGGCTCTCCGCAAGCTCGTCGAGGACGAGTTCCGGCGGGGGGCGAGCATCCCGGTCGTGGCCTTCCCGCGTGACGGCGCGGAGATCCCGGACACACCGAGGCTGACGCTCGTCGTCGCCGATCCGGAGCTGGAGTGGTCGGGGGGGAGCACGCTGCGCCAGCAGCTTGCCGAGTGGACGAAGAACCGCGGCAAGTCACCGCGGCTCTACCCCGGGGCGCTGGTCTGGTGCATGAAGAAGCCCGGGCGGGAGCTGCGCGAGAAAGTGGAGCTGATGCTCGCCTGGAAGCGCGTCGCACGGGAGGTGGCCGAGGGCACCCTCGGCGGCGAGCTCGACCGCAATGACCGCGCGGATCTGCAGTCCAAGGTCAAGGATGCGGAGGAGGCCGCGAAGGACGAGGTGTGGGGAGACTTCCGTTTCGCGGTCGTCGCCGACGGTCAGGAGGCGGACGGCCTGAAGGTCATCGACCTCGGCGCGGGACACTCGTCGAGCGGCGAGACCCTGTGCGGGCGGGTCCTGGCTGCGCTCAAGTCGGAAGCGCTGCTCAACGAATCCGTCGGCGCGGGGTACATAGAGCGCAACTGGCCGCCGGCGCTCAAGGAGGCGGGCGCCTGGCCGCTCGCGAGCCTGCGGCAGAGCTTCCTCAACGGATCGCTCACGCGGCTCGTGGATCCCGACGCGATCCTGAAGAGCAAGATCGTCGAGTACGTCGGTCGAGGTGACTTCGGATTGGCGTCAGGTCGAAAGGCCGACGGGACCTACGAGCGGATGTGGTTCCAGGATTCGATCGCCGCGGAGGAGGTCGCGTTCGAGGCGGATGTGTTCCTGCTGCGGAAGGCTGCGGCGGAGGCGCTGAGGGCGGGACGACCGGCTACGCCGACTCAAGGTCCGGAGCCCGCACCAGGGCCTGTCACCCCGTCGCCGCCCGAACCCGGCCCCACCCCAGAGCCGGGACCTGAGCCTCCCGCTCCCACGCGGACCCTACGCCTCGTGGGCATCGTCCCTCCTGAGATCTGGAATCGCCTCGGGACGAGGATCCTCCCCAAGCTGCGCTCCGGTTCGGAGCTCAAGATCGGACTGGAATTCTCTGTCACCGTGCCGTCAAGCGCGGCAAGCGGTTTCGCGGCCGAGCTTCGCCAGGTCCTGCAAGAGCTCGGGCTCGCCGAAGCGATGAGGGTCGAGTGAGTTGCCATGCACTTGGCGCACCCTGAGACATGAAACCGACTTACGACGATTCGGCTATGCTTCGGCGTACGCGAGTTTCATGGCAGATGCCGTCGGAGATGTCCACGCGCCCGTCTCCGTTGCAGTCGAGGAGCTCGACCGAGGGCCCGTCGCCGGCCGAGCCGTCGCCGCAGGGGAGCGCCCTCGGGCTGCCGAGGAAGAGGAAGCCGAGGACGCACACGGCGTCGGAGATGTCGAGCCTCGCGTCCTGGTTGCAGTCGCCCGGGACCTGGCCGGGCCCGAGCGGCGGACCAGGGACGTAGTCGCCTTGGGCCGGGAGGCTCCTCGCCTCGGCGAGGGGCGCGCCGTCGCGCTCGAGGAGGTCCACGGAAGCCTCGCCGGCGAAGCTCCGCGCCGCCGCGTCGAGGCTCCACTCCGAGCCGGAGGCGCGGAGGAGCACGCGCGTGGAGAGGGAGCGGTCGGCGGCGCTCTGGTAGAGCCCCTCGACGGCGTAGGGGCCGATGGCGATCCGCGCCTTCCCGCCCGCCGCGGCCTCGAGGGCGGCCGAGACCGCCGTGCCGGCGATGACCCGCGTGAGGACCCAAGGCCCGCCAGCGCCGGGCCCCTCGAGCGAGCGGCCCGCCCAGTAGAGCTCGAGCCGGCACCGCTCGCCCTCGAGCTCCTCGACCGCGCCCACCTTCCAGACCTGGATCAGCTCGAGGTCCTCCGCCCCCCGGATCCGCTCGACGAGGTCCGCGCCGACCTCGAGGAGCAGGCCCGGGAGGGCGCACGCAGCGTCTTGCGATCGCGCCGCCTTGGGCGACGAGGAGGAGGCGAGGCACGCGGCGATCCCCGGCACGAGGATGGTTCGGAGGCTGGCGAGCAAAGTGCGGAGGCTCATGGAGGCGGCGCTCCCGGGAGAAACCGCAAGACCTGGGAACTTGGAACCCGGAGGAGGTCTTGCCTGACTGTTCGACCCGTGCCCATCGTACCGGCGAGCGCCGCAGCCGGCAACGAGGGGAGCCGACGCGATGCTTGACTCCCGCCGGCCTCGCTGGCAGGCTGCGGGGCGAAGCCATGAACCGCACCGCAACGAGCCCTCCAGCGTCGATCCCCTTGGCCGGCGTCCTCCTCCTGACGCTGGCCGCCGCGACCGCGACGGCCCTCGAGACGGAAACGAACCCCGTCAAGCCGCGCGTGATCCCCCTCGACTTCGCCGTGGGCAAGGAAGGCAAGGGCAGCGTGGTCGCCGCGGACCTCGACGGCGACGGGCGCCTGGACTTCGTCGTCACCGCGCCGGGAAACGTCGGCGCGTACCGGCACGATGGACAGCGGCTCTGGCGCGCGGAGACCGACATCCGGGTCTCGGCCGGCTCCAGCGAGAGCGCCGGCCTGCCGGGTCACGACGCCCCGGGCGTCCAGATCGCCGATGTCGACGGGGACGGCGCCGCCGAGCTCCTGCACCTCGACCAGGCCAGCACGGTTCACATCCGTGACGCCCGCAGCGGCAAGGAGAAGAAGGCTGTGCGGGTGCCGGCACCCGAAGGGGCCGAGCGCTGGGAGCACCTGGCCGTGGCGAACCTGCGGGGCCGAGGCGACCGAGACCTCGTGCTGCAGGCGACGAACGCCAAGGGCTACCGCATGGGCCGCCACGTCGCCGCCTGCGCCATCGAGAGCCTCGACGGCCCGCCGCTTTGGAAGACGGATCGCTTCGGCGCTCTGGCTCACGGGCCGCTGCGGCTGGCCGACCTCGACGGCGACGGGCGCGACGAGGTCTGCGGCTACACGATCCTGGGTCCAGGAGGCCAGGCCACCGCGTGGCGTTATCCGCCGATCGGCCCGGAGAACGCCGGCGGGGCGTCCTTCCACATCGACTCGCTGTTCGTCGCGGACGTGCGGCCCGATGTGCCCGGGCTCGAGGTCGTGCTGCTCGAGGAGGGCCGCAACCACGTCGGGCTCGTGAGCTTCGAGCGTGGCATCGTCTGGTGGACGACCCACGGGCGCCAGGAGCCTCAAAACGCCGCCGTCGGCGAGTTCGATCCGAGCCGGGCCGGCCTCGAGGTCTGGTGTCGCAGTCGCTACGACACGCACCAGAAGCCGTGGGTGCTCGACGCGCACGGCAACCTCATCGTGCAGTACGAGCTCGACCGAGTCGCGCCGCCCGGCTGGACCGAGAAGGGCGTCGAGGAGATCGCGGCCATCCACTGGACGGGCGCCGAGACGCAGCTCGCCGCGGCGAAGGAGCGCCACGAGAGCGGCGACGTGTGCTTGTTCGAGCCCCTGACGGGCAAGTTCGTGGCGCGCTTCGTCGAGCAGGCCGACCGCCTCTACGTGGCCGACGTGGCCGGCGACTGGCGCGAGGAGATCATCGTCGCGAGCGGCAAGGAGCTGCACATCTACGAGAACCCCGCGAAGAACCCCCGTCCGGACCAGCAGCGGCTCTGGTCGCAGCAGCACTACCGGCGCAGCAAGATGTCGTGGAACTACTACTCGCCGTGAACGGCCGAGACGAGGACCGCCGCGCAGCCGCGAGGCCCGCAGGACCTTGAGCATGCTCCCCCGCACGCCCGCCGTCGCCTGGTGCATGGCAGCCCTCGCGATCCTCGCGATCCTCGCGCTCTCGAGCGCTCCGGTGGGCCACAGCTTCGCCGAGGAGGTCCCGCGGCCCGCGGCCCGCCCCTGGGTGCTCCGCCCCGAGGCGTTCCGCCATCACGCCGACGCCTTCAACCGGGACGACCACGAGACCGTGGTGCAGCACGTCCCGAACGCCGCGGCCTGGGCCTGGATGGTGGAAAACGTGCCCCTCTTCGAGTGCCCCGACCCCGAGATCGAGAGGACCTACTGGTTCCGGTGGTGGACGTTCCGCAAGCACCTGAGGCGCACGCCCGACGGCTTCGTCGTCACCGAGCTCCTCCCGGCGGTCGGCTGGGCGGGAAAGCACAACACGATCGTCTGCGCCGCCGGCCATCACCTCTATGAGGGGCGCTGGCTCCGCGACCCGCGGTACCTCGACGACTACTCGCGCTTCTGGTTCCGCGGGGGCGGCGACGCGCACCGCTACACGAGCTGGCTCGCCGACGCCATCCACGCCCGCTCTCTCGTCACGGGGGACAGCGCCCTGGCGATCGAGCTCCTGCCGGACCTGGTCGAGAGCTTCGAGGCCTGGGAGAGGGAGCGCCGCGACCCGAACGGACTCTTCTGGCAGGAGGACGGCCAGGACGGGATGGAGGTCTCCATCGGCGTGCGCGAGCTGCACGGCTACACGCCGTGGTACTTCCACCTGCCGGACCCGGAGCACTCGGTCGCCTGGCGCGAGATCGTGGACCCGCAGGGCTTCCGCGCCCCCTTCGGCCCCACGACCGTCGAGCGGCGGCACCCGAGGTTCATGTTCCGCCACGAGCACGAGTGCCTCTGGAACGGCCCGAGCTGGCCCTACGCCACGTCGGTGACGCTCACGGCCCTCGCGAACCTCCTCGACGACCACGAGCAAGCCCACGTCGGGAAGAAAGACTACCTCGACCTCCTCGGGGCCTATGCCCGCTCGCACCGCCTGAGGCGGCCCGACGGCAGCCTCGTCTCCTGGATCGACGAGGACCTCGACCCCGACACGGGCGAGTGGATCGCGAGGAGGATCCTCCCAGGCCAAGGGCAGCTCCTGGATCGGGTACGCGACGAGCCCCGACGGAAAAGCATGGACGCGCCGGAGCGCCCGGCCCGTCCTCTCCCCCGAGCGGCCCTGGGAGCGCGTGGCCGTCATGTGCCCGCACGTCCTCTGGGACGAGGAGAGGAAGCTCTACCGCATGTGGTACTCGGGCGGCGAGCAGGGCGAGCCCAATGCCATCGGCCACGCCACGAGCCCCGACGGCCTCGTCTGGACGAAGCACGAGGGGAACCCCATCTTCGCGCCCGACCCTGCGATCGACTGGGAGAAGGACCGCGTCACGGCCTGTCAGGTGATCCCCCGAGGCGGCTCGTACCTCATGTTCGACATCGGCTTCCGCGACGAGCCGCACGCGCAGATCGGCCTCGCCCGCTCGCCCGATGGGATCTCCGACTGGGTCCGACACCCCGAGAACCCGCTGATCCGGCCCGGGGCCGGGTCCGAGCGCTGGGACCACGACGCCGTCTACAAGCCCTTCGCGATCCTCGCCGGCGAGCGCTGGCTCCTCTGGTACAACGGCCGGCGCGGCGGCGATGAGCAGATCGGCCTCGCGGTGCACGAGGGCGAGGACCTGGGATTATGATGCACGACTCACGAGGAGCCCGAGGACCATGAGCACGCTTCGCTGCACGCCGGCCGCGGCCGCCGCAGGCCTGATCGCCGCCTTCACCCTCTCGAGCGCCCTCGGGAGCCCCGCCGGTGCCCAGGCCGGCCCGGCGGCCCGAGGGGCCGCCGCCGTCGAGTCGCCGGAGCCGCCGGTGATCCCCATCGGCCCCGACGCCTTCCTCCAGTGGGAGCGGTGGCCGTACCTCCGCATGGGCGTCCGCGCAAGCATGAGGAGCACCTTCGACAGGACCGGCGGGAACCACTTCGCCGACGCGGCGCACTTCATCCGGCAGGTCGATCCCGAGCGCAACGTCGCCCTCGACGAGGTCGGGCCGGGCATCCTCTGGTTCGTGCGCCACAACCACTGGCACGGGAGCCCCTGGCGCTACGTCGTCGACGGGCGCGAGACGGTCGTGGAGGAGTCGAGCACCCGCGACCCCACGCGGCCCGTGCAAGGCTCCGTCTTCCTCCCCGAGCGCCTCTTCCCGCGCGGCCTCACGTGGACCTGGTCCGAGACGAAGGGCGCCGACCTCTCCTGGGTGCCCGTGCCCTTCGAGAGGAGCCTCCAGCTCGCGTACTCGAGGACGCGCTACGGGACGGGGTACTTTATCCTGTGGAAGCTCATGCCGGGCATCGCCCTGTCGCGGCCCCTCGCCGGCTGGACCGAGTCCGACGAGCCGCCTCGGGAGGTGCTCGAGCTCCTGGCCCGCTCGGGCACGGACATCGCCCCGGCGGGGGAAGGCGTCGCGAGCGAGCGCGGCGAGCTGACGCTGGAGCCCTTCGCGGCCCGCACGGTCCTCCGCCTCGATGGCGGGCCCGCCGTCCTCCGCCGCCTCGCCTTCGAGGTCCCCGAGGCGGCCGCGCCGGCCCTCGCCGCGGCGCGCCTCCGCGTCTGGTGGGACGGGCGCCGGGTCCCGAGCGTGGACGCGCCGCTGGGCCTCTTCTTCGGCACGGCGTCGCTCCTCCGCGGAGAAGGCCGGGAGCACGTCGTCAAGTCGTTCCCCATGACCGTCCGCTGGCAGGCGGGCCGCTTCCACTTCGCCACGTACTTCCCGATGCCGTTCCTGAGGAGCGCACGGATCGAGCTCTCCGAGGCCCAGGGCGCGTCGATCGAGGGCGTGCGCTGGGAGGCTCGCCACGTCCCCTACCGGGACCCGCCGAACTGGGTCGGGCTCTTCCACGCCACCCACCGCGACTTCCCCCACCCCGAGCCGGGGCGAGACCTGGTCCTCCTCGACACCCGCGAGGCCGAGGGGGGCGGCGTGTGGTGCGGCCACGTCGTGGGGACGACTTACCTCTTCACGCGGACGGCGAACCTCTCGACCCTCGAGGGGGACCCGCGCTTCTACCTCGACGACAGCCTCTCCCCGCAGGGCCAGGGCACGGGGAGCGAGGAGTGGGGCGGCGGGGGCGACTACTGGGGCGGGAGGACCATGACGCTTCCCTTCGCCGGCCACCCCGTGGGCGTTCCTCCGAAGGATGCGAAGACGGACCTCGAGCGCGTCCACTCGGCGTACCGGTTCCTCCTGAGCGACCTCCTGCCCTTCGGGCGCAACGCGCGCATCACCCTCGAGCACGGAGGCGAGAACCTCTCGCGCGAGCACTACGAGACGGTGACGTACTGGTACGGCATCGATCGGCCCGGGCTCATCCTCACGGACGAGCTCGACGTGGGGGACCTCGAGGACGAGCGGCTCCACGGCTATCGCTCCCCCGACGCGTCGGCGCCGGAGGTCCTCTCGAGCCGCCACGAGCTGGGCCCGGACCACGTGCCACTCGGGGCCGGGAAGGGTCGCGCCGAGGTCTTCCCTCCCATGGCCGACGACGGGAGGCGCACGCGGACCTTCTCGGAGCTCACGCTCAAGCTCGACCGGCGGAACCTCGGCGTCCTCCTGCGGCGCCGCCTCGACCTCGCCTATCCGAACCAGCGGGCGCGCGTGCGCGTCGCGGCCGGAGGCTCCGGGCAAGGCGCCGAGCCGGGAGGCGGCGAGCCCGACTGGAAGGACGCGGGGATCTGGTACACCGCCGGGGGCAACACGGTCCTCTTCGCCGACCCCCTCGGGCTGCCCAGGGAGGAGCTCAAGGTCCACCCCGAGCTCGCGCCGCCGGCGAGGATCGTCGAGACCTCGAACCGCCGCTGGCGCGAGGACGAGCTCATGATCCCCCGCGCCCTCACCGAGGGCCGCGACGAGATCCGCGTGCGATTGGAGCTCCTGCCCGTGGGGCTTCCCCTCTTCCCCGGCCGCCCCCCCGACGAGGAGGCGTGGACGGAGTATCGCTACTGGGCGTACTGCTTCGTGATGCCGAGGGGGTGAGGGACCTGGGGCAGGACGAGACCCCATTGACCTGAGTGGCCCGACCGACCTGAGTCGCCCGAGTGGTCCGCCCGGATGCCCCGTGCTACGATGGCCGCGATGGTCCCTCGAGTCCCGCTGGGCACCTCCGACTTCCTCCAGCTCCGCGAAGACGAGCTGATCTACGTCGACAAGAGCCTCTTCCTCGCCGAGCTGCTCGCCGACCCCGCTCGCGTCCTCCTCCTGCCGCGGCCGAGGCGCTTCGGGAAGACGCTCAACCTGTCCACGGCGCGCCATTTCTTCGAGCGGCCGCCCCGGGCGCCTGCCCAGCAGACTGCTGCCAAGGCGAGCGACGTGCGGCGCGCGTTCTCTGGCCTCGCGATCGAGAAGGCCGGCGAGGGGGTCTGGAGCCACTTCCAGCGCCACCCGGTCATCTTCCTCACCTTCAAGGACCAGAGGGGGCCCAACTGGTCCGTGGGCGGGTCGCTGGCGGGTACGGGGACGAGAGGCGCTACGAGGAGGTCGTGGGCTTCTTCCGCAACTTCTTCTCGGCAGGGCTGAAGAGGACAACCCTCACCTCGAGAAGGGCCTCTTGACGGGCATCCTGCGCGTGGCGAAGGAGTCGATGTTCTCGGGCCTCAACAACCTCGAGGTCCACTCGCTCCTCCGGAAGTCCTACGGTGCCGCCTTCGGCTTCACCGAGGGGGAGGTCGAAGGCCTCTGCGCCGCCGTGGGGCTCCCCCAGACACAGCGCGACGAGCTCCGGGCCTGGTACAACGGCTACCGCTTCGGCGGAGAGGTGATCTACAACCCCTGGTCCGTCTTGAGCTATCTCAAGCACCACGACGAGCCGGCGCAGCCCTACTGGGTCAACACCGGCGGCGACGCGCTCATCCGCAAGCTCCTGATCGACTCCGGCCTCGGCATCGAAAGCGAGCTCGAGGCGCTGATCGCCGGGGGCAGCATCGTGAAGCCCATCGACGAGCACATCGTGCTGCGGGACCTCGAGACG
>JACQVW010000298.1 GCA_016209535.1 Planctomycetota bacterium | reverse complement strand
GGCGGGCCTCGGGGCCCTCGAGGTGCGGAGGGTGAGCGATCGGCACCTGGTGGTGCGGGGGAGGGTGCGGCCGTGACGGGACCCGCGAGCACGGTCGAGGTCAGGAGCCACTCGGCGGTGAAGATGATCATCGTGGGCTCGCTCTACGCTCTGGCCGTTCCGCTCCTGATACCCCTGGTGTACGCCTGCGTCCTCGCCTGCGTCCTTTGGCAGGTGGGGATGCCGCTGGAGAAGCTGCCCGAAATCGTGGGCCGTCTCGTGCCTCGCCAAGGTCCGAGAGTCGTTGTGTCTCTCGTCCTGTTCGAGGCCGCGGTCTTCGCACTCGTCGTATTGTTAGTAGCCACTGTCCGCACGATCGCTCTCTCGCGGGCTGGCATCCGCTCCACGACAGCCCTCCACCGCTGGAGGCACCAGCTCGGCCTCGGCGGTGAGGGGTCCACCTTCCTACCCTGGGCCGAGCTGCGCACGCTCGAGGCCACCGTGGTCTTCAGCAAGCAGGACAGGTCCCTGCGCGTCGGTTTCCGCTTGGCTTCGAGCGACCCCGCGATCGAGCTCGGGCTGGGCTTCCCGCACCTCGTCGAGGTCCTCAAGGCTACCCAGGCCGCGGCGCCGCAGATCCTCGTGACGCCGTCCGCCAAGGCCGTCTTGCGAGAGCTGCGCCAGGGGACGAGGCCCGCGGCGATCCACCGCAAGGTCCGCCAAGCCGCGTTGGCCTACGCGAAGGAGGCCGGGCTGTACCGGCGCTGTTCATTGTTGACATGCTGGCAAGACAGGCTCGCGAGGAGCCCCGATCTGCTGAGGCCCTTCCTCGACACGCTGGAGAGGCGGCTGGCATGACCTGGAGCGGGCTCCACATCTCCCCCGAGCTGCTCGCCGAGGGCCGCAAGGCGCCCATCGCCGTGCCTCGGGAGCCCGCCACCGCGTACCGGCGCGCCCTCGAGGCGCTCCTCGAAGGGTCCGGGATCTCCGCAGGCGCCGCCGAGGCGGCCCTCTCGACGGGCGTGACGCTCCTCCACGGCGCGCAGGAGGTCCTCTTCCTCGCGAACCGCCTCGCCGAGCCCGGCCTCCCCGCCGCGCGGCGCGGCGAGGCTGCGCGCGGCCTCGCCGTCACGCTCGCGGCGCTCGTCCGCGAGCGGCCCGCCGCCTACGCGCTCCAGCAGCTCGCCGGGGTGCTCCGCGCCGCCCGCGGCGCGGGGGATGCCGCAGGAGATGCCGCGCCTGCCGCGGCCGAGCTGCCGCGCCTGCCGCGCCTCAAGGACTACATGACGCCCCTCGAGGCGGCGATGGAGGAGGCCGGCGTCCTCCGCGTCATGGAGCCCGAGCGCCTGGGGCAGCTCCTGGTCCGGCTCGACGAGATCTACGACGACGCGGCCCTCGCCCTCGACCGCCTCTTCCACCTCGCCTCGCGGCCCGTCGAGGAGGCGCGCGCCCTGGCCCCCGACCTCCTCCGCCGCCTCTACACGGACTTCGCCCGCGCGAGCCTCGCCGACCACGTGATGGCGGAGCACGAGCAGCGCCGCGAGGAGAAGCCCGAGCCCGGCCGCGGCACGGGCCTGATCGACCTCCTCCCGGAGCTGGCGCGGGCGTTCGAGGCGCTGTAGGGGGCCCCGTCACGCTCCCCCGCGAGGACGGGCGGTCACGTCGCGGAGCCAGACTTGCTGCGCCTCCGAGAGGGGCGGAGGAGGCGGGTCCTTCGCGTAGTCGATCGAGAGGTCGTAGCCGGCCTGGTCGTAGACCGCACGGAGGCATGCGGAGAGATCTACGGTCACGTCGGGGTCGGGGTGGCGAAGCGGCACGGGGACCACGGGGAGCGCTTCCTCGAGCTTGACGGGCCACACGCCGATCCGAGCCTCGCGGGCGCGCGCCTCGCGGGCGCGCGTCAAGGTGACAAGGTATGGAGTGGCCGGCAGGCGGGGATGTCCTGCCAGGGGCCGCGTCCCTCGCCGGAGGAGGTCGATCTCGAGGAGGTGGACGCCTGCGAGATGGAGCTTCTCGCGCTTCTCCCGGTGCTTCGTGAGCCCCGGCTCGCGCTTGTTGACGGGCGAGAGGACCTCGATCGTGGTGACGAGCTCGTTGCGCGCGGTCTCGCGGATCTCGACGCTCACGCACCGAAACTCGACGGGAGGTAGAACCTCGACGTCCGGGTACAGGATCCCGATCGCGAGCTCCGGGCTCTCGTCCAGGACGACGTAGATCTCGATCTCCAGACGCGCCACGTACCGCGGTCTGATGAGCGGCACGAGCCGCCGGCGGATCTCCATGGCCAGGCTGCGGTGCACGTCTGGCCACAGGCGTCCTTCCAGGTACGGGTCCATGCCTGGGAAAGGACTCTTCATCGCGGATTGGATCGTACTCCGCGTGCGTCTGCGGCGAAACCTATTCGAGCTTGCGCGAGGGAGCCCCGTGATGCCGGTCCAAAGCCCCCGCGATCGCCTCCACGTCGTACACGCAGCCGCCCCACACGCCGCCGGAGGCGTTCTGGAGGGCGGCCCAGAGGCGCGTGGCGTCGGGGAGGCGCGGGTCGGGGGCGAGGTCGGGGCGCGGAGGCCGCGCCGCGAGCACGCGGGCTCCCTCCTCGGGCCCGAGATCCCTCGCCGGGTCGCGGGCCGCGTCGCCCACCGTCTCGCCCACGAAGTCCACCGAGCCCTCGAGGCGGCGGCCGTCGACCACGATCCGGATCCTGTCGCCGTCGAGCACCTTGCCGATGGGGCCCCCGGCGAGCGCCTCGGGGCTCACGTGGCCGATGCACGCGCCCGTCGAAACCCCCGAGAACCGGGCGTCGGTGACCACCGCGACCTCCTTCCCGAAGCTCAGGTACTTGAGGGCCGCCGTGATCTGGTCGATCTCCTCCATCCCCGCGCCCAGGGGCCCGCGGCAGGCGAGGACGAGCACGTCGCCGGGCCGCACGCGGTCGGGCCCCGTGGACTTGATCGCGCGGACCGCGTCCGACTCGCGCACGAAGACGCGCGCCGGGCCCGTCTTCCGGTAGACGCCGTCGGGGCCGAGGACTTCCGGGTCGATGGCGGTCGACTTGATCACCGAGCCTTCGGGGGCCAGGTTGCCCCGCGGGAAAGTGACGGTGCTCGTGAGCCCGCGCTCCCTCGCCCGCTCGGGGCTCATGATGACCTGGTCGGGGTCCACGCCGTCGCGCTCGCGGAGGATCTCCCGGAACCGGGCCCGCCGCTCGCTGCGCTCCCACCACTCGAGGACGCGGCCGAGGGGCTCGCCGGCCACGGTGAGGCACTCGAGGTCGAGGAGCCCGAGGGCGCGGAGGTGGAGCATGACCTCGGGCACCCCGCCCGCCAGGAAGGCCCGCACCGTGGGATGCCCGGCGGGACCGTTCGGCAGCACGTCGACGAGCCGCGGCACCCGGCGGTTCACGGCGATCCAGTCCTCGACCCTCGGGCGGTCCAGGCGCGCCGCGTGGGCCACGGCGGGCACGTGGATGAGCAGGTTCGTCGAGCCGCCGAAGGCGGCGTGGACGGCCATGGCGTTCCGCACCGCGGCGCCGGTCAAGATCCGCGAGACCGGGATGCGCCGCTCCTCGAGGGCGAGAAGGGCCCGCGCCGAGCGGCGCGCCATGTCGAGCCAGACGGGCTGGCCCGACGGCGCGAGCGCCGAGTGCGGGAGCGCGAGGCCCAGGGCCTCGGCGACGACCTGGCAGGTGGCCGCCGTCCCGAGGAACTGGCAACCGCCCCCAGGCGACCCGCAGGCCTTGCAGGCGAGGACCGAGGCGTCCTCGAGCGTCACCTCGCCGTGCGCGAAGCGCGCGCCCAGCGACTGCACGCGGCCCGCGTCCTCGCCGTCCTCCGCCGGGAGCGTGACGCCGCCAGGGACGAGGACGCCGGGCAAGTCCCGCGACGAGGCGAGGGCCATCATCATGGCCGGCAGCCCCTTGTCACACGTCGCGATGCCGAGGACGCCCGAGCGCGTGGGGAGCGAGCGGATGAGCCGCCCCAGCACCGCCGCCGCGTCGTTCCTGTACGGCAGGCTGTCGAGCATGCCCGCCGTACCCTGGGTGCGCCCGTCGCAGGGGTCCGTGCAGTAGGCGGCGAAGGGCATGCCCCCCAGGGCCCGGATCTCCCGCGCCGCCGCCTCGACGAGGAGCCCCACCTCCCAGTGCCCCGTGTGGTAGCCGAGGGCCACGGGCCGGCCGTCGGGCTCGCGCAGACCGCCGTGGGTGCTCAGGATCAAGAGCTCCTTGCGGCCCAGCTCGGAAGGGTCCCAGCCCATGCCGGC
>JACQVW010000297.1 GCA_016209535.1 Planctomycetota bacterium | reverse complement strand
CTTGTGGAAGAGCCGCGGGCGGGACCCGCTCTTCGCGCGCGGCGCGAGGCGCGGGTGCTCCGCGAAGCCCGCGGTCTCGTCGGCCGCCGTCCCCTGGACGAGGCGCCCGCAGAAGAGGCTCGTGCGGCAGACCTCGGTCGTCGTGGGCAGGGCCGCCAGCATGGGGCGGACGGCCGGCGCCCCCTCCTGTCGGACCTCCACCCACTCCTCGCGGAGGAGGTCCTCGAGGAGCTCCCGCGCGATCGCAAAGGTGAGCCCATCCAGGCAGAGGACGAGGACGGGCACGCGTTCGGCCAGAGGCGCCACGACCTGGTCCAGGACCTCCTCCACGGGAACGAGCTCCGTGCTCCGCGACCCCGCGGCCGTCCAGTCCCGGAGGAGGAGCCCAAAGGCCTCGTTCTGGCGCTCGCGGAGCTGGGTCACGCGGGCGCGGAGCTTGCCGTAGGCCTCGGACAGCTCTCGCACGGGCTCGCTCGTGCTCAAGACGTGCCGCGCCCAGTCCACGAAGCCGCCCTCCCCGGCGTAGTCCCTCGCCGCCTCCTCGAGGGACCTCCAGGCGGGCGCCTCGCGGCCGACGCGGCTCGAGAGCCAGCGGGCGAGCCTCAGGGCCATCTCCACGCGGTCGATCGTGCGCTCGGGAGCCTCCGCCGCCTCGCGGTGGCTCAAGACCGATTCCCGGAGCTTCCGCAGCTCGGCCAAGGCCTCGGGGCCCGGGCCCTCCAGCACCCGAAGCAACCCGCCTCCGAACCGAACGAGACGCTGGCGGAACCCGAGCGCCGATGCGTCGCTCAGCCAGGCGTACGGCTCGGCCTGGAGCGACACCAGGATCTCGTCGGCGCGCTCGAGGACGGCGCGCCTCGTCTTCGGCGCGGCGCCGCGGTAGACCGCCTCGGTGGCCGCCGGCGCCCAGCGGTCGGCGACCTCCGGCGCGAGCGGCTTCCCTCCGAGGTAGCGCTCCTCGATCTTGCCCGCGGCCTTCGCGAGCGCCCCCTTCGCCTCGGGGTGGAAGACGACCCCCAGGGCGATGCCGAGGGCCGCGAGGGACGGCGCGTCACCGGCCTCGAGGGCTCCGAGGGCCACCTCCGCTGCGGGGCCCGCCGATCCGCGCAACCACTCCCGGGCGGCCCGGCGGAACGCCTCCGGCGCCTCGCGGAAACCCGCCGCCCGCTCCGAGTCCAGGGACCAGTCCAGGATGTCGATCAGGTCCGGGGACGCCGTCTCGAGCCCCAGCCGCCGGCGGAGGAGGATCGCCCAGACCGTCTCGGCGTCCAGGACCCCGGCCTGGACGGCCGGGAACCCCCCCGCCGGGGCGAGCTCGAGGAGCATGTCCGCGAGCCAGTCGTGGCGAGCCAGTCGGGGGTCGACCCGCGTCGCCTGGAAGAGGTCCTTCACGATCTCCCAGCTCCGGATCGGCAGGAGCCGCCTCTTGGTGATGCGCACCAGGATGTCCGCGGACAGGTCCTCCTGGGCGAGACCGGTCACGAGCACCTTGTAAGCGCCCGCGGGCAGTGGCTCCTGGAGGGCTAGGCGCAGGGCGAGGGGCGAGTCGCACTGGACGATCTGGTAGGTCTCCTCCCCGTCCCTGCGCAGCGCTTTCCCGCTCCACCGGCCGGCGCTCTGAATCCCGAAGACGGTCGACCCCTCGAGCCCCCGCTTCGAGCGGACGGCGCGCACCTGCGCCTGGATCTGCCGGAAGGTGGGCGATGGAGATGGAGCGGAGGTCATGGCTTCGCCCTCGAGTCGCCGGAGCCGCTGTTGGGTACGACGTCGCCCTCGGGCACGATGCGCCATGAGATCGCGATGCGCGCGGCCTCATCCCGGCCCAGGTCCTTCTCGATCCGGTCCAGCACGCGGCGCGCCGCAGCGAGGTCGAGGTCCTTCTCGCTGCCTCGCCTCTCGTCTACCGTGCCGGGTTCCCCTGGGCCGTCGGGTGGCGGCCGCGGAGGCACAGGCCCGGTGTCCTCGCTGAGCAGCCCCACCGCCCTCGCCTGGGCCTTCTGGAGCGCCGTCGCGAGGGGGACCGCGTGCTCGTCCTCCTCGAGCGCCCGCCCGACCCCGGCGAGGATCTCCCCGGCGGCGGCCTGGCGCCCGTCGCGGAGTCGCCCCGCGGCCTCGAAGATCTCCCAGCTCGTCGCCTCGATCCGCTCGGCGAGGCTCGACGCCTTGCGGAAGCACTCCCCCATGGCCGCCTCGGACGTGGCGATGGCCGCCTTGGCGAGGACCGCGACGACATCCTTCGGCTCCGCGTCCGCCAAGGCCTCGAGGAGCGCCAGGGTCGCCTTGGCCGTCCGCAGCCGGCTCGAGCCGTCCGCCCCGTCTCCCAGCCGCGCCTCGAGGAGCCGCGAAAGCTTGCGCACCGGCTCCCGCGCCTCCGAGACCTTCTGCCGCACGCCCGTCTCGAGGGTCTTGACGTTCACCGCGTTCAGGAGGGGCGAGACCGCGACGCCGAGGATCTTCCCGCCGCGCTCGTAGGCGAGCTTCCAGTCCTGCTCGCTCGGCAGCGCAGGCTTCCGCAGCTCGAGCGCATCGGGGAGGTCGGTGAGCGAGGCCTCGTACGGCGCCCCGTGGTGGAAGAGCTCGTGGTCGGTCTGCTCGGCGAAGATGAGGATCACGAGGTTCTGGACCTCGCGGGGGAGACCCATGGGCCGCGGCTCGTCCGTCCACTCCCGGAGCTGCTTCACGGTCGGGGCCGTGCCCGAGAGCGCCATCTTCCGCGTGAAGTGCTCCTTCCAATGGTGGCCCAGGACGAAGGCGGTCTCGTGCATTTCACCGAGCAGGAGCGGATTCGCGATGTCCCGGACGAGCTTCCGGAGCGACTTGTCGACCTCCCAGCGCTCATCGCCGCTCACCACCGCCTTGTGGACCTCCTCGTAGACCTTCCTGAGGTTCCCGAGCTTGACTTCCGCCTCGAACCGCGGGTGCGCCGGGAGCTCCTGTTCGAGGGCCTGGGCCAGGAGGCCCAACATGGCATCAGCGAACCCAGCGGCCGCCGGGCGGCGCGGCTGGAAGCCCGGGAACGTCGCGTGGAAGTGCTCGGAGAGCTCGTGCGACGCGTCGATGCTCTCGGTCGAGCTCGAGAGGCCATAGGCCGCCTCGAGGTGCATGAGGACCCGCCCGCGCAGGGAGTCCCGCTGGTTCTCGAGGAGCGTCCGCGCCGCGGCGCGGTCCTGGAGCGAGAGGTGCGTCGCATAGTCCTCGTACCGTTGACCGGCGAGCACGTGCTCGAGCACCACCAGGCGGCCCAGGTCGACCTGCGCGTCACGACTCAGGAAGGCGGGGATCCAGACCAGGCAGCGCGAACCCTGCGGACGGCGGCTCCGGAGCTCCTCGAGACGGCTCACGTCCTCGTGCGGCGTGTGCCCGGGCTCGTCGAAGGGGAAGTCGATGACGAGCCTCCACCCCTCCGGGGGATCCTCGAAGGACGGGTCGAGCAGCTCGCGGACGTTCCCGTAGATGACCTCGCACGTCCTGTGGGTGTTCCTCCACACGAACCCGTGGGTGATGAAGATCTCATCCCGGTCCTCGAGCCCCATCGCGCCGAAGAGCATCCGCCGCACGAGCCGCCGGCGGTTCCCCGAGTTGTCCTCGCGCGCCGCCTTGGCGATGATGCTCTCCGTGTCTACGCCGCTCAACAGGACTGAGATGGTCGGGTTGGTGCCTTCGCCGCTGATCCGTATCTCCCCCGCCTCTGCGTTCCAGGCCCGGCACCGGCGGAGCACCTCCTGCCCCTCGCGGCCCGGGATGGGTGTCACGATGGTGCCGTGGTTCAAGGCCGCGAGCCTCGATGCGGTGAGCCCCCGAAGCGACTCCACTCCCGGGACGAGCGCCGCGAGGAGGAGGGTCTTCACGAGGCGGTCGTCGTTCCGGAAGGCCGTGCGGCGCGGGTCGTCCCACGGCATCTTCTCGAGGTCCTCGCGGCGCGCCTGGTGCTGCTTCTCGAGGACCGGCAGCAGCTTCTCGTGGTAGAGGCGCTTGGCGTTCCCGAAGTGGATCTGCATGTCCTCGGTGAAGGCCTCGTCGCCGTGGGCGATCACGTCGAAGAGGTCCCCCACGGGCACGAGGTCCCCCAGCCTCAGAGTCTCCCTTTGATCGACGAGGAGCTGCAGCATGACCCGAAGCGCGGTCCGCTCGCGCTGGAGGACGCTCGACACCCCCACCAGCGTGTCGACGAGCGCCGGGCTGAACGGATACACCTTGCGGAAGATCCCCCGGTCGTACTTCGTCGTGAGGAGCGCGTTCATCACCTCCTCGCGCACCTTCGCGGTCTCCTCGAAGGCGAGGTCGAGCTCCTTCCGTGCGCCCTCGCTCCTCGCGACGAGGAGGCGCCTCGAGGCGATCTCGGGGAGGTTGCGGTCCTCGAGGGTGATGCGGTGGAACCGCCCCTCCCAGTGCTTGAGGGCGTCGGAGAAGTTGAGCTTGTCGGCCCCGGGGACGTTCTCGCCGATCAGGTCCCGCAGGTCCCGCTGCCGCGCGATGAAGCTCACGATCGGGACCGGCCGGTCCGCGCTCTGAGCCTCGACGAGCTTGACGAGCTTCTGCCCCTCCTGGTGGACAAAGCGCAGGTCGGCCGCGTGGCTCGCGAGCCAGAGGATCAGCTCGTCGAGGAAGAGGATCAGGGCGTCGTAGCCCAGGTCCCGGGCGTGCTGCGACAGGACGGCGAGCCCGGCGTCGAGGGCGATGTAGGCCTCGCCCTCGGAGAGATTGACGGCCGTAAAGGACGAAAAGAACGACTTGATGAGCGCGCTCAGGAGCTGCCGCCGAGCCTCCGATGGCGCGAAGTTCCGGTCCGACTCGGGCACGGGGGGCACCCGCACGGCATCCTCGAACCGCCCGGCATCCCAGGGCGCCTCGAGGGCCCCCCACCCGGTGCTCTCGGCCTCATGGGCCTCGTTGAGCTGAGCGAAGAACGCGGCGTCTCCCAACCTCCCCCGCAGCCGCCGCGCGTCGGCGAAGAGTCCTTCGGCCTTGAAGACCGCCGGGACCGGCGCCTTCGGGTGCGTCTTGCGGATGAACTCCGCGTACCCGCCGAGGATCCCGGCCTCCATGCTCCGGGCGCCGATCATGTGGTAGGGGACGAGCAGGAACTTCTTGCCTTCGATCCAGGCGTTGTGCTTGACGAGGGCCGAAGAGAGGTCCGGGATCGACTTGGCCTTCGGGTTCCCCTGGAGGATCAAGTGCAGGACCGCCATGAGGTGGCTCTTCCCCGCACCGAAGCTGCCGTCGAGGTAGCTCGCCTGGCTGCTCCGGGTCTCGAGGGCCTTCCGGATGAAGCTCAGCGCGTCGTCAAAGCAGGCGGCAAGCTGCGGCGTGACGACGTAGTCGCGCAGGGTCTCGTCCGCATGCTGGATGCCCTCGGCAAGGCGGAGGACGAAGGCGCCCTTGTGGACGCGGTCGGGGATGGGAAGGAGGTCTTTGAGGAGGGTCATATGCGTTCAGCCTTGTCCCGCGGTTGCCAGCCCATGTATCTGGCCACGGCCGCATAGGCTTCTTCGAAGCCGCCGATTTCGACGTTTCCCTTGTGCATGCAGTCCCAGAGCAGATGCTTCATGAAGAGCTCGAGAGCGTTGCCGGTGGCCACCTCGAACGAGCTCGACCCGTGCGGGCTCCAGTAGGCTCTCCCTCTGTCCAGCGAATACAAACCAATGGATCGGCGTTGATCGTTAAACGCGTCGAGCTTACCCTTTCCGGGAAGCGAACCGACCACAAAGACGGAATAACCAGCAAAACCGTATTCCTCGAAGTAGCCTTCTCTCTTCGCGTCCACTCTGCGGAATTGCTTGAAGTGGCGCTTGAGGGCCTTGGAATCCCACTTCGACTTGACTTCAACGACTGCGACCAGCGATTCCTGGCAGACGATGACCGAAGAATCCTCGTTGACGGCCAGGCGCGGAAAGGCGAACCCGTCATAGAGCAGGATGTCGATCTGCGGGCTGACCTCACCGGCCGCGTTCGCGACCTGGCCGGTGCCGATTTGGAAGTACGATGGCAGGTACTGCTTCAGGAGCCGCCGCAGCACGACCTCGATCGAGCTGCCCTTGATCGTCGCATGGTCGTTTGCCTTCCGGATCCTCTGGATCTGGGAGGCGAGCGACGCCTGAAGGTGCTCCAGATGCTCTTGCCAGTGGGTTGGAGTGAGCTGCGAGCGCTCAGGCTCGAGCGGCCGATTCGACTCGGTCATAGCACGGCCTTTCTCCGGTTCCTCCTGGGGGCTGCGCGGGCGTTCGCGGGCTTCCAGCCCGCGATCTCGGCGGCGCTCTTCCCAAGCTGCCGTGCCTCCTCCTCGATGAACCCCTCGAAGTACTCCCCCATGCGCATGCCGAATGCCGGGTCGACCTCGTTGTGCCACTGCTTGAGCCAGGGGAGCAGCTCCAGAAGGCAGGCCAGGAGCGGGACCAGCCGCGGGTCGTCGCGACCGCCGATCTTCTCCTGGATCTCGACGTAATAGGCGCTGATGGCGCGGGCCAGCTCGAGGTGGTCGTAGCCGGCCCAGGCGACCACCATTGTCTGGTCCGGGCCCTCTCCGTGCGGGAAGCTGACCCAACGCTCCTTGGGGACGTCGAGCTTCTTCCTGAGGCGCCAGTAGCTCTGCCTCTGGAAGTCGGCGGTGACGTAGTCGGGTGGAACCGGTAGGTTGCCAACCTCCTTCCGCTTCAGCTCAGAAGCCTGGGCCTCGGTCAGATGCTGGAGGTGGCCCTTCGGAAGCTTGGTGCGCGCGTCGATGGCGTCCTCCCGGCGCTGGAGGTCCCAGGTGCGCTCCCAGGCCGCGCGCTTCTCGAGGCCCGAGGCCGTGTACCGGAGCACCTGCAGCAGCGGGACGCTTTCGGCTTCGACTAGCTCGGCGACCAGCCGGCCGACCTCGAAGTCGGCGCGGCCACGATAGACCTGCGCCACCTCGAGGAACTGGTCGTCGCGGGCGGCCACGTCCGCAAGACGGGCGACGGAGACCAGGGCCTTGTCGAGCCTGGCAGTGGGCTTGCCCTCGGGGTTCATGCGGCCGTCGTGGTCGAAGAGAGATTCGAGGCGGTCGAGGAGGAAGGTCTGTAGAGCATCGGCTGTCTTCTCCTCGTAGGTTGAACTCGTAGAACCGTAAACACCTTGGCGGCCAAGCCAAGGCCTCTTGAACACGAGCTTTTCAATCTGTTGGAGTGCTGGGCTTGATCTGATCTCTTGCCGCCGGGCGCCATAAAGGAATACCTGTTTACTCTCCATCCCGGAGGGCTCCCCATCTTCACTCCAACAGAATGGGCGTTGATCTGGCTCGGCACGGAAAGCCTGAGCCTCCTCGGTGCACGCTGTCAACACACGTGTCAAACCGTAAGCATCGTAGACGGCCCAATCGAGCTCCTCTTGGAGCGCAACCATTTGCCGCTTGAGGTCGGCTTGTTCGGTCTGTCCTTCATGGAGCAGATCATCGATGCGCGCCTTCCCAAAGGACCAGCCCCGAAGGAGCTCAGAGGGATCCAATGCAGAGACTGCTCGAGCGCATGCGTCCAGGCAGCGGACAAGGCCTAAAACCGCCTGACGCAGATCAGCAGAAAGATCGGGAATCGGAAAGTTGGCCATCCCCGTGGCCGCGAACTCGTATCGATTCGCTTCCGGACGTCCGATTTCCTTGCTGATGTCCGCGGTTGCAGTGCCTTTCGGGTAGAACACTTGCTTCATCCAAAAGCAAGCCGTCGAGCTGTTGAGAAGACCAAGGAGCCACAAGTGATCCTCCTCTGTGGCCTCAGGCGGGAGCTTGATAACGGGGGCGCTTCGGTTGAACACCTTCCCACCGCGATCAAGGACGAAGTGGTTGTGCGTGGCTACGAAGGCGAAGACGAGGGAGAGGGGGGTGCGGAGCCTCTCATGGACTGCCAAGTGCCACTCCCACCAGGGTCTTCCTTCCTGAAAGTACGTGAGCTTGGCGAATGTCGCCCTGTTGCCCATGACCGTTCGAGCAGGCCAAAGCCATTTGTGCAGTCCGGGTCTACTTTGGACTGGGATCAAGTCTGCTCCGGCGTAAGGGAATACGACATGCTCCACGCATGACTGGGCCCAATCGCGAATTCCCTCGCCAATGACGAGGGGGCGCAAAACGTCCACCTCCACTCTACGACGGCGAAA
Organism: Planctomycetota bacterium; assembly: GCA_016209535.1. Taxonomy (GTDB): domain Bacteria; phylum Planctomycetota; class UBA8108; order UBA8108; family SXIK01; genus JACQVW01. The sequence continues at coordinate 7,688 of JACQVW010000297.1, read as the reverse complement.
CTCCGGGAGCCTCGCCACCATGGCTTCGTCAGCGTTGGTCATCCCGAAGATCCCGACGACTTTAGCGACATCTTTCAGCGCGCGGTCACATGCGCTTTCGATCCTCTCCTTCAACTCCGCCGCCCCACCCCCGCCAATGCTCCACGGGTGTTTCGCGAACCTCTCCCGTGGCACATCTGCCACGCTGATGAACTCATCCTGCGCTCCCGGCACGTCCACTTGGCTCACGATGGACCTCCAGACCTTCCCTCGTGCCGGGTCCTCCGGCGTCTCCGGCTCGCCGCGGATTCCGAGTACGGCGCGAATCACCGAGCCAATGGGCTTTCGGTTCCGCCCGAAGAGGATGACCGTGGGGGTATCGTGACCAGGGATTACCGGCCACGTGGTATCGATCACGTGCGTCAGGTCGAGCCCCGGCAACACCTCCTCCACGAGCTTCTTCCCGAACTCTCGCTTCATGAACGAGTTCGCCGTGATCTGGCCCGTGTACCCACCCGGCACGGCCAGCCTGAAGATCCGCTCCAGGAACGGCACGGCCAGCGAGTACTTCCTATGGCACGCTCGGTACCTCTCCCGATACGCCTTGTTGAGCGCCGCGTCCTTCGGCGTGATGTACGGCGGGTTCGCGACCACCGCGTGGTACTGCCCCGGCCTCAAGTAGGTGCGCAGTCGCTCGAGGTCCTCGGCATAGTACGCGTGCGCCACGGGGTCGAACCCGAAGAGTTGCTGGTCCCCTCCGGACAAGCCGTGCAGCAGGGAGTCCCCGCAGGCCACCCGGATCTCGAACGCCGGCGCCTCCCTCAGCGTCCGGAACCCGCACGCCCGCAAGGCCTCGATGAGGAGCCGGAACCTCGCGATCGCGACGGCATAAGGGTTCACGTCGACGCCGTGCACGCTCGCGAGGGCCTTGAGCACGCACTCCCGCGGGCTCATGCCCGGCGCCGCGCGCGCCCAGCGATCGGCGAGGCGCCGGAAGGCGCCCAGAAGGAAGTGCCCGCTCCCGCAAGCGGGGTCGATCATGCGGAAGCCCTCGAGGCCGAACTCCTCGACGGCCGGGTCGAGCGTGCGGTCCAGGATGAACTCCTCCACGAACTCGGGCGTCTGGAGGAGCGCGTAGCGCTTCTTCGCCTCCTCGGAGAGCTCCTGGTATAGGTCCCCCAGGAAGCGTGCGTCCCAGGCGGGGTCCGTGAAGTCGTGGATGAGCTTGCCGGCCTCGGGAGAGATCCTCTGGAAGAAGGTCCGAAGGAGCTTGGCACCGTCGCCGCTCAGCCAGCGCGGGTGCTCGTGGATCGGGTTGTGCTCGCCGAAGACGTCCTTCCCGCCCGGGAGCTTCCCGAGCTCGCCGAAGACCCACAGAAGGTACTCGCGGTCGCTGTCCTGGGGGTTCCGCCGCACGTAGAGCTCGTGCTCGTCCCGGGCGCGCTGCAGGCGGTTCTCGCCCCCCGAGTCCACGGGGCCGGCGATCCGCGGCGGGTCGACGAGGCGGTTGTCCTCGAGGAAGCGGACGAAGACGCCGCTCAAGATCCAGGCCGCCGCGACCTGCGTGCCGGCAGCCTCGCGCCAGGCCTCGAAGCTCTCGGCGGTCCGCTTCGCCTCCTTCACCTTCCGGTAGGACTCGCGGAGCGCGGCCTCCACCTCGCGCTCCTCGCCGGCGCGCTCGCGGAGGTCCTTCTCCAGGTCCCGGAGGAGCTTCCTCAGGTCGTCCTTCAAGGATTCGCGATCGATCATGACGGGTTGCCTCCCTGGCCGCGACTAGGCTGCGAGGACGAACGGGTCCTGTCCGCGGCGGGTCGCTGGACAGTGGGTCGCTGGACATCGGCCCGGGGCGGCGAGCCTCGCGAAACCGTGGCGCTGGGCACGGGGTCCCGCGAGGCGGCGGCCACGGCGGCCTCAGCCCCCGCCTGCGCGGCCGGCGCCGCGCGGTGCCGGTTCTCGACCCAGCTCGCCGGGATCCGCGCCCGCTGGGCGGGGCCGATCGTCGGCACGGGCCGTCCGTCGAGGACGGGCAGCTCGTCCTGGTCGTACATCGGCAGCAGCACCCACAAGCCCGGGATCCCTCCCGGCCTCCCGATCCGATCGCGGAGCCTCTCGAGGAGGTCGAGCTGCTCGTAGCGCGCGAGGAGACCAGGGAACGAGAGGAGGACCGTCCGGTCCGAGGCGAGGATCTCCTCCTCGATCCGGGGGACCGCGCGGCGCACGAGGGCGAGGAGCTTCTGCCACGCCTCCGTCCCCGGCGAAGCATCGGCTTGCAAGACCAGCTCCCAATTCCTCACCCCGATCTCCGCCGCGGCGGCCTTCAGCCTCTCGAGGAACAAGGCCTCCAGGTCGAGGTCCCGGACCGGGAAGCGACCCACGATCTCGCGGCGCGCGTCGAGGTACCAGCGGGGCTCCACGGTGAGGGCGATGAAGGCGCAGTCGCGGAGGGCGCGCTCGAGGCGCTCCTCGAACTGCCGCGCGGCGGCGATCTCGGGGGTCACGTCGATGGGCGGGAGGGGCCCGGTCAAGGTCGGGTGGCGCACGAGCCGCGTCGAGCCCGAGGAGACGAGGGGCCCGGCCGGAGCCGGAGCCAGGTAGGCGCCATTCCCGCCCCCCGCCGCGCCGGGCTCCCAGCGGAGCTCGAGCCCCGCCTCGCGGAGCAGGTCGTCGAGGCCCGGCCGGCCGGGGAGGGGCTGGGCCTCGGGGTAGCGGCTCGCGACGCGGTCGCGGACCTGGTCGACCGTCAGGCTCTCGCTCCCGGACAAGGCGCCCAGGGCAAGGCGGACCGCCCGCAGCGCCTCGAGGCCCCGAGGGTAGATCTCCTGGCGGCTCGAGAGGGCGGCCCGCTCGGAGGCTGCGATGGCAAGCCGCACGAGGCGCGGCTCGGCGAGCGGGTCCATCCCGGCCGGGGCCTTGAGGGCGGCGAGCCTCTCGATCATGCGCGCCGGAGGAAGGAGCGGATCCTCGCCCGCGACCCGGTCAGCCTCGTCCCCAAGGCGGAGGGCGTAGGACGCGTGTCCCTCGCTCCGCGCCACGATCGCCCGCGCGCCGGTGCGCCGGAGGAGGTAACTCGGCTTCTCCGCACCGCGCTCCACCTCGATTGCGGCGCGAGCAACAGCAAGGGCGAGGCGCGGGGCGGCCGGCTCATCGTCCCCGGGCCCCCGGGCGAGGAGGATCGCGTCGCGCAGCTCGGCCGCCGCCAGGACGCCCCCGTGGGCGCCGAGGGCATCATCGACCTCCTGGCGGAGGGCCGTGACGGACGGGAGCCGCTTCCAGCGCTCGACGGCCTGGCTCACGACCTGGTTCACCCGGGCCCGGGTGAGCCCGACCCGCTCCGCGACCTCGGTCTGACTCGGCCAGGGGTCCGAGGGCGACGCGTCAAGGCCCAGCCAAGCCCGCAGAACACGCATCGGTCCCGCGTCTCTCGCCCGGGCGGCCGAGGGCAGAAGCTGGCGGACGAGGCCGTCGAGGCCCGAGGGAACGGGCTCGCCCTCGGCGGCGGTCGCGGGAGCATGAGCATCGAGCGCCTTGGCCTGCGCGGCGGCCGGCTCCGGCGTCACGACGATCGCCTCCGGGATCCCCAGACGTCTCCGCAAGACCTTCACCACCGTCGAGATCTCGCGGCGCGTCTTGTTGCCCACGCCGCGCAATCTGAGGACGGAAGCCTGCGGGAAGCGGAGGAGCTGGCCTGCGTTGAGCAGGTGGGCGCGGTCCAGGGCGTTTCGAGCCCGCGTGCCCAGGGGGAGCTCGTGGATCGGGGTCTCCGCCCTCACCCCTTCGAGCTTCGTTTCGATGTCCGCCTCGAGGTCCGCGGGCGAGAGCTCCGCCTCGCTTCGCGCCTCGGCCCTGACGCCGTGGAAGACCCGCTGCCAGGCCCGGAGCATCTCCTCGGCGTTGTCGAAGCGCTGGGCGGGGTCGCGGCAGAGGGCCTTCCGGAAGAGCTCCGCGAGCGCGTCGCGGAGGCTCGCGTCGAAGAGGTCGGCCTCGAGGCTGACCTCGCAGTCGAGCTGCGACGGGTCGCTCTGGCCATCGCCCCACCGGGGCAGGCGCCCCGTGGCGAGCTCGTAGAGGGTCACGGCAGCCGCGTAGCGCTCCGCGTGGAGGTCCCAGCGCCGGGGGCTCCTCTGGCGGAGGAAAGGCTCGAGGTAGCCGGCGGTGCCGGCCTGGATGTTCTCCGCCGGGACGCGCGACAGGGAGAAGTCGAAGAGCACGAGGTGGAGCTTGCTCGAGCGGCCGACCTTGCCCACGGCGAGGTTGTCCGGCTTCAAGTCGCGGTGCGGCACGCCCTGCTCCTCGAGGAAGGCGACCACCTGGAGGAGGTCCTCGCCGAAGCGCTCGAGGAGCTCCACGCCGAGGGGGCCGTCGGCCCGGAGGCGGTCGCGCAGCGTCTCGACGCCGACGGCCCCCATGAGGAGGCACGTTCGGCCGCCGATCTCGAGCGTCTCGAAGTGCTCGACCACGAGCTGGTGGCGCAGCTTCTTCAAGACCTCCCCTTCCTGGGCGATGACGTCGTTGTGCTCGGGGCTCGAGGCCACCTTGAGCACGTACTCGGTGCCGGAGCGCTCCACGAGGAGAGCGACGCTGGTGGCTCCCGTGCCGAGGCGGCGCTTGACGACGAAGCCTTGCGCCAGACGAGAGCCAGGTCCCGCCTCGGCCGGGTCCTCGACCGTGTCCTCGGCCGGCGACCTGGCGCGCGCTTCGAGGGCGTCGAGGCGCTCGAGGAAACCCGCGGCGGACTCGAGGCGGAGCGACACCTGCGGGTGCGTGGCGTCCCGGATCAGGTCCTCGAGCTCGTTGGGCGCAGCGTTCAAGACGGCGCTCAGCTTGAGGCCGGAGGTGCCCTGCAGCCGGTCGTGGAGCTCGTGCGCGTTCGCCCCAGGGGGCTTGCCGGAGAAGAGGAAGTAGGCGACGGCGCCCAGCGAGAAGACGTCCACGTACTCCCCGGGCTCCTCCGCCGGGTGGAGCGCTTCGGGGGACATGTAGGCCGTGCTCGCGTCCTCCACGAGGTGCCCGACGTGCTCCGTCGCCCGGATGGGGACGAAGCCGGTGGAGGATGCCTCCCCCCGGAAGCCGACCTGCCAGTTGAAGATCTTGACGCGCGGCTTGCTCCCTGCTCCCCTGCTGCCGGGGGTGACGAGAATGCTCTGCGGGCTGAGAGCGCGGTGGATGACCTTCTTGCCGTGGGCGTAGCGGACCGCCTCGGCCACCTGGCGGAGGAGGTCGAGCCGCTCGAGGTTCCCGAGCCGCGGGCCCGACTGCGACAGGAAGTGGTCGAGCCGCAGGCTCCTCGCATCGTGCTCGAGGACTAGCGCGGGGCCGAGGTCGTGCTCCGTGAGCTCGAGGGCGCGGAGGATCCCCGGGTGCTGCAGCGTCTCGAGGAGCCGGAGCTCGCGCTGCGCGGCCCGCTCGAGGATCTGCCGGCTCTCCGCCGTCGCGCCGGGCGGGCTCAGGTAGAGGCGGATGCGCCGGCGCGTGTCCTTGAGCCGCGAGTGGACCGCTTGCCAGTCCTGGAAGCCGGGCCCTTCCATGAGGACCGCCTCGAGCAGGTAGTCCTTGAGCCGCCGGGAACGGTTCGTGGGGCGGATGCCGGCCTCGCCGAGGGCCGCCGCGAGCACGCGGGCGACCTCGCGGCTCCTCTCGACCGTGGGGCGCGGGTCGAGGCCGGGGCACTCGCGGCGCTCGAGGGCGGCCAGGACGCCGGGGACCCGCGGCGCGCCCTCGGAGGCCTGGGCGTCGCGGACGCAGACCTTGGAGGCCGCGTGCCCTTGGAGCTTGAGCACCTGGTCCGGCGAGGAGCAGAAGATGAGGGGCTCGATGAAGGGGATCCGAACGGAGGCGCGCCTCGCGGAGCGCTGGTGGTCGAGGAGCGAGCGGAGCTTCTTCGCCTTCGAGTTTGCGGCGAAGAGGGGGTTCTCGTCCGTGTGTGGCGTACCGCCCGACGACGACCAGGTCCAGGTCCCGGCGTCCCCGGAGATCACGCCGGGACGGCTCTTCACCTCGACGAGGAAGAGTCCGGCGGGGGTGAGCGCAAGCAGGTCGACCTCGTTGAGGCTTCCGTCCTCGGCGATGAACTCGAAGCCCTGCCAGACGCGGTAGGGATCGAGGTCGGGCAGGCCCTCGCGGGTGAAGTTGAAGGCGTCCTGCTCCCAGGGGAAGCGGGAGGGGCTGATGACCTGCCAGCGGGAGGGGGAGAGGGTCACCGGCAGGCTCTCCCCGGGGCTGCAAGAGCCCCTCGGAAACCGGGCCGTCTGTGGCTCGTGTCTCGCGTCAAGTCCGGTGCGTGCATTCCTGCCGTGCCCTGAGCGGCTTCGAACCCTCACCGCGGGGGCTCCAGGCCGCGGTCGACCCGATCGGCCCGGAGCCACCTCAGCCAGGTGGCTTGCAGGGGAAGCCCAGATCTTAACCGAGGGGGGCGGGGCGTCCAGGGGGATGACAAGGGCCCGCCTCCTGAAGCGGGCCAGCCGCTGGTGCCAGGCGACGATGCACGATCGCGGAGTCTGGGTTGCACACGAGTCTTGCAGCGTCCTCGCGGCTCAGGCGAACCCTCAAGATTCCCCATTGAGGCGCCCCCCGGCGGTACGTTACAGTCTCGGGACCATCGACCTCGCATCGACCACCGATCGCGCGCAAGGATAGGGAAGGGAGTAGCATGCACGTCTCGGAGCTTCGCCACCTGGCGGGTGTCCTCGTCCGGATGATGGATCGCGTCGCGGTCTCCGAGCGCAGCGTCCGTCGCCTCCTCGAGGACGGCATGGACCCCCTGCGCTCGAGGCTCGCGAGGAGCTGAGGAGCGGCGCCGTGGAGGCCTCAAGGGAAGGACAGAGCCAACAGGTCCGCGGGGGCGAAGGCCCGAGCCCGAAGGGAGACGGAGGCTCGCGCCTTTCGACCCGGATCGAGCGCTTCCTCTCCGAGCTGAGGAGCGAGGAGGGCATCGAGGGTGCGGGGTTCCTCGAGGCCTTTCGGGCAGCCGTAGGCCGCCTGGCCTCGGGAGTCGGCGGCCCCGCGGGAGGCACGGCAGGCGCGGCTTCCGAGGGCGCGGCGGCCTCTCCCGGCACCGGCGACCTTGGAGCCGGCACCGAGGGCGCCTGCAGGCTCTGGCAAGCCATCATGGGCCGCGAGGGCGAGGCCCGCGACCGATCGCCGCCGGCCCAGGGCCCAGCGGGGGACGAGCCCGGGTGCCGCGTCGGCGACTTCGAGCTGCTCCGCCGCATAGGGAAGGGCGGCATGGGGGAGGTCTACCTGGCCCGCCAGCGCTCCTTGGGCCGCGAGGTCGCGCTCAAGCTGCTCCCTCCCGAGCTGGCCAAGAGCGGCGCCGCGCTCGACCGCTTCCGCAGGGAGGCGAAGGCCGCCGCGGCGGTCCAGCACGCGTCGATCGTCGGCATCCACGAGGCGGGCATCGCCGACGGCCAGCCCTACATCGCCATGCAGCTCGTGCGCGGCTTGAGCGTGCAGGACCTGATCGCCGACGGCCGCCCCCTCGAGCCCAAGCGCGCCCTCGAGATCGCGCGCGACGTCGCCTGGGCCCTCGGGGCCGCGCACTCGGTGGGGATCGTGCACCGGGACGTGAAGCCCGGGAACGTGCTCGTCGAGGGCGACGAGGCGGGCGCCCGGACGGCGGGCAGGGCCTACCTCTCGGACTTCGGCCTCGCCCACCTCGCCGAGGCCGAGAAGCTGACGCAGACTGGCGACCGCCTCGGCACGCCACCCTACAT
>JACQVW010000291.1 GCA_016209535.1 Planctomycetota bacterium | reverse complement strand
GTCCACGGCCGGCTCGCTCACTCGAGGGCCTCGAGCCGCTCGCGGAGCGCCCTGAGGGCCCTCCCGCGGTGGCTGACCTCGTCCTTCTCTTGTCCCGAGAGCTCGGCCAAGGTCTTCCCGAGGTCCGGGAAGAGGAAGAGCGGGTCGTAGCCGAACCCGCCCGAGCCCCGCCCCTCGCCGATGATCTCGCCCCGGCACCTCCCCTCGACGCTCAGGACCTCCCTGGGCGCTGCCGAGGGGGCCGGGGCGACCTCGACCAGGCTCAATGCGCAGACGAAGGCGGCCCCGCGCCGTCCGGGGGGGATCGAGGCCAGGGCGGCGAGCAGCTTGCGGTTGTTGTCGCCGTCGGTCGCCGAGGAGCCCGCGTAGCGCGCCGAGCGGACGCCCGGAGCCCCGCCGAGGGCATCGACGGCGAGGCCCGAGTCGTCCGCCAGGACCCAGCGCGGCCGGACCTCGGGCGGGAGCCCGGCGGCGCGCCTCGCGTAGGCCCGGGCCTTGATCCGCGCGTTCTCGAGGAACGTCTCCCCCCGCTCGTCGATCTCGGGACCCGGTGGGAGCGCGGCGGCTCCGGCGACCCTCACGGGCGCTCCGCGGCGCGTGGTGACGCCGCCGAGGGCCCGCGAGACCTCCGCCAGCTTGTGGCGGTTCGCGGTGCCCAGGACGAGGAGGACCTCGCTCTCTTCGTGAGGGTGTGCCATGGCGGAAATCGCGAGATTATACCGATGGCGCTGTAGAATGGCACCATGTGCGTGCGGCTCCTCCTGGGAGGGCTCCTTCTCCTCGGGTCCCCCGTCCTGGGAGACATCGTCCACCTGAAGAACGGGAAGAAGCTCGAGGGGGACGTCGGGCCGGGGCCGCGCGGCGGGACCATCGAGGTGCGGACCGGCGAAGGCTCCACCGTCGTCCTCCCCGAGTCCGAGGTGGAGAGGATCGAGAAGAAGCAGAGCCCCGCCGAGGAGCTCGAGGCGCGCCTGAAGGCCCTGCCGGCGGGGGAGCTCGAGCCGCTGGCGGAGCTCCTCGTCTGGGCGCGCGACAAGGGGCTTCGCTCCAAGGTGAAGGCCCTCGCGGCGAAGCTCCTCGAGATCGACCCCAACCACGACCTCGCCCGCAAGGAGCTGGGGTACGTCGTCTACGAGAACCGGTGGATCCTCGAGTCCGAGCTCAAGAAGCGGAAGGGCCTCGTGCGCTACCGGGACGAGTGGATGGAGCAGGCCGAGAAGGACCGCCGGCTGCGGGAGGAGGCGAAGAGGGAGCTCGAGGACCTGCTATCGCTCGCGGGGTCCGAGAACTCTCACCTCCAGGAGTTCGCCGTACGGAAGCTCCTGGCCGCGCGGGACCCCGTGGCTCGGGAGGTCTTCGCGCGGCACGTGCGGGACCAGCGCGACGCCGTGCGCTGGGTGGCCGTGAGCGCGCTGCGCGGCTTCCCGGCGCCGGCCGCCGGCGACGACGCCTCGCGCAAGATCAGTGCGGACCTGCACGCCTTGGCCCTCGAGGAGCGGGACGAGAAGGCCCTCGAGGTCGTGTACCGGACCCTGGAGAAGTTCTACCGGCGCGAGAGCTTCCGCCTCGCCCTGGAGACGGCCTCGTCGTCGCCGGAGGAACGCGAGAGGAAGCGGGCCGCGGCGGTCGTCGCGCGCCTCCTCCTCAAGGCCTGGGTCCCCGAGGTGTGCCGCGCCGTCCGCTCGGCGGACGGGAAGGAGCGGCTCGAGGTGCGCTCGGTGCTCCGGGACTCGCTGGGCGTGGACCTGGGCCACGACGCCGCGGCCTGGCTCCGCTACTGGCGGGAGAACGAGGGGCGCTTCCGGGACGAGTAGGCGGCGAAGTATCCCGTTGAGTTGTGCATTCTATTCTGTATTCTTGGCTCCTGTCATGGAAAACCGTGTGTGGTCCTTCGGGCCGGCCCTCGCGCCGGCGTTCGCGGCCTGCGCCGCCGCTCTCCTGGCGCTCCCCGGGTGTCTCTCGCCCCGGGGGGCGGAGGCTCCGCCGCCCGTGCCGGCGGTCCTCGCTGCCCTCGAGGACGCTCCGTGGGCCGACCCCGGGCGCGTCATCGCGGAGGTGGACGGCCGGCCGCTGACCCAGGGAGAGCTCTACAAGCGCATCCTGCGGCAGTACGGGACCGCGAGGCTCCTCACGGGCGTCATCACCCAGGACCTCGTGATCGAAGAGGCTCGAAGGGGGGGGCTCTCGGCGAGTCGGGAGGAGGTCGCACGCAAGGTGGACGAGGTGCTGGAGACCGAAGCCCGCAGGGCCGGCGGGAGGGATGCCCTCGAGCGCGAGTACGCCAGGGCGGGGCTCACTCTCCAGGACGTCCGCCGCGATCACGAGCGGGAGGTCGGGACCCAGATCCTCCTCGCGAAGGTCGTGAAGTCCATGCGCCAGGTGGACGACGAAGTGCTCCGGAAGTACTACCAGGAGACGTACGCGAGCACGCGGTACCAGGCGCGGCACGTCGCCTTCAGCTTCCGCCCGGAGCAGGGTCAGGGGGAGGAGGACCTCCCGCGCCTGAAGCTCGAGGCCTACAACAAGGCCGCCCGGGCCGCGGACAGGATCCGGAAGGGCGCCGACTTCGCGGCTCTGGCGCGCGCCGAGAGCCAGGACCCCGTGACGGCCGAGCGTGGGGGAGACCTGGGGCTCGTTAGGAACGACGGCCGGGTGCCCGAGTTCATGAGGAAGGTCTTCGACCTGAGGGCGGGGGACGTGAGCGACCCGGTCGAAAACCCGCTGGGCGGCTACCACGTGTTTCAGGTGACCGCGGTCGTCGCCGGGGAGAGCTTCGTGGATTGCAAGGACGCGATGCGCCGCGAGATCCTCGAGGCGGAGCCGAGCCTCGAGGAGGTGGCGAGCGTGCTCATGAAGCTCCGGGCCGACGCGAAGGTGCGGATCCTGGAGGGGGGGGGAGCGGTGGAGCGGCCGGAGGGGCAAGGGAACGAAGGAGGAGCGCGGGAGCGATGATCGAGAGACTGGAAGGCGAAGTCATTGCGCCCCTGGATGCGCCTCCCGCCGAGCGGGTCGCGGCGGACCGCGGCCTCGAGCGGAGCGTGGAGGGCGGCCCCAGGGTCGCCAGTGCGGCCTCCCCTGCCCAGAAGCAGGATGCGGCCGGGGACGATGCGCCCGGCCGTGAGGAAGCTCGCGGCGAGGAGCCCCTGGTCCCGCTTGCGCCCGAGGAGCTCCGGGGCGCGCTGGAGGCCGTCCTCTTCGCGGTGTCGGAGCCGATCTCGATCCGGGCCCTCGCGGACCTGTTCCAGGTCTCGGCGCACGAGGTCCGGGCGGCCCTGGAGGATCTGCGGCTCGAGTACCTGGAGACGGGCCGCGCGTTCCGCGTGGAGGACATAGCGGGCGGCGTGCAGCTCCTGACGGTCAGCAAGTTCGACCCGTGGGTCCGCAGGCTCCGGCAGAAGGAGCGGGAGGGGAAGCTGTCGGCGGCGGCGCTGGAGACGCTCTCGGTGATCGCGTACAAGCAGCCGATCGGGAAGGCGGACCTGGAGTCGATCCGCGGCGTGGGCTGTGGGCCCATCCTGAAGTCGCTCCTCGAGAGGGGCTTGATCCAGGTGGTGGGGAGGTCCGATGCGCTGGGCCGTCCCCTCCTCTACGGCACGACGCGGCGTTTCCTGGAGAGCTTCGGCCTGGGCACGATCCGGGACCTGCCCCAACCCGAGATCGCTCCCGGCGCGCGACCGGCTCCGCCGCAGGTCCAGGCCCAGGCCCAGGCCACGCCGGCGGAGCCCTTCTCAGGAGCACCCGAGGTGCCCCAGCCGGTTCCCGCGCCGGACCCGGGATCGCTCACGACGCCCGGTGGGCCCATTTCCTGAGCGTCGCGCGCGATGCAAACGAGCGGCGCGGCGCTGCTCCTTGAGGCGCGGCCCCAACAAAACGCTTGAAAGGGCCATCGCTCGCTTCTATGATCGCCGGGCCTCGGGCTCAAGCCGGCCAACGACAGAACGAGCATGCCGGCGCGGCCGCCCGTTATGCGCCCATAGCTCAACTGGATAGAGTATCGGCCTACGAAGCCGAGGGTTCCAGGTTCGAGTCCTGGTGGGCGCGCCACGATAAAGCCCGCTGCGACGGAGAGTTGCGGCGGGCTGTCTTTTTGGCCGGTAGGGGGCTCCGAAGCCTGATGTCCCACCTGATGACCCATCGATTGGCTGCGGTGCGGCGCCAGTCAGGGGCGACGACCAGGCTGCGTGCGACGGCGGGCCCGCCGGGGTGATGACCCACGGTCGCGTGAGGGGGCGGGAGGTTCGACTGCATGGGCACACGCATCCCTTCTTGGAGCCCTGACAAGGGCGACCTCACCATGGTCTGGGGCGCTTGGCGTCCCCCCTTCCCCACGGCCTCCTCCCCTGTGATCCGGCGACTGGCCCTGGCCCTGCCTCCCGTTCAAAGCAGCGCCAGAGCCTCCCGGTGGGCCCGCTCGCGCACCAGGCGCGAGTCCCCGAACCAGGAGCGGAAGAGGCGCCGGTCGTCGCTCCGCCCGCGCTGGTGATCAAGCCCGGCGGCAAGCTGCCGCTCGGTATCCGGGCGAGGATCGCGGCGGATGCTCTGGGGCCCGAAGGATAGGGGCGCCCATCCAACGCGCGGCCGTAAAGCGGCCGAGTCAGCTCGGCATCAGGGCTGATCGGAAGCCCGCGCGCGGGTCCTCACGAAGCGCGCCGGGTTGGCCAGGAATGCCGTGCAGTCAGCCTTGGCACGAATGCTGGACGCAGCCGAGCGAGAGGCTGCCTGTCCCGCAGGAAGGGAACGGAGGCGGCAGGGAAGGCCCTCCGAGAAAGAGGAAGGAAAGAGCATAGATCGCGTCGGAGATCCCGACCGCGCCATCGCCGTTCGCGTCGCACGCCTCGTGGCACGAAGGCTCCTCACCCCCGAGGAAGAGGTATGCGAGCTCGAAGATGGCGTCCGAGAGTCCCAGGGCTCCGTCGGAGTTGCAGTCCCCTCGCAAGAAAGCGACGAGAGGCTTGACCCGGATCGCTCCCCCCTCCGTGTGCGTCGATTCACCGGCCGGTCCGGAGACACGAAGCGTCACGTCGTAGTCCCCCGGCGTCCAGTAGACGTGGACGGGGTCCCTCTCCGTCGAGGCTCCACCGTCCCCGAAGCTCCATTCGTAGGCCGCGATCGTCCCGAGCGATGTGCTCCGGAAGCGGACCTCGAGCGGTGCCGTCCCTTCCCTCGGTTCCGCCTCGAACGAGGCGGCGGGGATGCCCGCGAGCTCGAAGACGACGTGGTTGTCGCCCGGAAGCAGATCGACGTCGGTCTGCCTCTCGGGGCGGTAACCTTCGAGACTTGCCTCGAGCGCGTAGGGGCCCGCGCGGAGGAAGAGCTCAAAGCTTCCGTCTCGCCGACTGTGCGTCTCCGGACCACCGAGCGCACGAACGAGCGCGCCTTCGAGGGCCCTGCCGCCCAGCTCCACGACCGCGCCTTGGAGCCTCGCACCGGCATCGGCTCCGTCGCCAGGATCGGTCCCGGCCTGCACCTCCGTTCCGTCGTCCGCGCCATCGCCGTCCCCGTCGGCCGCAAGCGGGTCCGTGAGCGAAACGTCGACCTCGTCGCCGTCCCTGAGGCCATCCCCGTCCGTATCGTACGCGAGGGGGTTCGTCTCGAGGACCGATTCCTCTGCGTCATCGAGGCCATCCGCGTCCGTGTCGGCAGCGAGAGCATCGGTGCCTGCATGGGCCTCCTCGCCGTTCGTGAGCTCATCGGCGTCGTAGTCCAAGCTGGCATCTACGGGGTCTTCAGGGTTCAACCCGTGCTCAACCTCCCAGTTGTCCGGAAGGCCGTCATCGTCGGTGTCGGTCCAGTGCGGCTTCGCCTCGAGAAAGCCGGTCATGGGGGAGACCTGG
>JACQVW010000305.1 GCA_016209535.1 Planctomycetota bacterium | reverse complement strand
TTGCCGGGCCAGCGCCCCGACTCCGTCGTTGAAGGTCAAGGTCACCGTGCCCCGCCCGTCGGCGGTCGTGGCCACGTCGAGGGCGCCGTCGCCGTCGAGGTCCCCCATCGCGGCCCCGTGGGGCTCAGGGGCGGCCACCTCGGCCTGTGAGAACGACACGGCCTCGAGGACCACGCCCCCGCTCCGCTGGAAGATCGAGAGGCTCCCCGCCGCCTGCGCCGCCGTGGCCGCGTCCGGGAGCGCGTCCCCGTCCAGGTCGCCAAGGGCGAGCAGCGCGACCCTCTCGCGGAGGCCTTCGGCCAGGACGAGGCGCTGCGCGGCGACGAGCGTTCCGCCGCCCAGGTTGACGAGGAGCTCGACCTCGGCGAAGGTCCCGCGGCCCGCCGCGAGGTCGAGGTCCCCGTCGCCGTCGAGGTCTCCGGCGGCGAGGGACACCGCCTCGAAGTGGAGCACGCTCGGCTCGTGCAAGCCTCCTCCGCCGTCGTTGAGGAGCACGGTCAAGGCCTCCGTGTGCCCGGCGGCCAGGTCCGCGTGGCCGTCCGAGTCGAGGTCCACCGCGGCGAGGCGGAAGGGCCGCTCCTCGGTGAGCGGGATCCGCTCCGCGTCCTCCAGGGAGCCCGCGCCCCGGTTGCGGAGGATGGAGAGGTCCCGCGAGGCGATGTTCACGGTGACGACCTCGAGGTCGCCGTCCGAGTCGAGGTCGGCGAGGGCCAGATCCCGAGGCGACCCGCCGACAGGCCGGCGCAAGGAGCGCGTGAGGCCCCGAGAGGAGTCCCCGAAGACCACGGTGACCGTGTCGGAGCTCACGCGGATCGAGACGATGTCCTCCAGGCCGTCCCCGTCCAGGTCCCCCGCCCGCAGGCCCGAGGTGGGCTCGGCGGCCGCGACCTCGAGCGCCTCGCCCAGCGCCCCGCCGCCTTCGTTGAAGCGGACCGAGACCCCGCTCGAGCCTCCCGACGCGACGTCGAGGCCGCCGTCGCCGTCGAGGTCGGCGGCCGCGAGCGCCGGGCCCGCCAGGACCCCGCTCGGGTGCTCCGACCAGGACCAGCCCCCGTTCCCGCGACGGAGCAGCACGGCCAGGATGTTCTGGTTGCCCGCGGCGCTCGTCGCGACGATGTCCAGGGCGCCGTTCCGGTCCAGGTCCGCAAGGGTCAGGCCCCGGAGCCTCCCCTGGAAGTACTGGACGTCCGCGAGCCGGAAGGGGAGCGGCGCCACCTCGCACTCGTCCGGGACTCGGTTCGCGTTGCAGTCCGGCGCCGTGCCGGCGGACGTCTCCACGACGTCGGGCTTGCCGTTCCCGTTGCAGTCGATGGCGAAGGCGCCGCGCAACGCAACGCTCGAAAGCGAGGCGAGGAACAGGAGACGCGGGGCCATGGCAAGGCCCTCCTTTCGCAGGGGAGGGGGAGCGGGAAGGCTGGCGACATCTGGCCACGGGCCGGCGGTCGGGTCAAGAGGTTGACTTCCCCCGCGGGGCTGAAATAATCGCCCGATTCCCCACCCAGGAGCACCCATGGCCTCACAACCACAGCCATCCCCCGGCGGCGCCCGGGGCCCAGCGTCGCCCGGGGCCGCCCCGGGCGAGCCCTTCGACCTCATGAAGGAGATCATCTCGCTCTCGAAGCAGCGCGGCTTCATCTTCCAGTCGAGCGAGATCTACGGGGGCCTCAAGAGCTGCTACGACTACGGCCCCCTGGGCGCCGAGCTCAAGCGGAACGTCATGGGCGAGTGGTGGAGGAGCATGGTGCACGAGCGCGAGGACATCGTGGGCCTCGACGCCTCCATCATCATGCACCCGCGCGTGTGGGAGGCCTCGGGGCACCTCGCGGGCTTCTCGGACCCCCTCGTCGACTGCCGGAACTGCAAGGAGCGCTTCCGCGCCGACAAGGCGCCGCGAGCCCAGCCCGGCACCGAGGTCGAGTACGTCGAGGGCGGGCGGAAGAGGGGGAAGCTCCTCCGGAAACAGGTCGGCGACCGCGGCTACGTGTGCCCGAACTGCGGCTCGCCCGACCTCTCGGACGAGCGCAAGTTCAACCTCATGTTCCGCACGAGCCTGGGCCCCGTCGACCCTCTCCAGGAGATGGCGGTGGCCCTCGCCGGCAGGAGCCTCCCGGCCGAGGAGATCCGCAAGGTCCTCGAGGAGAAATCCAAGGAGAGCGCCGTCTACCTGCGGCCCGAGACGGCCCAGGCCATGTTCGTCCAGTTCGCCAACATCCAGCAGGCCCTGGCCCTCAAGGTCCCCTTCGGCATCGCCCAGATGGGCAAGTCCTTCCGGAACGAGGTGACGGTCGAGCACTTCGTCTTCCGCTCCTGCGAGTTCGAGCAGATGGAGATGGAGTACTTCGTCGAGCCCGGGAAGCAAAAGGAGGCGCTCGAGCACTGGAAGGCGAAGCGGCTCGAGTGGTACCTGAGCTACGCGAACGACAAGTCGAAGTTCCGCCTGCGCCGCCACGAGGCGAACGAGCTCGCCCACTACGCCGACGACTGCTACGACGTCGAGTACGAGTACCCCTGGGGCTGGGGCGAGCTCGAGGGGATCGCGAGCCGCACGGACTACGACTTGAAGAAGCACTCCGAGCACTCCGGCGTCCCCCTCACGTACTTTGACCAGGAGAAGACCGACCCCGTGACCGGCAAGAAGGGCTGGCGCTACACGCCGTACGTGGTGGAGCCCGCGGCCGGGGCCACGCGCACGACCCTCATGTTCCTCCTCGACGCCCTCGCCTACGACAGCCCGCGGCCCGACGCCGAGGGGAACGTGAAGACGCGGCGGGTCCTGAAGCTGCACCCGCGCCTCGCGCCGTACAAGGCGGCCGTGCTGCCCCTCGTGAAGCGGGACGGCATGCCCGAGCTGGCGCGTGAGCTCGTGCAGGGCTTCTTCCGCGAGGGGATCAACGCCAAGTACGACGAGCAGCACGCGATCGGCAGGCGCTACTCGCGGCACGACGAGGTGGGGACGCCGTACTGCCTCACCATCGACGGCGACTCGCTCAAGGACGGGACCGTCACGATCCGCGAGCGCGACTCGACGAGCCAGGAGCGGATCAAGATCGACGAGGCCCTCGCCGTGGTGCGCAAGCGGCTCGAGAAGGTCTGAGAGCCCGAGGGGAGTCCGGGGGCCCCGGTCGGCCCGCCCTCTCGTCCCCTTGTGGCCCTCGCGATCGACCGGTAGCATGGGATTTGGTCCCAGGGGGACGCGGAGGAGCTGCCCCTGGTGTGGAATTACGGGTATGTCATTCGATGCGCGAGCGGGCGGATACGCCCCCGGGCCGCCCGGCGCCGGGTCAGCGGAGGCGGCTTATGCCCAGTACCGGCGCCGCCTCGAGCTGGGCGAGGCCCTCGACTTCGATGAGTTCTGCGCCGGCCGACCCGAGCTCGCCCCCGCCCTCCAGGCGCTGCATTCGGTGTACGCCGGCGGGCCCGTCCAGGAGGAGTCCTCGTTCGCCAAGGTGATCGAGGAGAACCTGGTCCCGCCCGTGCCGTCCGGCGAGGCTCCCGTCCTCCCGGGCGCCGAGACCCTCACGCTGCCGGATCGGCCGGCAGCCGGCGAGAGGTCACGGCTGCCCCCGGGCCGCCGCTACCGCTTCCAGGAAGAGGTGGCGCGAGGCGGCATGGGAGTGATCCTCAAGGCCTGGGACGAGGTGCTCAACCGCCCGCTGGCGGTGAAGGTCCTCTTGAGGCCTGGCGGCGGCGGGAGCGACGACCCCGACATGCTCCGGCGCTTCCTCGAGGAGGCGCAGATCACCGGCCAGCTCGAGCACCCGGGCATCGTGCCGGTGCACGAGCTGGGCGTGAACGAGGACGGGCGGCCTTACTTCGCGATGCGCCTGGTGAAGGGACGGAACCTGGGGGAGGTCTTCGCCCTGGCGCGCGCCGGGCAGGAGGCCTGGAGCCTGCCGCGGGCCATCGGCGTGCTGGTGAAGGTGTGCGAGGCCGTCGCCTACGCTCACGCCTAGGGCGTGATCCACCGCGACATCGAGCCCGCCAACATCATGGTGGGCCGCCTGGGCGAGACCTACGTCATGGAC
>JACQVW010000290.1 GCA_016209535.1 Planctomycetota bacterium | reverse complement strand
TCTGGCAGGAGGGCCACACGGCCCACGCCACAAAGGCCGAGGCGGTGGAGGAGACCCTCCGCATGCTCGAGGTGTACCGGCGCTTCGCCGAGAACGTCATGGCGGTCCCCGTGCTCACGGGGAAGAAGACCGAGAACGAGAAGTTCAAGGGCGCCGTCGACACGTACTCCATCGAGGCCATGATGCAGGACGGCAAGGCGCTCCAGGCCGGGACCTCCCACTACCTCGGGGAGAACTTCGCGCGCGCCTTCGACGTGCAGTACCAGTCGGAGGACGGCACGCTGCGCTACGTGCACGCCACGAGCTGGGGCGTCTCGACGCGCCTCATCGGGGCCCTCATCATGGCCCACTCGGACGACCAAGGGCTCATCCTCCCGCCCGCCCTCGCGCCCGTGCAGGTCGCCGTGGTGCCGATCTACCGCAAGGAGGACGAGCGGGCGAAGGTGCTCGCCGAGTGCGAGGCCGTGAAGAAGGCCCTCACGCCCGCGCACAGGGTCCACGTCGACGCGCGCGAGGGGCAGAGCCCGGGGTGGAAGTTCAACTTCTGGGAGCTCAAGGGCGCCCCGCTGCGCATCGAGGTGGGTCCCAAGGACCTCGAGAAGGGGCAGCTCTGCCTCGCGAAGCGCTACGACGCGGCGCTCGCGGCGGGGGAGAAGTCGAAGAAGGAGTTCCTGCCGCGCGAGGAGGCGCTGCGGAGGGTCCCCGAGCTGCTCTGCAAGATGCAGGGCGAGCTCCTCGACCGCGCGAAGGCCCTGCGCGCCTCGAGGACGCGGGCCATCGACGACATCGCCGCCTACGGGAGGTTCTTCTCCGAAGAGGGGGGCGGCTTCGCCCTCTGCCACTGGTGCGGCGACGGCGACTGCGAGAAGGCCCTCGCCGAGAAGCACCGGACGAGCATCCGCAACATCCCCCTCGACCCCGCCGCCGAGCGCGGCGCCTGCATCCGCTGCGGCAAGCCCTCGGAGCGGAGGGTGGTGATGGCCCAGGCGTACTGACCGAGCTGCTCCGGGAGAAGCGAAGAGACCGTGGGAGACCGTGAGAGGAGGCGAGAGAAGCGAAGGCCGCCGGCCGTCGGGCGCCTCCTGGCGCTCCTCTTCTGGCTCGCCGTCCTCGGCTGGGCCGGCTGGCAGCTCCAGCTCCGCCGCGAGCGCGGCGAGTGGCCCTGGACCCTTTGGTCCTCGCGAGGGCTCGGCGGCGTGGTGGTCCTCCCGCGCTCGAGCTGGGGCGCCGCAGCCGGGCGCGAGACGCCGCCGCGCATGGACCGGCCGCGGCGCATCACCCTCCACCACCTCGGGGGGCGCGCCGTGGAGGAGCTCGACCGGGTGGAGGCCGGCCGGACGATCAAGGCGATCCAGCAGGACCACGTGGGCCGGCGCGGCTGGGACGACATCGGCTACCACTACGTCGTGGACCGGAGCGGCCGGGTGTGGGAGGGTCGCCCCATCACGCGCGTGGGGGCCCACGCCGGCTCCGCCGAGGCCAACGAGGGCAACATCGGCGTCCTCCTCCTCGGCAACTTCGACCTCCAGGCGCCCGCGCCGCGCCAGCTCGAGAGCGCGCGGCGCCTCCTCGACGCCCTCCGCAGGAAGCACGGGATCGCGAGGTCGAGCGTCTCGTCCCACGACGACGTCCGGCGCGGCTGCGGCCTGGCCCCCACGAGCTGCCCGGGCAAGGGGCTCGCGGAGTGGCTGGAGCGGTACCGGGAGGGCGGCGAGAGCTCCGCCATGCTCGAGGGGCCCTGTCCCGTCTCTGGAGCCCCGGACCCGCGGCTGGTACAATCCCTGCCTTCGAAGTCCAGAGGTCTCGCTGAAGTCCGCTCGTAGGGCGCATTGCCGGCGCCGAGGGAGTCGAAAAGTGCTCGATCCGATCCACGACGAGTGCGGCATCGCCGCGGTCTACCGCATGGACGTGCGTCCCGGCGGCTCGATCTCGTCCCCGGAGGACGAGCGGAACGTCGTGCGGCTCCTCCCGGACATGCTCATCGACCTCCAGAACCGCGGCCAGCTCGCCGCGGGGATCACGCGGTACACCGAGGAAGAGCCGAGGCTCCTCGACACGTTCAAGGACGTCGGGTCCGTGACCGACGTCTTCCACCTCACCTACCCGGACCCGGCGAAGTTCCGCGGCATCATGGACCGCTACGCGGGCCGCGCGGGCATCGGCCACGTCCGCTACGCCACCTGCGGGGGGGACGACAAGAACTACGCCCAGCCCTTCGAGCACCCACATGGCCGGAAGTGGAAGTGGTTCGCGTTCTGCTTCAACGGGAACGTCGCCAACTACTCCGAGGTGCGCGAGAACATCATCTCAAAGAAGGGCGGTGACTACCACCTCGTGTGCGAGAACGACACGGAGGTCCTCATGCACCACATCTCGTACGCCCTGCGCGGCGACGAGAAGCCGGACTTCGTCAAGGTCTTCCGCCACATCTCCGAGACCGTCGATGGCGCCTACAGCCTCGCGTTCATCAACGCCGACGGCGACCTCGTCCTGGCCCGCGACCCGCACGGCTTCCGCCCGCTCTGCTACGCCGTGAAGGGCGGCGTCTTCGCCGCGGCGTCGGAGAGCATCGCGCTGGCCAACAGGGGCTTCGAGGACGTGAAGGACGTGCAGCCCGGAGAGCTGATCCACGTCAGCCGCCAGGGCTTCCGTGTGGATCGCTTCGCCGAGTCGCCGCGGAAGGCCTTCTGCTTCTTCGAGTACGTTTACTTCGCCAACGTGGCCTCGACCTTGAACGAGAAGTCGGTCTACTTGACCCGGAAGCGGCTGGGAGAGGCCCTCGCCGCCGGCGAGAAGGTCCCCACGGACCCCCGGGACTGCGTGGCCGTCCCCGTGCCGGACACGGCGCGCGCCGCCTGCGACGCCATGGCCTACAAGCTCGGGATCCCGAGCCTCGAGGGCTTGATCCGGAACCGGTACGTGGGCCGCACGTTCATCGAGGGCAAGAACAGGATCGAGCGGGCGAAGCGGAAGTACACGCCGCTCCCCGAGGTGCTCGAGGGCAAGCGGGTGTTCCTCGTCGAGGACAGCATCGTGCGGTCGACGACGCTCCGCGTGATCGTGAGGATGCTCCGAGAGCAGGGGAGGGCGAGGGAGGTGCACGTGCGCGTCGCCTGTCCGCCCATCATGGCGCCGTGCAGCTACGGGATCGACATGTCCACGGTGACCGAGCTGTTCGCGCCCCGCCTCCTCGGCCCCCAGCCGCGCCGGGAGCTCACCGCGGCCGAGCTCAAGCGGCTGTCGGACGACCTGGGGACGGACAGCCTGCGCTACCTGTCGGTCGACGAGCTCGTCCGGGCCGTGGGCGCCTCCGAGGACGAGCTCTGCCTCGGGTGCCTCCTGGGGAAGTACCCGACGCCCTGGGGCGCGCGGCTCTACGAGGAGGCCCTGCGGAGGAAGGACCTGCCGCAGGAAGGGCGCACCTACGAGCGGCTCGCGGCGGGCGGCACGCCGAGCCCCTGAGGGCGCGGTGCGGTGGAAGGGCTGAGCTGGCGCGTCTGGCTCTCCGGCGCCTCGAGCGGCCTCGGCGACGCCCTCGCCCGGGAGTTCGTCGCGCGGGGCGCGAGCGTGGCGCTCTTCGCTCGAAGGGAGGAGCGGCTCAAGGTGCTGCGCGATGAGCTCGTCGCCGCGCGGCCGGAGGCGCGGGTCCTCGTCCAGCCGGGCGACGTGCGCGACCGAGCCCGTGTGCGCGAGGCGGTCCGCGAGGCCGAGGAGCGCTTCGGCGGGATCGACGTGCTCCTCCTGAACGCGGGGATCGGCGACTCTTTCTTCCCGCGCAAGTTCGACTCGGAGCTCGTCGAGCGGATCCTGGCGGTCAACTTCCTCGGCGCAGTCTACGGCATCGAGGCGGCCCTGCCGGGGATGCTTGCGCGCGGCTCGGGGGTCATCGTGGGGGTCTCGAGCATCGGCGCCGTCCGGGGGTTCCCGACGGCGGCGCCCTACTGCGCGAGCAAGGCGGCGCTGGCCACCTTCCTCGAGAGCCTGCGGGTGGACCTCGCGGGCTCGGGCGTCCGGGTCATCACGGTCTCTCCCGGCTTCATCAAGACGCCGCTCACGGACAGGAACCGGTTCCCCATGCCGTTCCTCCAGCCGGCGGAGCGCGCCGCCAGGCGCATCGTCGACGGAATCGTGCGGGGCCGCCGGGAGATCCACTTCCCGAGGCGGCTGACGGTGCCCCTGAAGCTCCTCCGCTGCGTGCCCGGGGCGCTCGTCGACCGCGTCCTGGCGCGGCTCCTGCGCGGGAAGAGCTACCGGAAGGAGCGGGGAGGCTAGGCGACAAAACCCTACAGAAAACCCTGCGCTGCAGGGCCTCGAGCGGATAGGATCGTGGGCAGCTCCGTTCCCTAGGTGTCGGGAGATCTCAAGGATAACGCCGCCGTGCATCGACAATCCGCAGTCAACAGGTGTCACCTCGTCGTCCTCGCGTCCCTCGGCCTCGGCGCCGCGGGGCGCCTCGCCGCCCACGACCTCGTCAGCTTCGAAGCGGACGTGAAGCCCGTCCTCCAGAAGAGCTGCGGCGGAACCGAGTGCCACGTGGGCCGCTCCCAGAGCGGCGTCGAGCTCACGAGCTACGCGACGCTCATGGCGAGCGTCGGAGAGCAGTACGCGGGGCCCATCGTGGTCCCGGGCGACCCCGACGCGAGCCCCCTCATCGACAAGGTGGCGAGCGCGCAGCCGCGCTTCGGGGAGCGAGAGCCTCGCGGGGCTGACCCGCTCACGGACGCGGAGGTCTCCACCCTGCGCCGCTGGGTCCGGGAGGGGGCCAAGGTGACCCACGCTCCCCTGCGCGGCGACTTCGACCTCGACGACACGCTCAACATCACGGACGCGGTCGCGATCCTGAACTTCCTCTTCCTGGGCGCGGAGCCTCCGAGGTGCAACCTCCTCGTGGACGCGAACGCGGACGGGGACTCCAATCTCTCGGACGCCGTCTTCGTGCTCGTCTACCTCTTCCTCGGCGGCCCGGCGCCCCGCGAGCTCGGGGCCGAGGAGACCGCGGCCTGCTTCCCGAAGAGCGAGCTCTCCTTCGCGAGCATCGCGGAGAAGGTGTTCGCGACGTCGTGCGCATTCAGCTCCTGCCACTCGGACTCGCGGCGCAAGGCGGGCCTCGCCCTCGGGAGCCGCGAGGAGGCCTACCGCTCGCTCGTGGGCGTGAGCCCCACGAACGAGGCGGCCCTTGCGGCCGGGCTCCTGCGCGTGGACCCCGGGAAGCCCGAAAACAGCTTCCTCTTGAAGAAGCTCACGGCTCCAGGGCCCGGCGAGGGCAACCGCATGCCCTCGAGCTCGTCCTCCCCGCTCCCGGAGCGGGCCATCGCCGCGATCCGGGAGTGGATCCTCGCCGGCGCGCCCCTCGAGGGCACGATCCCGGGGGTCCCGGACCTGGACGATGCGACCCCGCCGCCCTCGGGGGGCCTCTCGCAGCCTCCCGTGCCCGAGAGCGGCGTCCAGCTCCACCTCGTGCCCTTCACGATCGGAGCTCGCTCGGAGCGGGAGATCTTCTACTTCGTCGACAAGCCCTTCGCGGGCCGGACGGAGGACGTGGTCGTCGAGCGCATCGACATCCACATGACCGAGGCGAGCCACCACATGATCCTCTACGAGTGGATCTCGGCGACGAAGCCGCCGGCGGGGGTCCGCGACTCGAGCTTCGCGAACTTCCTCACGAGCCAGCGCTTCATCGCCGGCGCGCAGCAGTCGTTCTTCAGCGTCGCCTTCCCGCCGGGAGTCGGCCTCAAGTTCTCGAGGAACGCGAGCTTCGACCTCAATTCCCACTACATCAACTTGAGCGGCCAGGCTCCGATCCTCGGCGAGGTCTACGTCAACATCTTCTTCGCCGCGCCCGGGAGCATCACGACCTTCGTGAAGCCCATCTTCGACATCAACCCGTCGATCAACGTGCCGCCCCACGAGACCCGGACGACGAAGTGGAGCTTTCCGGGCGTCACAAGCACGCAGCAGGACCCGGCGCTGGGGTCGAACGGGCGCGTGGCCCGCGAGACGCACATCTACTCCCTCAGCTCCCACATGCATCGCCACGGCGTGCGGTTCACGGGTTTCCTGATCCAGAACGGGCGCGACCTCTCGCCGCCCCGGATGCTCTACGACAATCCGGACTGGGACGACCCGGTCTTCAAGGTCTTCGACCCGCCCCTGGTCCTCCAGCCGGGCCAGGGCATCCGCTTCGAGACGACGCACACCTACGACGACCCGCCGAGCGACAACTCCCCGGCCCTCACCTTCGGGCCCACGTCGGAGGACGAGATGGCGATCCTCTTGGGTTTTTACGCGCTGAAGTAGAGAGCCGGGAGGGCCGGTGCCCCATGGCCGACACCCTCCGCCCCCTCATCGAGCGAGCCAAGGCAGGAGACCGGGAGGCGCTGAGCGCGCTCGCCGGATGCGTGGACCGCTTCGTCCGCATCTTCTCGGGGTCTCTGAGCCAGAGCGTGCGCCGCGCCTACGGCTCGACCGTCGACTTCGTGCTCGAGGGCCTCGCGGAGGCGCTCTCCAAGCTCGAGGCGTTCGAGTACCGGAGCGACGAGGACTTCTACGCCTGGGCCAAGCGCTTCATCCGGAACCGCATCGTCGACGCGGGCCGCCGCGAGGGGAGGGAGAAGCGAGCGGGGCGGCCCGTGGTGCTCGGCGACCACGCGGGCCTCGTCGAGTCGCCCGGCCCCACGGCATCGCAGATCGTCTGCAAGGAGGAGGTCCGCGCCGCCGCCGCCCGGGCCATCCTCGAGCTTCAGGTGGAGCACCCCCGGGAGATGGAGGCCGTCCTCCTCAAGGTCTTCGAGGGGCAGAGCTGGCCGGAGCTGAAGGACGCCCTCGGCCTCTCGTCGGAGAAGCGGGCGCGGACCCTCTTCGCGCGCGGCCTGGAGATTCTGAGGCCGCACGTCGAGAGGAGCCTCGGCCCCGCGGTCGTCGCGGAGTTCCTCCGGCCGTGAGCGAGGAGGCGCTCTTCGAGGAGTTCCTGGAGCGCTACTGCGGCTCCGGCCAGGCCGACATCCCGGCGGACTGGCCCGAGGCGCTCCGGGACCGTTGCCTCTTCTTCGTGAGGATGCTCGAGTCGTCCCAGGGCGGGAAGATCGAGCTACCCGCCGGGCGGAGCGTGGTCGCCCTGCTCGAGGAGAGCGGGGCGGCCGCGGAGCTCACGCTGCCCGCCCCGGCCGGCGTGCTTCCTCCCGCGCCCGCCAAGGGCGGCGAGCGGTACGCGATCGAGCGCGAGATCGCCCGCGGCGGCATGGGCCGCGTCCTCCTCGCCTACGACCGCGACTTCCGCCGGCGCGTCGCCCTCAAGGTGATGCTGGGGAAGATGCAGGAGTCGCGGCGGGCGGCTCGCTTCGTGGAGGAGGCGCAGGCGACCGCGCAGCTCGAGCACCCCAACATCGCGCCCGTCTACGACCTCGGCGTCGACCCGTCGGGATCGCCTTACTTCACCATGAAGTGGATCCGCGGGCGGGACCTGGCGGAGGTCCTGCGGTCGGGCGCGCAAGGCTTCTCGCTCGTGCGGCTCGTCCAGGTCCTCCAGCAGGCGGCCCTGGGCGTCTGCTTCGCGCACTCCCGCGGGGTCGTGCACCGCGACCTGAAGCCCCAGAACGTCATGGTCGGCGACTACGGCGAGGTGCTCGTGGTCGACTGGGGGCTCGCGAAGGTTCTCCGCCGGCCCGGAGAGGGCGCGGTGCCCGGGAGGGAGGCTCTCGTCTCGACGGAACGAGCGGAGCGAGGCGAAGTCACCCTCGAGGGCTCGGTCCACGGCAGCCCAGCGTACATGTCGCCGGAGCAGGCGCGGGGCGACGCCGCCGAGATCGACGAGCGGACCGACGTCTTTGGGCTGGGGGCGATCCTCTACGAGATCCTCACGGGGTCGCCGCCCTACGGGGAGTCGTCCGTCCAGGCAGCCCTCGGCAGAGCCCGCCGCGGCGACTTGCGGCCGCCGCGGGAGGCCGCGCCGGGCCGGACCATCCCGGACGCGCTCGACGCCGCGTGTCGAAGGGCCCTCTCGCCCCGGAAGGAGGACAGGTTCCAGAAGGCCCTCGAGCTCCACGACGCGCTACAGGCCTTCATCGAAGGCATTCACGACGCGGAGCGGCGCGCCGCCGAGGCCACGCGCCTCCGCGAGGCGGCCGACGCGCTCCGCGCCGACCTGCGCCGGGCGGAGGCGGAGGAGGCGGCGGCTCACAGGCACTCGGACCACGTCCGGGCGACCCTCGCGGACCACGACACGGAGGAGCAGAAGCGGCCCCTGTGGGAGGCATCGGCGCGGGCCGGAGCCGCTCGCGAGGAGGCGCAAGCGGCCTTCGTCCGCGCCGCGGCCGCCTACCTCGCGGTCCTGAGCATCGACCCGAGCGACGCGCAGGCGCGCGCCGCGCTCGCGAGCTTGTACCGCGAGCGGCTCCTCGCGGCCGAGGAGCGATGCGACCGGGAGGCCGCCAGCCTCTATCAGGGCCTCGTGGCGCAGTACGACGACGGCCGTCACCGCATCGAGCTCGAGGGCAGGACGCCCATCAAGCTGGAGAGCGATCCTCGCGGCGCCGGGGTGCTCCTCGCCCGCTACGAGGAGCGCGGGCCGCTCCTGATCGAGACGGGGCACGAGCCGGTGGGGGAGACGCCCCTCGAGCGGCGCCTGCCGCGCGGCTCGTACCTGGCGGTGCTCCGGAAGCCCGGCTTCTCCGAGGTCCGCTACCCGTTCCTCCTCGGGCGCGGCGGCGCGCACGAGGCCCGCGTGCGGCTCCACCGTGAGGGCTCCATCCCCGAGGGCTTCGTGCAGGTCCCGCGGGGCGAGTCCATCGTCGGCGGGGACGCCCGGGAGTTCCGGGCCCTCGCCCGCCGGCGCGTCCTCGTGGAGGAGCTCTTCGCCGCGGTATTCCCGGTGACCATAGGCGAGTACTGCGCGTTCCTCGACGAGGCGGTGGCCGGCGAGCCTCCTGGCCTCGAGGACCCGCTCCCCCTTTATGGGAGCGAGCGCTACGTGGAGCGGGACGCGGATGGCCGCTTCGTCCCGATCGCCAAGCTGGGCCCCCGCGTCCCCGTGATCGCGCTCCTCGTCGGGGCCTGCGATGCCTACTGCCGGTGGCTCGGGCGGAGGCTCGGGAAGAGAGTCCGACTGCTGGAGGAGGTCGAGTGGGAGCGGTGCGCGAGGGGGGCGGACGGGCGGATCTATCCCTGGGGGAACGGTTTCGATTGGGCCTTCTGCAAGGGGCGCTCGTCGCGGAAGGGAGAGCCCTTCCCGGAGCCCGTGGGAGCCTTCCCACGCGATGTCTCGCCCTTCGGTGTCCGCGACCTCGCCGGGGGCGTCCGGGAGCTCTGCGCCGGCACCTACGGCGACGGCTATCAGCCCCTGCGGGGCGGCTCCTGGTTCAACCCTTACCCGTTCGTGTTCCGTGCGGACTGCCGCACGACCCGGGGGGAGCTCACCCGGACCACGGACGCCGGGCTCAGGGTGTGCTACGATGAACGCTCCACGTAGGGCGTCTTTCACTGCATGTGTCTGACGGGTCGAGGACGAGGGGCAGGCCGCGGCGGAAAAGCGCTCTGGATGCGGGCCGTTCTCGACCAAGGAGGTTCCCATGTGCCCCTCGACACGATCCCTCGTCCTTCGCCGCAGCCGGATGCACCTGGGCTTGCTGGTCATCGCGGGACAAGCCGCGGGCCAGGAAGGCTTCGTGCGCGGCGACCTGAACCTGAACGGCCACGTGACGCTGGCCGACGCGAGCTTCTACTTCGACTACCGCTTCCTGGGCGGCCAGCGGCCCGGCTGCCAGGACGCCGCGGACTCCAACGACACCGGCGTCCTGGACTCGACGGGGATCGCCGAAGGGCAGTTCCTCCTCGACTGGCTCTTCCGCTCGGCGGCGCCGCAGCCTCTGCCCGCCCCTTTCCCGGCGGCCGGCACCGATCCGACCTCGGACCGCTTGACTTGCGCCGTGGCGGCCTCGGTCGAGCCCCTGACGCCGAGGCCAGGGTATGCCATGGCCTGGGAAGTCCCGGCGGACGCGAGGAGTGGACAAAAGGATCTGGAGCTCTTCCTCCTCGCGACCACGGACGCCGCCATCGAGTCCTTCTCCATCGCCTACCGCATCAACACGGCGGTCCTCGAGAACGTGCGCGCCGACCTCCAGGGGACGATCGTCCCCGCCAGCCTGGCCGCCGCGCTCGCGGCCGACGGCACGTTCCGCGTGCTAGTCAGGCCTTCCGGCGCCCCGCAGGTGCAGCTCCTCCTCGCGGGGGCCGTCTTCGCGACGCCGGCGGGCACGGGCACGGGCTACGAGCGCCCTGCCTTCGCCGCCACGACGGGCCCCCTGAGCTTCAAGCGGCTCCTGCGGGTGGTGGCCGACGTCCGCGCCGGGGCGATGCTCGGCGCCGGGACCGTGCTCCTCGCGCCCGCTCTCCCGGAGGACCTCGTGGTCTCCGGGGACCTCGCCCATGGCCTCCAGAACGAGTACGGTGGCCAGACGCCGGCCGGCCCCGGCGGCTCGAACCTCGCCGCGGCCGTGCCCGCCCAGATCCTCTTCCCCGGAGAGGAGTTCATCCGGGCCGACGCCAACGCGGACGGCGAGGTGAACATCTCCGACGCGCTCGCCATCCTCGGCTACCTCTTCCTCGGCTCGATCGAGCCCGTCTGCCTCGACGCGGCCGACGCGGACGACAAGGGGAGCGTGGACATCTCCGACGCCTCCTACACCCTGGGCTACCTCTTCCTGGGCACGGGTGTGCCCCCCTCCCCCGGACCCAAGGCGTGCGGCCTGGACCCGACGCTGGACCAGCTCCTCTGCTACGTGAAGGTTTGCCACTGCGACCCGGAGGTGTGCCCGTAGGGGGGCAAGGCGCTCCAATGGCGATGAAGGGCGCCCGATGGCCGGTGCGTCGCCGAGAATTGCACCACGCACAGGCTCGACTGGAACCACGCCGGAAAAAGATTCAACCTCGAAGGTAATCCCCAAGCTCGAGGACTTGCAGCCCTGAAATGTTGGGCAAGCCCCTGTCGTTGGTCAGAAATACCTTGCAGCCCGTGGACAACGCCGCTGCGATCTGGAGGGCGTCTGGTGTCTTCACCTTGTGGACGGCTCGGAGCTGGGCCCCGGCCCGGAGCTGTCGGCGGTCTATCTCGACGAGGCGGACACCTCGGCTGCCCGTGAGGAGGGCCTCGTACCGATGCGCCAGAGGTTGATTCCCAGCTCGGTAGGGCACGACGAGGACTTCGAGGAGGGTGAGGCACGAGCTGACGACTTCACGCTCGCCTCGGGCCACCTGGGAGAACACCGGCTCCAGCAATGGCAGGTAATCTGGGTGCTCTTCGATGAAGTAGATGAACGCAACGGTATCGACGGCCGTGGGACTGGGGCCCAAATCGCGGATCAGTCCCACGAATCCCTCTCGGCCTTCACATGAGCTGCCGGGTCCAGGCCCTTCCAACATCCCTTGCCAAGGCCCTTCAGCTCGAGGATGGACGCCGGCGCGGGCACATCGAGCGCCTCCTCGAGGACATGGATCACCTCTTGGGCGACGGAGCGGTGCTCGCGCTTCGCTCTGTCCCGGAGCTTGCGGTAGAGCCTCTCCGGTAGGTTCTTCACGTTCAGAGTGGCCATGCGATCCTCCAATACTCCTCCATTTTGGAGGAACGTTGGTCAAGGGTCAACCCCGCAGCCCTCGTCGTCATGACGTGCGCAATGGGAGTCGCCGCGCCGCCGTAGGGGGTCAACGCGCTCCGAACGGACCGGAGCAGGCGGGCGGGGAAATGACGCTTTATCTCGGTCCTCCCGGCGCCCGCGGGGTAGCGAGGGGCCTTCGAAGTCCGGTTTGTGCTCTCGGCCGCGAGCGAGTCGCTCCCGGCCGCAACCGCCTACTGAATCCGCGAGTACGCGCCGCCGTTTTCCGCCGCGAGGTTCATGAGGAACTCCTCCTGGAGCTCGCGCAGCGTCCCGATGCCGATCGTGTCGATGCGGACGCGTTCGTGGTTCTGGGCCGCGACCGCCTCGAGGGTCTGCTGGAGGTACTCGGCCTCGCTCCCGCAGCCAGGGCACGTGCCCCCGCCGTCGCTCAAGTAGACGATCACCTTGCGCGAGACGGATGTGGCTCGCGCCATCTTGAGGGCGGCCGTGAGGGCCGCCTGGCCGCAGGTCCCTCCGCCGGGCGCAACGGATCCGACGAAGCCAATGGCTCTGGACTTCATGGCGGGGCTCGCGTCGGCGGCTTCGACGGCATCGGGGAACTTCTGGAGACCCACGTCGAAGAAGATGATCCCGAACCTCACGCGCTCGCTGAACTCCCGGACGTTCCTGATGACCTCGCCCTTCGCGTGCTCGAGCCTGCCGTCCCGCCTCATGCTCGCAGAGCGGTCGATCACATAGAAGAAGGCGTCTCCCTCGAGCGCGCGGCCGAAGAAGACCACGACCTCGGGGGCGTCCTCCTCGTCCTCTCCCTCGCCCGCAGCGTTGAACGGGAGGTCGAGGTTCTCCTTCAGCTCCGTCGGGCCTGGGCTCTGCGCCGCGGCGGTGCGAAGGACGACGAGGCTCGCGATGGCGAGGGTCGCGACGGACCGGGCGATCCGGTTGACGCGGGCGATACGGGTGGATGGAGTTCTCATGGGTGCCTCCTGGGCATCGAGGGGCTGGCCTTCAGTGGCTGCGCCCCCGGCGCTTCGCAGGCACCTCCACCCGTCACTCGGGAGGGAGGAGACCAGGAAGCGCCCGGTTCGGCTGAGCGCGTGGCTCCTGGGTCATGAGCGTCATGATCAGCAATCCGCGTTCCACGAGCTCTCCCGCTCGCGCCACGCGGCGCGGGCGCCCAGCAAGGCATGGGCACCCACGGGGCGCTCGAACGGCGATGAGGGCACGCTTGCCGTGCGCGCTGGAGAGGCCGCCGGCCTTGCGCCGCCGGTGCGTCGGCGAGGCCCAGGCGGCGCGCTGGTCTTCCCCTGGCCGTGCTCCACCGGTGGCTGGGCGGTGGCCTGGCGAGGCGCCGGCTATGCGCCGGGCAGGCTCGGGGCTGGTCTCCGATCGGGGCCACACCATCCCGTCGGGCGTCCGGAATCCTGATGGTCGAGCCGATCGGCCCCTCCCGTCTCGCTGGCACGATCGTCCGGCTCGCGTTTCTGTTAGCAGGGCGGTGCGCAGAGTACCGGGAGGCTGAGGCGCGGCCGCGACCTTCGGCCCGAGGTACGGAGGCGGCGCGCTCCTGGGAGGCGCGCCGCCTCCGCTTCTTTTCCAGGGCGGGGTCTCTCGCCCGCCGCCTCGGCTCACGGCCGCGTGGAGCTCACGGGCACGTGTCCGCCGCGCAGTCGGTGATGACCGCGCTGTCGCAGGCGGGGTAGGGGGCCGGGGCCGGCTGGCCTCCCTTGAAGAGGAAGTCGAGCAGGAAGACCGGGTCCGTGATGTTGAGGGTCCCGTCCTCGTTCACGTCGCAGGCATCGAGGCAGGACGGCACGTTGCCGCCGAGGAACTGGTAGATGAGGTTGAAGATGGCGTCCGAGATGTTGTCGTCGCCGTCCCCGTTGCAGTCTCCTCGAGTGAACCGGTTCTCAGGAAGAGGCGGCGGCGTGAGAGAGATCTCGACGCCCTCCGGGCCGAAGGGGAGCTCGAGACCGCTCGCATCCAAGAAGCCGAGCCGGAAGTTGTGGTCGCCGCCGCCTTCGAAGACCTTGACCATGAGGACGTGGGGCCCCCGCGAGAGCACCACGTCGCCGAGCCCGGGGTGCGTGAAGGGCGTGTCCTGGTATCCCGGCCCCGTCCCCCGGGGGACGTTGTTGATGTGGATCTCCCCGCCGTCGAGGAGCACCTGGACCGAGTCATCGCTCGCGACCCCGAAGCTCACCGTGGTGTCCGCCTCCACGTCGAGGTAGGCGAGGGCGTAGGTCATCATGTTCTCGAGGTCCCCGTAGACCTGCTCCACGTGGATCCGCTCGTCGTCGTCGTCGATCCCGCGCCAGTCGAGCCACCGCGGCACGCCGCCGGGGTTGCGCCCGTGGAGGTCCGCGAGCAGGCTGAGGCTCGCCGCCTCGTCGGGGGCCTGGGGATCGGTGCAGAGCTCGCCCTCCTCGAGGGTCCTGTACCTGGTGTCGATCGTGTCGCCGGCGATGGGCTGGACGTCGAATTCGGCGACCAGGCCGTCGGTGAGGTGGTCGCGCCGGATGAGCTCCTCTCCCGGAGCGGCCCCGCCGCACTGCTCGTAGGGGCCGAGGATGAGCCAGTACTGGATGCTCCCGGCGTCCGTGATGGCGGGGAAGCTGTCGGCCCGCACCGCCGCCGTGTCGCCCTTCGTCCGGAAGTAGAACTCGCTCCCGGGCTCCGTGAGCTCGCCCTCGAAGACCGCACGCTGGCCGGCCTCCGCCGGCGGCGTCACCTTGTAGGTGAGCGTCGGGAGGGCGCCCGCGACGCTCGCGGCCCAGGTGATGGTGCTCGTGGC
>JACQVW010000302.1 GCA_016209535.1 Planctomycetota bacterium | reverse complement strand
GGGGGCGTGGTTAAAGACGGGCTGTTACCGGGTATTGAACCACGCCGAAACGCGTCAGCGCGCGGCGCCGCCCTTCATCTCCTCGAGCAAGCGCTGGTAACGCGGGTGCTCGCGCAGGCTCTCGAGATCCGGGTCCTTCTCGATGTGCTCGTGGTCGTCGAAGCCGGCTTTCACCGAAGCCTCCAGGGCCTCGAGCGCCTCCTCGCTCTTGCCGCCGCTCAGGGCATAGGCGCAAGCGAGGTTGTAGAGGGTGAGCTGGTCCTGGGGGTTGATCCGCCGCGCGATCTCGAAGTGGTGCACGGACTTCGCATAGCTCTTCAGGAGGAGGTAGGCGAAGGCGATGTGGTAGTTGGCGCTGAAGTCGAAGGGGTGCTGGTCGAGGATCTGCTGGAGCTCCTCGACGGCCTTCTGGTACTCCTTGTCCCGGATGTGCTCGTAGCTCTGGATGATCAGGATCTCCCGGGAGACCTCGGGCTTCTTGAGCGTCATCTCCGGGTGCGTCGCCACGAGGCGCTGGTACCCGGTCATGTCGCGGAGCCCCGCGAGGGCCTTCGCCGCCGCGAGCTTGACGAAGAAGCTCGGCTCGAGCCCGTCGTCCTCCACGATCGCTCGCAGGGTGGGGATCGCGTCCTCCTGGGCCGCGCGGGCGAAGGCGAAGATGCGCCGCCGCTTCTCCTGGAAGGACAGCTTCCCGTAGCCCGAGAAGTCCTCGCCGACCCTCGAGTAGGTCCGCGGGCGAATCCGCCAGCGGAGGAGCCCCCCCAGGAAGGGGTCCGCCGCGGGCCCCGCCCGCTCCAGGGCCTCGAGG
This sequence comes from Planctomycetota bacterium, assembly GCA_016209535.1. Classification (GTDB taxonomy): domain Bacteria; phylum Planctomycetota; class UBA8108; order UBA8108; family SXIK01; genus JACQVW01. The sequence continues at coordinate 5,340 of JACQVW010000302.1, read as the reverse complement.
CCTCGGCGGCCGAGGAGGTAGAGCTCGTCCGCGGCCCTCTCGCGCACGATGGGTTGGAGGTCCTGGAGGTCCTCGAGGACCCGGGCCAGGTGCCGCTCGAGGGCCTCCCGCGCCTTCTCGGCGAGGGGGCCACGCCGCTCGACCTCCCAGACCCAGAGGAGTCCCCGCGTGTACCGGAGCCCCTCGAAGGACCCCTCGGGGGGGACCAGCTTCGAGCGCAGCTTCTCGAGGAGCCGCGAGACGAGCGCCGCCTGGTGGCTCCGGGCGCGGTCCCGGGCCCCCAGGCTCCGGGCGAGGACGCCGTTCAAGGCGGGGAGCCCGACCTCCTCCACGCGGCGCTCGAGGGCCTCCACCTTGGGCAGGCGGTCGGCGATGCGCCCCTCGAGCTCCTTCCTGCGCAGCACCTCGAGCTCCTTGAGCTCCCCGCCCCCCGTGGCCGCGCCCTCGAGCGCGACCACGCGGAGCAGGCTCCGACGCAGCTCCTCGAAGGACGGGCTCGCTTTCGCGGTATCCTCCCGTGCCCTCCGCAGCCGCTCGAGCTCCTGCCGCGCCGCCCCCTCGAGCGCCGGGCCCTTCCCCGCGGCGGCCCGGCGCTCGCGGACCTCGAGGCGCTCGAGCTCGAGGGCCTCGTCGAGCTTCGCGCGGATCGCTGGGTTCTCCTTCCTGGCGGCCTCGATCCTGGCGTTCAGCTCCTTGCGCGCCGCGGCCGCCTGCTCCCGGGCCGCGAAGCCAGCGATCTCGTTCTGGTCGAGGACGAGGGTCTGGCGCTCCGAGTCCACCTCGGCGAGCAGGCCGTCCAGGGCCTCGGTGAAGAGCCGCTCGGCGCGGAACCGGAAGAGGCGGTCCGGGGACTCGAGGGCCTTCACGAGCCCGCCGAGCGCGCCCTGGCCGAAGCGCAGGATCTCGACCTGGGCCCGCTCCCTCTCGAAGGCGTCGCCCGAGAGGAGGGCCGCGAGCGGCTTCTCGAGCCCCTTCTCGGGGGTCTGGGCATCGGCAGGGCTGGCCGCCATGAGAAAGGCGGCGGCCAAGGGCAGACGGCTCGCCATCAAGGGCGTCCTCCCAGGAGGACGGGGCCCGCCGCCGCCGGCGGCTCCTGGAGCCGCTCCCGGAGCTCCTCGGCGTCCATGGCGAAGAGGGGCGCGATCTCGACGGAAGGCTCGCCGCCTCCCTCGTCGGGCCGCCAGGCGGGGCAGGCCTCCCGGAGCCACCGGGCGTGGAGGCGGGAGAGGTCGCGGCGTGCCGTCTCGAGCGAGCAGGGGCCCCCCGAGGCGCACTTCACGGGCGAGAACTCGTCCTCGCGCCGGACCTGGACGACCTCGGCACGCGCCGCCCACAGGAGGGCGTCGAAGGCGAAGGCAACGAAGCGGAAGCTGTTGGGCCGCGAGGGGCGGACGAGCCTCCCGCGCCGGTCGACGTAGGGGGTCGCTCTCTCGAGGGCATGGAAGGGGAGGTGCAGCCCCTCGTCCCGCGCCCTCCGGAGGAACTCCACGGCGAACACGTGGACGCCGATGTTGGCCGCCGAGAAGACGAGGGAGCCGTCGGCGGCGCGCGCCTCGCGGTTCTCGGGCGCGAGCTCCGAGTGCTCCACGACGCCCAGGGACCCGTTCGCCCTGCAGAAGACGCCGACGCGCTCGGCGGGATCCACCCTGGCCACTGCCTTGGATGTGACCTCGCTCTGGTTCTTGATGTGGTGACCCAGGAAGAGGGGGTCGGCGAGCGCCACGAGGGGGTTGTCCCCCTGGAAGTAGAGCACGTGGCGTATCCCGGCGCTCTCCATGGCCTCGAGGCGGCCCTCGTCGAGGAGCCGGTGGATGATCCCACCGTGGCCGTTGGGGCAGAGGACCATCTTCCCCGGGCCCGAGAGGAGAATCTTCCCGCGGCGGTCCACGACGGGCAGGAGATCCTGCTCCGTGATGCAGACGTCGGAGAGCTGCAGGCCGAAGTAGCTGTTCGCCCGGAAGCAGGCGGCCACCTTCTCCCGCTCGTCGGGGTGGCAGACGATCGTCCACCGCAGCGACACCCGGTAGCGCCGGTTCAGGGCCTGCACCTTCTCGGCGAGGAGCTGGAAGAGGCTCTTCCCGCTCACGGGCCCCACCGGGAGCAGGCCCAGGGGGTCCGGGAGGGGGGGGATGCCCCCGCCTCCGGCCGCCGTGACGAGCATGACCTCCTTGTTCCGGAAGGCGTACTCGCCCAGGGTCCTGGAGAGCTCGTACTCCTCCCGGTCCGCCACGGGGTCGGGAAGGCGCGCGGCGGCCGCCGGCTGGAGCACCCTCCCCCGGGCGCCCGGGGATCCGGCCTGGAGGCCCTGCTCGAGGGGCTGCTGCACGTGCTGCTGGACGAGGCGCTGGAGGAGCTGGAAGTCGATCCGCTGGACCTGGGACAGGAGGGCCCGCTGATCCTCGGCGCCCAGAGCGTCCCAGCCCGCGAAGAGGTGGCCCTGGCCGGCCTCCTCCGCCTTGGCGACGCAGACTTTCTCGGCTTCGGTGGTGACCTTGATCGACATGACGATCCCAGGATGTTAGCCGCCGCCAGCTCTGAAGGTCAAGGAACGAAGGCACGGCGTGGACGCCGGCGCGCCGCGGGCTACAATGGCGTACCGGAGCCCGGCCGCCGGCGCGAGCGTGGCTGGAACCACGGGCGCCGCAAGCGGTTAGCGAGAGACGGCATGCACGAGATACCCTCCCCCTGGCCGGGGCGGCCCGATTTCGGAGAGGCCGAGAAAGCGGAGGCCCTGTGGCTCGTCCGGAGGGCCCTGCGGGAGGACCTCCCCGCGGGGGACCGGACCACCGAGAGCCTCTTCGGGCGCGGGCGCGTCGGCGGCGAGAGCGCGCGCCTCGAGGCGGCCTTCGTGGCCCGGGCCGCCGGCGTCCTCTGCGGGCGGCCGGTCCTGGAGATCCTGTACCGTGAGGCGGGAGGGGAGGTGCAGCTCGGGGGCGGTGCCGCCGACGGGGACGCGCTGCGGCCCGGGGAGCCCTTCTTGACCGCCTCCGGGCCGGCCGCGGCGGTCCTGCGGCTCGAGCGGACGGCCCTCAACTTCCTCCAGAGGCTGAGCGGCGTCGCGAGCACCACCCGGCGCCACGCCGAGGCCCTCGGCGGGACCCGGGCGCGGCTCCTCGACACGCGGAAGACGACGCCGGGCTGGAGGGCCCTCGAGAAGTACGCCGTGCGCGCCGGGGGCGGGGAGAACCACCGCTCGAGCCTCTCGGAGGCGGTCCTCCTCAAGGACAACCACGCGGCGGTCCTCCGGGCCCTGGGCCGGGGCGGGCTGCGGCAGTGGGCGGCGGCGCTGCGGGACGCGGTACCCGGCGCCTTCCTCGAGGTGGAGGTGGAGGGGAGGGAGGACTTCCTGGAGGCTCTCGGCGCGGAGGTCGACGCCATCCTCCTCGACAACTTCCCCACCGAGGAGATACTCTGGGCGGTCCGCGAGCGCGATGCGCGGCGGCCCGGCAAGCCCCTCCTGGAGGCGTCGGGCGGGCTGCGCCTGGAGCGGCTGCGGGAGGTGGCGGCCACGGGAGTGGACCGCATCTCGGTGGGGGCCCTGACCCATTCGGCGGCGGCCCTCGACATCGGGCTCGATTTCGTCAAGGCCTCCGGAGGATAGAAGCATGGGAGTCGCAGGCACGCCATGAGACACTCGTTCACCCCCTGGGCGGCCGCGGGGTGCTGGGCCCTCGTCCTCGCAGGCTGCAGCCGCACGCTCGAGGCCCCCGGGAAGTCGGGCGACATCGTCAAGCTCAGGGTGTTGGGGAAGACGATCTACGCCGAGGTGGCCTCCGACGAGGACTCCCGATCCCTGGGGCTCATGTACCGGAAATCCCTCCCCGAGAACCGCGGCATGATCTTCGTCTACTCGAAGCCGTCGAAGCTGAGCTTCTGGATGAGGAACACCGAGGTTCCGCTATCCATCGCCTTCCTCGACGATGCCGGGAAGATCCTCCAGATCGAGGACATGAGGCCTAAGGACGAAGCCCGGACCGTGTCGAACCATCTCGTACGATACGCCCTGGAGGTGAACCGGGGCTGGTTCCAGCGGAACGGGGTGGGCGTGGGGGACTCCTTCGAGGGCTTCGCCGAGCAGATGCTCAGGTTCCGCGGGGAGTCGTGAAGAGGGAGGGAGCGACGACGGGGGGAGGGAGGCGCGCCGCGAGACGCGGCGCGACGAAGGATGGGCTCCCGGGCCTGGATCGTGATCCTCTGCATGGGCGTGGGCACCGTGTGCCTGCTGGGGTTCATCACGGCCTACGTGGTGGACTCGAGCCCCGAGCTGCGGGCCGTGATCCGCTTCAAGGCGGCCCTGGCCTCGGACTTCGCGGCCCGAGGCGTCCGGGACGTGTCCCTGCGCCGGGACTCGAGGGCGGGCGGGCACGAGCTCGTCGTGGGCCTCCCGCGGGTCGAGGCGGGCCCCGATCCGGCGGCCTTCGAGGAGGAGCTCGCCGAGTACTTTCTGGAGAGGTTCGGAGGGAGGGCGGGACGATCCCTGCGCGTCCGTCTCGAGGAGCCGGGGACCCTCGGGTGCACGGCGCCGCGGGAGTACCGCCGGGTCGAGGTGCCGCTCGCCGAGCTCCGAGCGCGCATCTCCGACCGCCAGGCCGCCGCCGCGCTGGCCTCGAAGCTAGCCGCAGCGGGCTCCTGCCGGCTCGTGGCCCACTCGCGCTCGGGGGCGGAGCTCCAGCTCGACGTGGAGCCGTCCGGCCCGCAGCCGCCCGGCGCGCGGGATGCCGCCCGGGCCGTCGAGCCCCTGGCCCGCGAGGCCTTCCGGGGCAGCCTCTACGCCACGCTCCTCGTCCGGGTCGTCGCGGCGCCGGAGCCGTCCGCGCCCCCCGAGACGGCGTCCGGCGGGGCGGCGGGTGCGCCTCCCCGCCGGGTCCTGCTCGAGGTGCGCTTTGACCGGGCCGGGAAGGAGCTCCGGCCCTGAGCCCGGGCCCGGCGCGGGCTTCAGCAAGGCCCGGCGCCTCCTCGAGGACCTGGCGCTCCTCATCCTCGCCGTCCTCGTCCTCGCGGTGCCGGCCTGGCTCCGCAGCGTGCCCGGAGGCCCCGTGGAGGCGGACCCGGGGAGCCCGAAGCCCCTCCGGATCGACATCGACCGCGCCGCCTGGCACGAGTGGATGCTCCTCGAGGGGATCGGCGAGGCGAGGGCCCGGGCGATCGTGGAGCACCGCGAGAGGCTCGGCGGCTTCCGGTCGGTGGACGACCTTGAGGGCGTGCCGGGGCTGCCGCGGGGGTGGCTCGAGAGAGCGAGGCCATTCCTGGAGAAGCGGGAATGACGGTAGAATACGGCCGATGTCCCGCCCCTTCGAGCTCGTGAGCCCCTACGCGCCGCGCGGCGACCAGCCCCGGGCC
>JACQVW010000014.1 GCA_016209535.1 Planctomycetota bacterium | reverse complement strand
CGGGCAGTGGCTGCCACGAACCCCCGCAATGGCGGCGGGACTTGCCGACCACGTCTGGACAACCGAAGAATGGGTCACCTACCCGGCCAGGGGGCCATAGCGGTTCTCAGACACCACCCTGATTTGAACCACGCCCAAAAACGCCCCGTGCACCCTCGACAAGGGACTCGGCGCGGTCGACAATTCCCGCCATGACCCTGTACGTGCAGGTGCCGCCGCGGGACTTCGATCCGGAGCTGCTCCGGGAGCCCGCGGAGATCCTGCGGGCGGGCGGCGTCGTGGCGTTCCCCACCGAGACGGTCTACGGGATCGGGGCGAGCTCGAAGGTCCCTGACGCCGTCCAGCGCCTCGCCCAGCTCAAGCGGCGGCCAGAGGGGAAGCCCTTCAGCTTCCACCTCGCCTCGGTGGAGGGGATCGCGGAGGTGGCCGAGGAGATCCCACCCGTCGCCCGGACGCTCCTCAAGCGCTACTGCCCGGGCCCGATCACGCTCGTCGTCCCCACGGGAAAGGGCGGCGAGCGGCGCATGGTCGGCGTGAGGGTGCCCGCCAACGAGATCGCGCGGACGTTGATCGAGCTGGCCGGCGCGCCCCTCCTCGTCCCGAGCGCCAACCCGAGCGGCGAGCCCCCCGCCGTCTGCGCCGAGGATGTCTCGCGGTACTTCGGGGACCAGCTCGACGCGATCGTCGACGGCGGCGCGGTGCTCCTCAAACAGGCGTCCACGGTGGTCCAGGTCGACGAGAAGGGCTACGAGGTGCTCCGGGAGGGCTTCATCACGCGCGAGATGATCCACCAGCTCCTCGAGGGGCGGCGCATCCTCTTCGTCTGCACGGGGAACACGTGCCGGAGCCCCATGGCGGTCGAGCTCTACCGGCGGCAGCTCGCGGCGAGGCTCGGCAAGTCCGTCGACGACCTGAGCGAGATGGGCTACCGCGTCGCCTCGGCGGGGACCTTCGCCGTATGGGGCGCCCGGGCCAGCGAGAACGCGCAGCGCGTCCTCGCCGAGCGGGGCTACGACCTCTCGGGCCACGTCTCCCAGCCCCTGACGCCGGACCTCCTGGCCGGCGCGGACCGGGTGCTCGCCCTGGGTCACTCGCACCACCAGATCGTCGAGCGCATGCTCGAAGAGCTCCCGCCGGAGAAACGGCCGCGCCTCGAGATGCTCACCGAGGAGGGAATCCTGGACCCCGTGGGCGGCGAGATCGAGACCTACCGGGCCTGCGCCGCCGAGATCGAGAAGGCGGTGCTGCGGCTCCTGCCGCGGTGAGGGCCGAACCGGCGGAGTGGCGCTACGCCGCCGGCTTCTCTGCAGGCTTCTCCGCGGGCTTCTCCCCCAGCGGCTCGGACTCGGGCTCGGGCTCGGGCGGCAGCTCGCTCGCGCCGGGGCTCGCCTCGCGGCGCACCTCGTTCCGCCAGGCCGTGAAGTGGTCCCTCTCGCGCTCCGCCCGGAGCTGGCGCTCCGTGGAGTCCTCGCTGTCCTTGAACTTCGCCGGGTCCGGGAGCCTCAGGTCATCGAGCCGCACCACATACACGGCCCCGGCCTTGAGGTCGGCGGCCACCGCCGTCTTCTTCAGGTCGGCGTCGGCCACGGTGAAACCGGCCTCGACGATGGCCCCCGAGGCCGGGTGGACCTCCAGGTCGTCTTCCTCGTCGAGCTCGCCGGCGGCGTCTTTCTTCTTCTCGTCCTCCTTCTCGGCGAGCTTTCGCGGGACCCTCAGGGCCTCGCGCTTCCCGAGGAAGCCCCGCGCCGTCTCCAGGGGCGAGGCCGCGACCTTCACCGTTTCGCCGGGGGCCTTCACCTTCTCGCCGGGGGCCTTCACCATTTCGCCGGGGGCCTCCGCCTTCTCGCCCAGGATCTCCGCTTCGACGCCCGCCGCCTCGAGCGCCGCCATGTCGAGCTCGCCCTCGTTCACGGACTTCGAGGCCTCCCTCGCCGCCTTTTCGATGGCCTCGAGCACCCTCGTCCTGGCCAGGTGGTCGCGCACCTCCCCCTCGATCTCCTCGAAGAGGGGGACGGCGTCGGCGGAGCGCACGTCGACCTTGGAGTAGAAGACCTGCCCCTTCTCCCCTTCCACGGCGTAGCGGGGGGGCGTGACGGGCCGCTTCGCCTCGGCGGCCCGGAACCAGCCGTCCACGTGACTCGAGTAGCCGTCGCCCAGGCCCGCCTTCGCCTCCTCCTTCGTCGCGAAGGGGCTCGTGCCGGTCCGGAGGAACGGGTGCTCCTTCACGATGTCCTCGAAGCTCGCGCCCTGGGGCTCGGGGCCCGTGCTCCCGGCGGGCTTCGTGGGGAAGAGGCGCGGGACGAGGGAGCGCGCGAGGTTCTGCATCTCCGTCCGCGTCTTCGTCTCGAGCGTCTTCTCCCGGACCTTCTCCTTGACCTCCTCCAGGGGCAGGTAGAGCTTCTTCTCGAGCTCCGCCTTCTCCTCCGCCGTGTAGACGTTGAAACCGCCTTCCTCGGGCAGGAGCACCGCTCGCCGGTAGTCGTTCCGGTTCTCCTTGTAGTACTTGGCGAGGTCCTCGTCGGTGATGGACTTCGCGGCCTCCGCCTCGAAGTGCTCCTTGGGGAGGAGGAGCCAGGTCGCCCGGAGGTTGGTCCCCTTCTTGAACGCCGTGAGGCGCTGCGCCTCGTAGTGCGCCTTGAGCTCGTCGCGCGAGAGCGCGGCCGCAACCTTCTTCTGGGCCTCCTCGGGCACCTTCAGCTCGAGCCAGCTCAGTTTCCGCGTCTGCCGCTCCTTCTGGAACCGCTCGAAGACCTCTTGTGGCTTCACCTTCGCCGAGCCGCGCACGTGCGCCTCGAGCTTGGCGATGGTGCAGAGGTCCCGCAGGGCCTCCTCGAAGTCCTGGACGCGCATGCGGCGGCGCGCCTTGTCCGTCCCCTCGACGAGGTCCATCCAGGCCTTCGCGTCGAAGGCCTTGCCGTCGCCGGCGCGGAGCTCATCGAGCCGCTTCCTGGCGAGCTCCAGGCGCTCGGTGAAATACTTCGACTGCGCCGAGAAGTCGTTCGGCCCGGGCCTGGGCTTGCCCTGCATGCCCTGGTCGGCGTACCGGTCCGCCTCGAGCCTCTGCCAGATCTCGCGGACCACGTCCGCGAGCTCCGCATCGGAGACGCGGATGCCGAGCTGGCGGGCCTTCTCGAGGTAGAGGTAGTAGTCGGAGAGACGGAAGTCGCTCTGAGCCCAGGAGAGGCCCGTCCCGGCGAGCGCCCCCGGAAGGGGGCTGAAGTCCGCCTGCATCGCCTCGAACAGGACCGGCCGGACGTGCGAGAGGTTCATGTCCGCCCGCTGGACGTCGGCGCGCGTGATCCCCCTCCCGTACACCTTGTCCACCACCTCACGCTCGGCGCTCCGCGTGAAGGCGGAGTAGAAGGGGCCCGTCATGGCGAAGGTGGGCGCCAGGAGGAGGAGGAGGAGGACCCAGATCACCTTCTGGTTCTCCTCGACCCAGAGCATCATCCGTTCCCAGGGGTTCTTGTCCTTCGGGTCCTTCCTGGCCATGAGGGTCTCCGCAAGTCCGGTTTGGCGTGCCGATCGATGAACGCCCGATTGTACCCGGCGCGTCGGGGGCGGCAACGGCGTTCTTGGCGAGGCGAGGCTCACGGGGGCGGTATCTAGCCCTCGACGACGTGCAGGCCAAGGGAGCAAGACGGCTCATCGAGGACGCCTACGAACCGGTCTTGAAGCATTCGCGCTGGTGCCTCTTGAAGCGACCGGAGAACCTCACCCAGACGGAAGCAAACGGTCAAGATGGGACCGGGATTCCGGGCGGCCTCAGAATCAGGATGTTCGTGGGCTTCGGTGGGAGGAGGCCGGTCGGGTGGTGACGTACGGGTAGCGGCCTCGCGAGCCGACGGCCTGCATGATCTTGAAGGAAAGCTCCTCGTCCGGCCAGCGGTCAAAGTAGGCCTTCACCACGAGGCTCGCGCCGATGATCTCCTTGGGCAAGCTCGTGATGAGGTAGGTTTCCTTGCCGCGGTCCCACTCGATCTTGATCGCTCGGGTCACGAACAGATAGCCCTTCTCGTTCGAGTCCTCAAGCTCGATCTCCGAGTCCCAGAGAGTCGCTGGCCCCCAGCGGTACCGCTGGGGCCGGCCTTCCTTGCGCAGATGTCGGAGGTTCCACTGGTTGTCATCGAGGCTCGTGATGTAGTGGTACTTCCTCTGAGCGGCGAAGGCGCGGAGGGTTCGCACGCTGTTGCTCGCAGCGTCCATGACGATGGCTCGCTGGACCGGGAGCTTCGGCCCTGGGCCCTCGAGACTGTCCTCGATCTTCTCGAAGAGCCCGAGCACGTGCTCACCCAGAGGGGCATGGCCAGAATACGTCTCGAAGTAGACCGGGCGACCCTGCCCGTCGTGGATGAAGACCTGTTCCAGGCAACCCATGACCCGGCCGAGCATCGTGACCTTGTGCTTCTTGACCCGCTTCGAGGACCACAGGGCCTTGGTGTTCCCGTCGACGTAGTAGCAGAGCAGAGGCAGGTCATTGCGCTCCGGCATGACGTCCCGCCAGACCCCTGCCCAGAACCCCACCTGCCGGCGCAAGATATTCCCCGAGACCCCGAGGTACTTCAGTTCCGCCAGGAATCTCGCGAGAGTCGCTTGCCGGTAGTTGTTTCTGGGAAATAAAAATGGCGGATTGTGGGTGACACTTCGAGCCCGCTCGAGGCGCCGGGCCGACATTCTCCAACCCCTTTCCATGGAGGTTCGGTATGTCGGATCGCACCCCACGACCCCGTCAGAGCCGCCGCTCG
>JACQVW010000293.1 GCA_016209535.1 Planctomycetota bacterium | reverse complement strand
GCGCAGCCTCCTCAGCTCCGCGACATCCATGGTGTGATCCTCTCCACTTCTCCTCACGCAACCCGCAATCCTGGAGAGGGTTATCGGATCGAGGGCCGGTAAACTTTAGGCCGAAATAGCGCTGTAGTGGTAATCACAAGCCGGACCCGAAGTACGGGTACGAGTCCCACGGCGCGAGCGCCCCTGGCTGGCCCTCACCGCCGGCCGCCTCGGGGCCCTCGGCGGCCCTCGGGTCGCCGGTCTCGCCCATCCACCGCTCGAGGCGCGAGCGCAGGCGCTCCTTCGCTGCCGCGCCCTCGGCGCTCGCCGCGAGGTTCACGAGGCAACCCGGGTCCTTCGCGATGTCGTAGAGCTCCTCGGCGGGCCGCCGCTCGAAGGCGAGGCGGAAGAAGCGCGCGATCGCCGGCTCGGCACGGCGCTCGAGGATCAGGTCCTTCGACGGCGAGCCGTCCACGTCGCCGAAGGGCCCCACGGCCTTCCAGGGCTCCGGATCCCCGGCAGGCCAGCGCCCCGGCCGCAGGTTCCGGACGTAGAGGTGATCGCGCGTCCGCACAGCGCGTGCCGGGTAGCTCAGGTCGCCCTTCCGCACGTTCGCGTGGCGCTCGCGCTCGAGGAACACCGCGTCGCGCGCCGGCGCGCCCGGCTCAGGCTTCCCCAGGACGAGGCCGAGGAGGCTGCGCCCCGTCATGTCCGCGGGCGCCTCGAGCCCCGCGGCCTCGAGGAAGGTCGGCGCCAGGTCCGTGAGGACGGCGAGGTCGTCGAGGACGCGCCCGGCGAGCTCGCCGCGCACCCTCGCCGGCCACCGGACGGCGAGGGGCACGCGCGTCCCGGCGTCGTAGAGGTTCGCCTTGGCGCGCGGGAAGGGCATCCCGTTGTCGCTCGTGACGGCGACGATGGTGTCCTCCGCGCGTCCCGAGGCCTCGAGCACGCGAAGGAGCCCCGCCACCTCGCAGTCGAAGCGCTCGACCTCGAACCGGTAGTCGAGGAGGTCCGACCGCACCTCGGGCACGTCCGGCAGCCAGGGCGGGACCTCGACGTCCTCGGGCCGTTTCCCCGCGGCGGCGCCCGAGCCGCGCTCGTAGGGCCGGTGCGGGTCGCGGCCACCGTGCCAGAAGCAGAAGGGCATCCCGGCGGGCACGGTCTTCAGGAACTCCTCGAAGCTCTTGAAGCCCGGCCCGGCCGGGTTCCGCGAGCGGCCGCCGGCCTTGAAGTCGCCCGGGCCCCAGCCCTTGCCCGCGTGCCCCACCGCGTAGCCCTCCTTCTCGAGGAGGTCGACGTACGTCGCGAAGCGCGGCGGCAGGAAGCTCCAGAGGTTCCCGCCCTCGGCGAGGCGGTGCGGCGCCTGCCCCGTGAGGAGCGAGGCGCGGGACGGCGTGCAGGAGGGCGCCGCGCAGAAGGCGGCGCGGAAGAGGACGCCCTCGCGCGCGACCCGGTCGAAGGCCGGGGTGCACGCGGCGCGGTCGCCGCCCGAGCCCGCGTGGGGCCAGGACCAGTCGTCGGCGATGGCGAGGAGGATGCTGGGACGCGGGCTCGCGGGCCCCGCACCGCCCTTCTTCTCGTCCCTGGACTTCGCCTTGCCTGCATTCGTCTCGCCCGCCCGCGCGTCGCCCGTCCTCGCCTCGCCTGCCCGCGTCTCGCCAGTCCTCGCGTCCTGCCGCGCCTCGCGCACGTCCCTCCACGGGAGGACTCCGGCGCGCGCGGCCCAGCGGTCCCTGAGGCCCGAGAGCTCGCGGGCGAGCTCGGCGCGCTCGCCGGCGAGGTCGTGGAGCTCCGTCCTGTCGGCCTCCAGGTCGTAGAGCTCCCAGGGCCGGTTGTGCCTCGCCACGAGCTTCCACTTGCCGCGCCGCACGGCCCGGTTCCCCTCGTGCTCCCAGAAGATCGCCTCGTGGCCGTCGCGCCGCCCCTCGCGGAGCACCGGGAGGAGGCTCTTCCCCTCGACGGGCAGGACCTCGCGTCCCCCGAAGCTCCGCGGGTACGCGGCGCCCGCCGCCTCGAGGCACGTGGGGAGGATGTCGATCACGTGGCCGGGCTCGCCGGTCAGCGACCCCGGACCCTTGATCCCCGCGGGCCAGTGGGCGATGAGGGGCGTCGCGATCCCGCCCTCGTGGACCCAGTGCTTGAAGGACCGGAAGGGCGTGTTGCTCGCGTTCGCCCACGGCAGCCTGTAGGAGAGGAAGCTCTCGCGCGTCCCCGCCGGCGCGCCCTTCACCCCGCGATCCACCACCTCGGCGCAGCCGCCATTGTCGGAGAGGAAGAGGACGAGCGCGCCATCGAGGCGGCCCGAGTCGCGCAGCCTCGCGACGATCCTCCCGACGCCCGCGTCCATGCGCGCGACCTGCGCCGCGTACACCGCCATCTTGAGGTCCCAGGCGTCGCGCGCCGCCTCGTCGAGGGTCTCCCAGGCGGGCGCCTCCGGGTCCCTGGGCGAAATGGGCCACCGCGGGTCGACGATGCCTAGCTCGACCTGGCGCGCGTGGCGGCGCCGGCGCAGCTCGTCCCACCCGATCCGGTACTTGCCCCGGTGCTTCGCGATATCCTCCTCGGGCGCGTGGAGCGGCCAGTGGGGCGCGGTGTAGGCGACGTAGAGGAAGAAGGGCTCGGGCCTCGCGCAGGCCTCCTCGAGGAACGACACCGCCGCGCCGGTGATGGCGTCGGTGATGTAGAAGCCCTGCTCGGGCGGGCTCCAGAGGTCCCCGCCGCGGGCCATGACCCGGCCCTCGTCGAGCTTGAAGTAGTTCGTCCCGCCGCTCACGAGGCCGAAGTAGCGCTCGAAGCCGCGGTCGGTGGGCCAGTGCGGCCGCCGCTCCCCCACGTGCCACTTGCCCGACATCCCCGTGCGGTACCCCGCGGGCCCGAGGACCTCGGCGATCGTCACGCAGCGGTCGTTCAAGTAGCCCTGGTACGCCGGCTTCCCCCGATCCTCGACCATGTGGCCCACGCCCGCCTGGTGCGGGTAGAGCCCGGTGAGGAGCGAGGCGCGGGTCGGGCAGCAGCGTGCGGTGTTGTAGAACTGGGTGAAGCGCAGGCCACGGGCGGCGAGCAGGTCGATGTTCGGTGTGGGGATCTCGGAGCCATGGCAGCCGATGTCCGAGAAGCCCATGTCGGCGGCGAGGATCACGACGATATCGGGCCGGCGGGCCGGGGGCTGAGGCGAAGCCTGCGGAGCGGCTTGCGCGGCCGCGGGCGCCGCGAAGGCGCTCGCGACCGCGACGACTGCGAAAGCCTGACAAAGCATGGATCGTTGGCTCATCCTCGTGCCTCTCTCGTCTCGTGCTCCTTCTGCTCCCTGAGGACGTTCTCTATACCGCTGCGGCGGGCTCCTGGGAAGCCCGTGACGGTCTCCACACAGGAAGGCGATGATGCGTGCTTCACCGGCAGCTGCCCGGAGCTGTTCTATGGGGGATGCCACGGCGGGGACGCCAAGAGCGTCTTTGCCGAGCTTTGCGAGATCATCGAGGAGACCATCCAACTCTATGAACAGGACGGGAAGCCGCTTCCTCCTCCCATCTCGGGCCCTGCGCTCGTCAATGCGATGCAGAGAGTCGCATGACGAGCCGCTCGGCATCGCGCACGAGGGCGCCGCGAGGACAGCGCCCCGCGGCCTCGCGGACGCCCGGGATCGCCTTCAGCTTCCCGCCTTCCTCGCCCTGTACGCCTTCCACGCAGCCAGGAGCCTCTCGATGTCCTCCGCATCCGCGTCGGCCTCGGTCCAGAGCCTGGTCTTCGAGTGCACCATGCGCGCGCAGAGGAGGAACCGCACGACCTGACCGACCGTGATGCTCAGCGAGGAGATCGTCGCCTGCTCGCAGGCGAGGGTCGTGACCCGGGCCCGCTCGTAGCTCCCGGCGAAGGGGGCCAGCTCCTCGAGGTCCTGGTCGGGGAGCGCCCGGAGGCACTCGAGGGCCCAGGAGGCCTCGGCCAGGCTCCCCCCCCCCACGAGGCGCAAGAGCCCCGCGGCGTCGCCCGTCGCGGCGAGGCGGGCCAGCGCGGGCACCTCGGACGGCGGCACGACGCGCGGCGGGAGAAGTGAGGACGTGCGCCTCGCGGGAGGCCTCTCCCGGGGCATCTCCTTGCGGACCCCGAGGACGATCCGGACCACGTCCCCCACTTTGTGGCCATCGGGGTCCCAGTGCGCCCCGCTGCCGGATTCCGAGGCGTGTGACACCAGGCGGAGCGCCGTGCGCCTCTCGTCCTCCATGCGCCCCCGCAGATCCGCCTCCACGCCCTCGGCCTCGAGCTCCTTGAGGGTCTCGAAGGCCCAGGCCGCGTCGGGCTCGGGACCCCTCCGGATGATCTCGAGGAGCTGGACGGCCTCGCTCTTCCGCGAGAGCCAGAGGAGCCCTGCGGCGACGAGGACCGTGGCGGCGAGGGTCCCCGCGACGGCGGCGACGACGGCTGCTCGCTTGCGGGCGCTCACGGCCCTGCATGCTCGCCGATCGGGGCGCGCGTTTCCATGCCCTTCCGCGACCCTTAATCCGAAGCTAGGCAATCCGAAGCTAACCCCGCCGGGCTCCGACACAATCCGAGGCTGTCCTCGGCTCCCTAGAGGGACCGTCTTTGACACAACCATGGATACTTGGCAAAGACAG
>JACQVW010000292.1 GCA_016209535.1 Planctomycetota bacterium | reverse complement strand
TCCGCCCGAGGCGGAGCGGGACCTCGAGGCCCTCTACGCCCGGGTCGACCACGAGGTGGAGGCCCTCGGGGTCGCCTGCTGGGTCCGTGGCGACTGTTGTGACTTCGATCGCTGCGAGCACCGGCTCTACGCAAGCACGGTGGAGCTCGCCCACGTCCGTGCGAAGCACCCCGAGGCCTTCGAGCCCGAGGGCGGCCTCTGCCCCTTCTGGGTCGAGGGCCGCTGCACCGAGCGGGAGCGACGCCCCCTGGGGTGCAGGACGTACTTCTGCGACGCCCGCTACCGCGAGCAGCTCGAGGCGCTCCACGAGCGGTGCCTGCGCGAGGTCCGGGCCATCGCGGCGCGGCACGGGATCCCCTGGGCGTATGCCCCGTTCGTGGCCGCGCTGCGCGCCGGCCGAGGCGCGGAGGGCGCGCCATGATCGGCCGCGGCCGGGACCTCTCCGAGGAGCGGGACTGCCTGCGGCTCACGGTGCGCTCGGCGGAGGCCCAACGCCTCGACCAGCACGTCCTCTCGGCGCTGAGCTGGAGGTCCCGCACGCGGATCCAGGAGCTCATCCACGCGGGGAAGATCCTCGTCAACGGCGAACGGTCGAAGCCCGCGCGGAAGGTCCGCTCGGGCGACGAGATCACGGTCCGTCTCTCTCACGGGACAGGACACCCCGGGGAGCATGAGGATCTCGGCGTCCATGTCCTCTACGAGGACCCCTGGCTCGTCGCCGTCGACAAGCCGCCCGGCCTCCTCGTCCACCCCGTCGGCAAGCACGTCTACGACACGCTCTTGAACCACCTCCACCACCGGTACCGGGGAGCCTCTGGCGAGGACGGCCAGCCCGTGCGGCCGCGCCTCTGCCACCGCCTCGACGTGGACACGACCGGCGTCCTCGTCGTGGGCAAGGAGCCCCAGACCCACCGCGACGTCCAGCGCCAGTTCGAGACGCGCCTGGTCGAGAAGGAGTACGTGGCGCTGGTCGCCGGGGCCTACCCCGACGGCGAGGACACCCTCGAGGTCCCCATCGGCGAGGGCAGGTGCCTGAGGACCTGCCTCGAGCACGAGGTCCTCAAGGCCTCGCGGACGGGAGTGCGCGTCCTCAGGAGGTTCGAGCGCCATACGCTCGTGGCCTGCGTGCCCCACACGGGGCGGCAGAACCAGATCCGCGTCCACCTGGCGGCCGCCGGCTTCCCCCTGGTCGGTGACGAGCGCTACGGCGGCGGCCCTTCGCCCGAGGGCTTCCCCCGCCGCTACCTCCTCCACTCGAGGTCCCTGCGGCTCTACCACCCGCGCCTGAAGCTCTGGACTCTCCTCGAGGCCCCGCTCCCGGAGGATTTCCGGACCCTCCTGGAGAGCCTCGGCGGCGCCCCGCTCGTCGCGCCCCCGGAGATCTAGTATGCTTCGGCCGGAGAGCCGGCCATGCCCACCACCGCCACACCGTCCGAGCGCGCGGGGGCCGCCCCGGCGGAGATCCCGCAGCGGAGGCCCTCGCGCATCTTGATCGTCGAGGACAATGCGGACATCCTCCGGGCCACCCAGCGCATCCTCGCGGCGCACAAGTACGAGGTCCTCACGGCCACGGACGGCGAGGAGGCCCTCCGGGCGGCGGCCGAGGCCCTTCCCGACCTGGTCCTCCTGGACATCATGATCCCCAAGGTCGACGGCCTCGAGGTGTGCCGGCGGCTCAAGGCCGACGCCCGCACCCGCGGGATCATGGTCATCCACGTGACGGGCCGCGGCTCCGTGGACAACAGGGTCGAGGGATTCAACGCCGGGGCCGACGACTACATCCCCAAGCCGTTCCACATCCCCGAGCTGCTCGCCCGCGTACATTCGTCCCTGCGGATCAAGGCCCTCACCGACGACCTCGCCGAGCGCAACCAGCAGCTCCTGAAGAGCCAGAACGACCTCGTCCAGTCGGAAAAGATGGCCACGATCGGCCTCCTCGCCGCGGGCATCGCCCACGAGTTCAACAACATCATGGCCGGCGTCTCCGGGTACGCGCAGCTCGCGAGGAAGGACCCCCGGTTCAAGGACATGCTGGTGGACGTGGCCCTCACGCAGACGGAGCGGGCCCTGGAGCTGACGCGGAGCCTCTCCACGTACAACCGGCCCCACCCGTCGGGCGCCGTCTGCGACGTCGCCCAGACCGTCGAGAACGCCCTCCGCCTCGTCGCGAAGGAGGTGGAGACCGCGGGCGTGCGGGTCATCACCGAGCTCGCCGAGACCCCCAAGGTCACGATGAGCCCGGGGCAGCTCCAGGAGGTCGTCCTGAACCTGGTCCTGAACGCCATCCAGGCCATCGACTCGAGCGGCGGCGCGATCCGCGTGCGCGTGGGGCCCGCCGAGGATGCGGACCGGTTCGTCCTCGAGGTCCGGGACAACGGACAAGGCATCCCCGAGGAGCACCTGAGCAGGATCTTCGACCCCTTCTTCACGACGAAGGGGGCCCTGGGCGGCGGGCGGCAGTCCGGCACGGGGCTGGGCCTCACCCTGTGCCGCAACTTCGTCCAGTCGGCCGGCGGGACCATCGAGGTCGCGAGCCGGGTCGGGCAGGGCTCCACCTTCCGCGTCATCCTCCCCCGGGCGGCGGAGGCCGCGACGGAGCCCCGGAGGTCGGCCGGCACCGCGGCCGGCTTGCCGCCCCCGGCGGCGCGGCGGCTCAGGATCCTCGTCGTCGACGATGAGGAGCACGTCCGGGAGCCCCTCGAGGCGTACCTCCGGGACCACGACGTCGTCTGCTGCTCGACGGGGGAGGCGGCGCTCGAGGCCTGCGCGCTCGAGCCCTTCGACTACGTGATCCTCGACGTGTGCATGCGGAAGAGCATGAACGGCCTCCAGGTCTTCGAGCGGCTCGCCACCCTCTCGCCCTCCCCGCGCGTCATCTTCGCGTCGGGGCGCTTCCCCGATCCGGCCTACCGGGAGTACCTCGACCGGGCCCACGGCCACCTCCTCAAGCCCTACAAGCTCGAGGATCTCGCGGCACTCCTCGGCCTCGCGGCGGGCGCGGGCCCCGGGCCGCGGCCCCTGGCGGAACCGGCAGGAGGCCACGAGAATAGGGCCTCTTGAGGACTCCACCATGAAGGCCTTCGTCTTCGTCAAACGCGTCCCCGCGACGACCACGAGGGTCCGCCTCGCCTCGGGGAGCGGCGGGCCCGCCCGGGCGATCCAGACCCAGGGCGTCGAGCTTGCGATGAACCCCTACGACGAGATCGGTCTCGCCGAGGCCGTCCGGCGCAAGGAGAGGGCCGGCGGCGGGGAGGTCGTCGCCGTGACCGTCGGGCCCGACGAGGCGCAGTCGGTGCTGCGCACGGCCCTCGCCATGGGAGCCGACGCGGCCCTGCACGTCCGGGCGGCGGCCCCGACGGGCCTCGAGCTCGACGGGCTGCAGACGGCGACGCTGCTCGCCGCGGCGGTGCGGGAGCGGCCCTTCGACCTCCTCCTCTTCGGGCGCCTCGCCGTGGACACCCAGGCCTCGCAGGTGGGGACCCTCACCGCGAGGCTCCTCGGCGTCCCCTCCGTGGCCGACGTGACCAAGGTGGAGCTGCTCGACGGGTGCGTGAGGCTCCACCACCTCGTGGACGGCCGCGTCGAGGTGGTCGAGTGCCCGCTCCCCGCGGCCCTCACGGCCCAGAAGAGCCTCGTGGAGCCGCGCTACCCGTCGGTCAAGCAGATCCTCGCGGCCAAGTCGAAGAGGATCGAGACCATCGAGGCGTCGGTGCCCGAGCCGGTCCTCGAGACGCTCTCCATCGAGCTCCCGCCCCCGAGGAGCCCCGGCAGGATCGTCGGTGAGGGACCGGCGGCTGCTCGAGAGCTCGTGCGGCTCCTCCGGGAGGAGGCGAAGGTGATCTGATGGCTCCGCCGGACGTCCTGGTGCACGTCGAGACTCGCGAGGGCAAGCCCAAGAAGCCCTCCCTGGAGGCGCTAGGTGAGGCGCGAAGGCTCGCAGCCGCGACCGGGGGCAAGGTCCACGCCGTGGTCCTCGGGAGGGGAGCGCGGGCCATCGCCGGTGGGCTCCCGGGCGTCGAGCGGGCGTTCGTGAGCGAGGAGGACCTCTTCCAGGCCTTCCACCTCGAGCCCGCCTCGAGCGCTGTGGAGGAGGCGGTCCGGGCGAGCGGCTCCGGGATCGTGCTCGTGCCGGCGACCAGCACGGGCCGCGAGCTCGCCGCGTCGGTCGCGGCGGGGCTCGGCACGTGCGTCGCCTCGGACGTCACCGCGCTCTCGTGGTCCGATGGAGCGCTCGTCGCCCGCAGGCCCGTGTACGCCGGCAAGGCCGTGCTGGCGGCCCGGTTCCGGAGGCTGCCCGCGGTGGTCACGCTGAGGCCCAACGCCTTCGCGCCGGAGCCCTGCGGGGCTCCGCCCCGGAGCCTGGAGGCTCTGCCGCCGCCCGCCGCGCCCCGGGCCCGCGTGGTCGCCGTCGTCGAGCCCGAGGTCTGCAAGCAGGACCTCACGGAGGCGGACGTCATCGTCTCGGGCGGCCGGGGCCTGCGAGGCCCCGAGGGCTTCGCGGTGCTCGAGAGCCTGGCGAGGGCCCTCGGCGGCGTCGTGGGCGCCTCGCGCGCCGTCTGCGACGCCGGGTGGCGCCCGCACTCGGACCAGGTGGGCCAAACGGGGAAGACCGTCGCGCCGCGCCTCTACATCGCCTGCGGGATCTC
>JACQVW010000300.1 GCA_016209535.1 Planctomycetota bacterium | reverse complement strand
GTCCCGGACAGCGCGGCCCCGCGGCCGCGCAAGGCCGCCTCGGGCTCCTCCCGGGGCGGCCCGCCGGCCCCTCCGAAGCGCCCCGAGAGCGAGCGCGACCTCCTCGACGAGCTCGAGCAGATCATCGGGTACCGGATCGAGGAGGGCGAGAAGTAGGCCCTCACCACCCCATCTCCCCCACCCTCGCCCCCCGCTGGACGCGGCAGACCGCCGGCTCGGCGCCCGGGAGCGGCACGGGGACGAGCTCGGGGCAGAGCCTCCAGGCCTCCTCCCTGGGCGGCGCCTCGGGCGGGTAGACGAGGTACACGGTCTCCCGGAGGACCTCGGGCAGGCTCGCCTGCCACGGGACCCAGCCCGGCGCCGCGCCGGCGAGCGCGTCGTCGAGGGCGGCCAGGTAGGCCTCGCGCGTCTCGGCGCCCGAGAGGCGCAGGCTCGCCACGCCGTAGCTCCCGATCAGGCCACGCCGCGCCGCCTCGCGCGGGCCGAGCAGGACCTCGGGCGCCGAGCCGGCCAGGCGCACGAAGGCCGCGGTGCGCTCCGCGAGCACCGCCTCGCTCGCGCAGACCACGAAGGCCTCGTCGACGGGCCGCGTGCGCTCCACATCCTCGAGCGCGGCGCGCAGGCCCGGCCGCGCCCGCGGCCCGGGCCGCGTCACGAGGTGGAGGTAGAAGCGCCCGCGGGCGTGGCCCAGGAGGGCCCTCATGTCGAGGAGCAGCTCCGGCAGCGTCGCGACCCACGCCTCCTCGAGGCCCGCGATCACGTGGACGGTCACCCGCTCCGAGCCGGCCTCGAGGAGCGTCTCGACGAGGAGCGGCGGGGGCCCGTCGCGGCTCGCGTCGCGGTACGCCGCGCGGAGCAGGTCGCCGTGCCCGTGGATGCCCGGGTCCTCGCCGAGGCTCGGCGCCTCGAGGACCAGCGCCGGGATGCCGGCGCCCCCGGCGCGCAGGCGCGCGGTCTCGAGATCGATCAAGAGGCCCCGCGGCCCTCCGCTCGCCGCGCCGGGCGCGAGGCGCGCCAGGACCTCCCGCCCGGCGTCCCCCAGGCCCACGACCGCCGCGCCGGCGGCGGGGGCCTTGAGGCTCTCGAGCGCACGCAGGGCGCGGCCGATCTCGGGGAGCGCGAGCTCCCCCCTCGCGGCCGCGGCGTGGAGCAGGACCGAGCAGGCGGCGAGCGCCTCCTTCAAGTCCTCGATCCCGGCCGGCCTCGCGAGCGCCTCCTCGAGCCTCGCCTCGAGCGCGGGCTCGGGGCCCTCGAGGAAGGCGGCGAGCTCGGCGCTCCGCATCACGGGGAGCCCCCGGGGCCGCCGTCGCCGGCCCGGCCGGCGCGGCCGGGCCCTCCCGCGCCCTCGGGCGCTGCGAGGAGCAGCGCGAGCCCCGCCCTCGCGGCCGCCGTGAGGTCGCGGCGCACGAGGTCCAGGGCCACCTTGATGCGCTCGGCCCTGCGGTCCAGGACGAGGAGCCTCGCCCGGTACCGGTACGCCACGAGGGAGCCCACGGGCGCCTCGGCGAGGGCCCGGTCGAGCTGCCGCTCCTCGGCCACGAAGGCCTCCACCTCGGGGAGCGTCCGCTCCCAGCGCGCCCCCAGGGCCTCGAAGCCCGGCGGTACCGGCTCGAGGTCCCCGGACCTCGCCGCGGCCATGCCGCTGCCGCCGAGGACCGGCGCGAGGAAGAACCGCGACAGCTTCGACCACGCGTCGTAGACTCCCTGGCCGCTCCGCGCCTCGTCGAGGAGCCCGAGGCTCCGGGCCGCCTCGCGAAACGCCTCGACGGCCCTCGAGAGGCCCTCGAGCCTCCGCTCCGCCTCGAGGAGGGCGAGCGCGGCCTCGGCCGCATCCCTCGGCTCGAGCGCGGGGTCGCCGATCCTCGAGAGGGGCTGCGCGATGAAGCCCGGCAGGCGGATCATGCGCGTGCGAGCTCCCCGCTCCTCACCCCGCCCAGGACCCGGAGGAAGATCGTCTCGTCCTTCAAGGAGTGGCGCAGGTCGCCCTCCTTCGCGAAGCGCGCGAAGTCGTCGCCGAAGCACCGGAGGATCTCGTCCCCGTCGCCAGGGCGCGGCCACAGTGGCGCCGAGGCCTCGCTGAGGCGCTCGAGGAGGTCCTCGGGGCGGTCGTCGAGGATCTGGAGGAGCCGGTCGAGCCCCAGCTCCTGGGCGCGCTCCTTCGCCCAGGCCGCCGAGACCTCCTCGGCCAGGTCCATGAGCGGCGGCGCATCGCTCGAGGGCCTCGCCCGGGACAGGATCCCGGGGACGGCCGCCTCGGCGGCCTCCCGTCCCCCCAGCGCGTCGTAGAGCTTGCGCGGACCGTCGGAGGGGAACACGTCGCCGGCGAACCCGCGCCCCGGCTCCCAGATCTCGGCCTCGCCGAGGCGAACGCGCCACGACTCCACGTGCTCCCGCAGGGCGTTCACGGCGCGGTCGAGGAAGACGAGCTCCGCCTCCTCGGCCCTCGCCTCGGCCAGCGCTTGCGTGAGGCGCGCCCGCGCCGCCTCGAGGCGGTCGCGCTCGCCGGGCTCGACCTGGCTCCGCAGCTCGCCCCAGAGCTGGATCGAGACCCCGCCGCTCCCGCGTCCCGCCCTCCTGCGCTGCGTGGTCCGCTCGAGGGCCCGCGGCACGGGGAACCCCTGGGTGAAGCCGCTCTCGGGGAGCTCCCCGAGCGTGAAGGTGTGCTTCCTCCACCGCCGGCCGAGGGCCCAGCCTGCGCAGGCCCCGGCGAGCCCTCCGGCGAGGCCGCCGAGGAAGAAGCCCTTGAGGCTGACGTCGTAGAAGTAGAAGAGCCCGAGGGCTCCGGCGAGGGCTCCGGCGGGGACCGCGGCGAGATAGGCGAGGTAGCCCGGGAGGAAGACCGAGATCCGGGCGATCCAGCTCTCGCGGAACGGCGACTCGAGGACCAGGGCCTCGAGCTCCTGGCGCACGTTCTCGAGCCGCTGGGCCACGTCGCCCATGCGCTCGAAGATGGCGCGCTGCACGCGCTCGAGGGCCTGGGCCCAAATCCCCAGGGGCACCGCCCCCAGGAGCACCGGCGCGGGCTCCGGCGGCCCGCCCCCCGCGGTCGCGGGCGCGGCTCCGGTGCCGGGCGCGGCTCCGGTCGCAGGCGTGCTCCCGGTCGCAGGCGTTGCCCCCGGGCGCGGCTCGAGCCCCTCGACCCAGCGCACCACCTCGGCCTCGACCTCGCGGCTCCCGTCCCCCGACCGCGAGCGCCGGGCCGCCACGAGCCCGTCCAGGAACGCACGGCAGGCCTCCGGCCCGGGCTCGCGCGGCGCGGCCGCGAGCGTCCGCTGGAGGGCGCGCTTCAGGTCCCGGAGGTGGAGGCGCCCCAGCTCGTCGCCGAGCGCCTCGCGATTGATGCGGAACCGCGCGTGGCCCATGGAGCAGTGGCCGGGCGCCCCGTGGAGCCCGTGGAGGTCCGCGACCTGGGGGAAGAGGCGCCAGATGTCGCCCGACGCCTCGCTCGCGCTCGCCAGAGCCAGGAAGGCGGCGAGGATCTCCACGAGGTCCTCCCAGCGCTCCAGGGGGTAGCCGTTCCGGTTCACGCGGTCGAGGACGATGGACGGGAAGATCACGCCGCGCTGGACGAGCAGCTCGAGCTTCTTCAGGCCCTCGAGGGCCTGCTCGCGCTCCAGGTCCTCGTCGGCCGAGGGGAGGTGGAAGAGCGGGAAGACCCCGCGGGCCCTGCCGGCCGAGGGCGGCGCCTCGTTCCGCGCGTGGGCCTTCTCGGCCATGGCGAAGGCGAGCTCCCAGCCGAGGGCATCCGAGAGGCACTCGACGAGGTAGATGTCGGGCCCCCCGCGGACGAGCTGGAAGCCCTGGTCGCTCTCGGCGGGGCGCCGCAGGGCGTCCGTGCGCACGCGGATGTTGCCCGTCGCGGCCGAGGCGAAGGCGATAGTCTGCCAGAGGCGGTTCTGGAGGCTCCCCTCGAACGCCGGGAGCTTCGGCCGCCGCGCGCCGATCTTGAGCTCGATCGCGCCCTGGCCGTCGGCTCGAGCGGCGTCGCCAGGCACGGAGACGAACGCGAAGACGTCGGGCACCACCCCGAGCCGCTTCCGGATGGCCAGCGGCACGGCCCCGTGGAGGTCCTGGGCGACCTTCCCGATGAAGCAGAAGATGCTGGGCCGGATCGTGATCACCGCCTACTCCACCAGCTCCTCCCGCGGCACGGCCACGGGCTCGCCCAGGCCCCACTTCCCGAGGCGGAGGAAGCGGTCCAGCCCGCTCGCCTCGTTCCATGCCACCCGGGCGTCCTCGCCGCCGAGGGAGTCCACCTTCTCCTCCTCGGTGTGCGCCCCGGCGAGTCGGAAGGCGTCGCGTGCCCACGCCTCGAGCACCTCGGGGATCTCCCGGTTGCGGTACCGGCGGCGCAGCTCGAGGAGGATCCGCTCGCGCACCTCCCTCGGGCTCTCGACGAAGGCGCTGCGGAAGGCCCGGAACGCGCCGGCCCGCCCCTTCAGGCCGACCTCGTCCCCGCCCCCGAGACCTTTGAGCGCGTACTGCGCGTCGTCGGCGCGCTCCACGAAACCGAGCCGCGACGCGAGGCCGAAGTACTCGTAGGCCTCCGCTTCGGGCCCCGGGAGGGGGTTCGCGACGGGCCACTCCGGCGAGAGCCACTCGTCGTTCGCCCGCCGGCGCTGGTTCGAGAAAGCGTACCGCACGAAGTCCTCCTGGTAGTCCTTGAGCCACCGCAGGTGGTGCAGCGGCGCCCCGTGGTCCACCTTGACGAGCGTCACCTGCCCGTAGCCCTCCGTCGAGCAGCGGTCGCTCTCGGGCTCGATCACGGGCTCGATCTCGCTTTGCTTCGGGCAGCCGATGCGCCGTATGCGCTCCACGTGGTCCTGCTCCCCCTCCACGCTCCAGTTCACCTGGACCTGGCTCTCCATCTCCGAGAGGCGCTGGCGGATGACCGATGCCGGCATGAGGCTCCCCTGGGACCCGAAGTAGGCGCTGCACTCCTCCTGGAACGCCTCGCGCACTTCGTTCGAGACGGCGAGGCACGTCTCGACGAGCTTCGTCGTCGGGGGGCCGAGGAACAGGGTGACCGCGAACCGCTTGAGGGCGCGCTCCATGGCGTCGGCGACCTCCGCGGGCACGTCGCTCATGCGGTAGAAGCTGCCGCCGTAGCGCGGCTGGGGCTGCTCGCCGTTCAGGGACGCCCGCAGGTTGAGCCGCTGGACGAAGTCCTTCTTCGCGGCGAGCGTCTCCTGGCGGTCGATCCGCTCCTGGAGGTCCCGCACGAAGCTCTGGAGCTCCTGGCGCTCGAGCTTCAGGTGGTGCTCCCGGAGCACCACGCGGTCGGCGCGGCTCCAGACCTCCACGCGCTGGATCGACTCCGAGTCGTCCCGCTGCTGCTTGCGGATCTCCTCGAAGAACTGGGCCTCGGCCGCGAGGGTCTTCGTCTCCTCCACGCTCGTCGTGCGGAGGTCGCGCAGCTCCTGGAGGCTCTTCGTGAGCTCCACGAGGAAGGCCCGGAGGAAGCCCGGCTCCACGCCTTGGCGGCCGTAGTACTTGGAGAGCTGCGCCGCGTACTGGTCCCACTCCTCCCGGAGCGCCCGCTCGATATCGGCGCGCCAGGCATCCTGAGCCGCGCGCCGGATCTTGCTCACCAGGTCCTGGTGCTGGTTCACGTCGCGGTTGATCTCGGGGAGCTCCACCATGGCCTTCCGGCCCATGACGGAGTGGAACGACGACAGCTCCACGAGGGCCGCCTGCACGTGACGGCTCGACTCCTCCTCGAGGCGGTCCACCACGGCCTGGCGGAAGTCGCCGATGAGCTGGGCACAGTCCTCCGAGTCGGTCGCGCCCGCCTCCTGGAGGAACTCGGCGATCCGGTGGTTGAAGTAGTCCTTGAGCGCTCCGCGGGAGAGGTCGCGGTAGCCGGCGCCGTAGGAGCAGAAGACCATGGGCTCGCCGAACTGGTCCCTCTGGGAGAGGCAGCTCTCCCAGAGGTTGATCGCCGCGGCGCGGTAGCTCTCCCCCTCCTTCCCGAGGGCCATGAGGGCGATGAAGCGCCCCATCTCGCGGCAGAGATCCTCGCGGATCTGGAGGCTGCCGTCCTGGCGGCCCGAGTTGATCAGGTAGAGGAAGTTGAAGGGGATCATGGGCACGACCTGCTTCTCCTCGCGGTACTGCGCCTCCCAGCGGCCCGTCTTGTAGAAGTGGTTGGCCTCGGCGAGGACGGCGAAGGCGTTCCGCCGGAAGTTCACCTGCCGCGACTCGGAGAGGGCGAACGCCTCGGGCAGCAGCAGGTGCCCCGTGATGACGGGGTCCTTGCCGGTGATGCGGGCGGCCCAGTCGCGGACGTCGTAGGCGGCCGGGAGCAGCATGCCGCCGCCGGTCCCGCCGGCGCAGGAGGCGACGAGGTGGATCTGGAGCCCGCTCCGGAGGCGGGGGCGGATGACCTCCTTGAAGTAGTAGAACTCCCTGTCCTCGACGCCGGGCGAGCTCAGGCGCCGGATCTTCTCGCAGAGGCGCCCGTAGACGAGCCTCCCGTCGCGCCGGATCGCGTAGCAGAGGCGCCCCACGTGGCGGATGCCTCCCGCCCCGAGGGTCAGCTCGCCCGGGAGGTAGCGGTGCCGCGGGAACCAACGGATCTCGGGGTACTCCTCGCGGTGGGCGAGCACGCTCTGGAGGTTGAAGCCTCCGAGGTCCGAGAACTCGTCGGCGCCCAGGGCCGCCGAGCTCCCGTCGATGCCGCCCGGCGACATCTGCTCGGTCGTGTCCAGGACGAGGATCTCCACGAAGGGGATCTCCGAGAAGTCCTGCGCGCTCAGCTCGCGCATGAGGATCGCCTTCAGGTGACGCGCCACGAGCTGGCCCGTCCCGCCGAGGCCGATGATCAAGGTCAGTGGGACTCGCCGTTCCTCCATGGTCTCTCCTCAGGTCAGGCCTTCAGGTCGATGATCAACGTCGAGTAGTCCGCGACGCCGGGGACCTTGACGCTCGCTCGGATCTGGTTCCCGCTCTTCCCGATCCAGCCGTTGTAGGGGAAGTCCTCGCCGGGCGACAGGGTGACGCTGCGCCCGCTCGCCGTGGCGATCCGGAGCTTGCCGTCGGAGAGGAGCCGGAGCGAGAGGAGCGGCTTGAGCCCCTCGGCGCCCCCCGACCGCACGTCGTGCACGATCCGCGCCTCCAGGCGCGCGGTGCTCGAGCCCGGCTCCTTCACGTCGCGGACGCAGATATCCGCGCCGCGGATCGGGAGGCGCCGCTCCGTCTCGAGGCACAGCTCCGTGCGGGCCGCGTTCAGGATGCCCGCGATCATGTCGCGGCGCCGAGCGTTCTTCGCCGCGTCGGAGAAGATCGCCGCGTCCGCGGAGAAGTGCTGGTCGACCCACGAGTCGACGTCCTTCGCCGAAGGGCTCCCGTTGAGCTCGAGCGGGCCCAGGGACTGGCTCGCGACCGTGAGGCGCACCGAGCCCGCGAGGCTCTCCAGGGGCTCGGCCTCGAGCTCCGCGAAGGCCTTCTCCTTGCGGGCGTTGACGCGCTCGAGGACCGCCCTCCGGTCCCGCCGGTAGGCGAGCCCCTTCACGCCGAGCGCCGCAAGCAAGGCGAGGAGCACCGCGCCGGCGCCTCCGAGCGCTGCGGCGTACGCCCACTCCGAGGCTCCCTTCACGACCTCGAACTCGAGATCGCGCAGGAGGGGCGTCTTCCCGCGCACCTCGAGGCGCAGCGTGTAGCTCCCGTAGCGCGGAGCCTCGTAGGGCGTGAAGACGACGAGGTCGCGGCTCGCTGCGTCCACGTCGAGGACCTTCTCGGCGCCGGAGCCATCGACGATGATGGCGGCGACGCTGCTCCTCAGGGACTCCCCGGCCTCCAGGGACCCGCTGAAGCGGTACCCGAAGCGGATCCGGCCGCCGCGGGGGAGCTGGAAGCCCGGCGCGAGGTCCGTGAGCTGGTACCCCTGAGGGCCTCGCTCGAAGCCCTCGACGGAGACGAGGCTCCCGCCGCCGCGCACGAGCTCGAGGGTCAAGACGTCGAGGGCCGCGCCCGCGTCCGCGTCGCCGCGAGGCACGAGGTGGACCCGCGCCCTCGCGGCGCTCGGCGTGAGGGGCTTCGCAGAGTACGCGACGAGCGCGACGGACCCGGGCTGCGCGTCCCCCTCGGCCTCCCAGCCGGTGAGCTCGACGGCAAGGGGCTGCCCGCCCTCCCCGAGGACCTCGGGCCGGAGCGCGAACCACCGCTCGAAGGCGTCCCCGTCGAGGGCGGGAGGGCCGAGGACCTTCAAGGCGAGCGCCAGCTTCTGGCCCTGGTCGAGCTTCAGGGAGCCGCCGTGGGCCTGGGTCCACTCGAGCTTGAGGGGCGGCAGCACGTTCAGCGTCTCCTCGGCCGCCCAGCCCGAGCCATCGCCCCGGGCGGCCTCGGCGGCGACCCGATAGGCGCCATCCCTCCGCGGCGACCAGTCGAGCTCCGCGGCGTCCGCCGAGGCCACGACGGCGTCCTGCCCGGTCGCCGCGTCCGGCCCGTGGACCCGGATGCGGAGCGTCGCGCCGCCCTCCACCGCGCCCTCGATCGTGAGGCGGATCCGCTCGCGCGCGAGGAAGGGCAGGGGTCCCGGGGGCGCCACCTCGCCCTTCTCGCCGGCCCGGCCCAGGTTGAGCTGGAGGGAGGAAGGCCCGATCGCGACCTTCCGCTGCTCGACCACCGCGCCCGCCTCTCCCCCCGGGGCCGCGGCGCCCGGAGGCACGAGGACGGTGAGGGCGAACGAGTCCTTGAGCTCGGGGCTCGCGGCGGCGACCCGCAAGGTCGCGGCGAAGGCCACGCTCTCTCCGAAGAGGTCGCGGGGGCCGCCCGCAGCACCCCCCCCCTCGATCGTCTGGAAGCCCTCGAGGACCGAGGCGGGCGATGCGACGAGCCAGGGAGCCGCGGGCTTCTCGAGCGCGTGCCGCGCGCCCTCCCGCTCCTCGCGGAGGCCGCCTCGGACGTGGATCGCCCCCTGGATGCGCACGTGCTCGCCCCGGCCCAGGACCGCCGGCGGGGCCTTCGCCCACGCCACGTCGTGCTTGAGGGGCACCGGCGTCACCTCGAGGCGCCCCAGGCTCAAGTCGAAGACGCGCCCCGCGTCGTCGGTGACCGTCAAGCCCAGCGCGTTCGAGCGATCGAGGGCCTCCAGCGCCATGGGCTCCGAGCGGAGGCGCCCCGCGGCCTCGCTCCAGCGCAGGGAGGCCCTCTTGCCGTTCAGGGCCAGATCGGCCGAGACGACCTTGGGGGCCTGGCCCGCCTCGCCCCCGCCGCCGGGCTCGATGGCCACCCACACGCCTCCCTCGCCCTCGCACCGGGCATGCTCCACGCCGGGCCCGAGCACGGCCTGCTCCTCCGCCCCCAGGCTCGCCTTGAAGAGGCTCGCCGCGAACGGGCAGGGCCGCACGTTGAAGAAGCAGGCCCCGCTGTCCTGGCCGAGCTTCGCCACGGGGGAGCTCACGACGAGCTTGTGGGTCCCCTGGGCGAGGCCCTGGACGGCGAGGGACCCCTCGAGGGACCCGCCGTCGGAAGTGAGCTCCACCGGGTACGCCTGCTCGGAGTCGTCGACGGTGGCCGTCGCGGGCTGCGACTGCCAGACGCTGAGGAGGTCCCGCTGAGCCTGCGCGCTCGGGCCGCCCACGGCCTTCAGGCGGAAGTGCAGCGCGGCGCCCCGCTGGCCCAGGAGCACCGTCTCCTCGAGCGGCTCGACGGTGACGCCCAGGGCCTTCGTGCGGGAGAAGACCTCGAGGCCCTCCTCGATCGTGCGGTCCCGGTCCCCCTCCTTCCAGGAGACCGCCAGCCGGAGCCGCGCGGGTCCGGTGTCGAAGTCCGTGGTCGGGAGCTCGAGGACGAAGGCGCCGTCGGGCCGCCTGGAGGCGGTCACAGCGCGGGGAGGCTCGGCGTTCTTGCGGGCCCAGGTCAGGGTCCCCGTCACGGCCCCCGCGAAGCCCTTGGGGAAGATCTCGGTGGGGACCACCGTGAGCACGATCGTCGTCCCGGCGAGCAGCGTGGGCTTGCCGCCCTCGGGCTCGGCCAGGGGCTTGCCATCGGCGCTCGAGAACCCGGCCGCGTAGGCCGGTCCCAGGACGGCGAAACGGTCGCAGCGCTGGTCCGTAGCGGGGTCCGCGCCCAGGGGCCTCTTCTCGGGCCAGGCGGCGAGGTAATCGCCGGGCTCGAGGTCCGAGACCTCGCCCCGGCAGGTCACGACGACCTCCGGGGTCCCGAGCCTCGGAGGCTCCGCGGCGAGCGGCACCTGGCCCGCGACGGTCCATGCGCCCCCTGCGTCCCTCCTGAGGAGGTGCACCCGGACCGGCGACGCGGCCTCGGCCTCCCAGTACTTCGCCGTGGCCTCGGCAGTGAGGCGGTTCAGGGTCCGAGCCCGCGTCAAGACGACCCTCTCGCCCTTGTACCACGAGCCGAGGTCCCTACCCTTCGCGGTGTCGGTCCCGTCCCGCCCGTACTCGCTGCCGCCCGTACGCCAGTCGTCGCGCAGGACGCGGATCGAGAAGGCCACCTCCTGGACGCCGTCCGACTTGACCCGCGCCTTGGCCTCGTACAGGCCGGGCTCCGGGGGAAAGATCCAGTCCGTGTGGAAGAGTCGCGGCACGCCGCCCGAGTCCTCGAGCGCGAGCCGCGTCGCCGCGCCCTCCCCCGAGCGGCTGTAGCTCGCCGTCATGGCGACCGGACCCAGGGGGTCCCGGCCGCCGTGGCGGATCTCGAGGCGCAGCTCCTGACCGAGCTCGAGCTCCACCTCGCGCCGCAGGACGGGCCTCGAGGCGCTCTCGGGCTCCCCCTTCCAGTTCTTCCGCAGGACCCACTCGAAGCTCGAGGGCTCGACGACGAAGGTGCGGACCGGGGCGCGGCAGAGGGGCCTCCCGTCCAGCTTCCCCGCGGCGCCTTCGAGGGTCGCGCGGACCGTGATCGAGAAGGGCTCCTGGACCTTCGTCTCCCCCCGAGGCGAGCGCGTGGGCAGGAAGTAGAGGCGGCCCGCGCCCCCCGAGAGGAGGTCCGCCGCGGACAGATCCTTCTCCTCGAGCACCTTGCCGCCGGCCTCCGCCAGCTCGATCCGCACGCGGCACCTCTTGACGGCCTCCAGGACCGACCGCGCCCGGTCCGGCGTGATGTCCGAGGCGACCTCGAGCTCGAAGCGGACCGGGTAGAGCTCGTTCTCGCGGACGCGGGCCTTCATGCCGGCGCCCGGCCCGGCGTCCTCGCCGTCGAGACCGGGGACCGCCTCGAGCAACGCGTTCGAGATCACGAAGACGTCCCCCGAGAGGGCGTTCCCGCTCGGACCCGGGAGGACCTCGACTCGCTCGGGCCACCGCACGTCCTCGGCGGGGCGCACGAGCACCACGGTCCGGTTCCGGTACGGGCTCACGGTCACCTCGAAGTCGCCGCTCGCGTGCGCCTCGCGCTCGAGGGACAGGTCGAGCTCCTTCGGGCCGATCCTGAGCCGCACGTCCCGCGCCTTGCGGTCGAGGAAGAGGAAGAGCTGGCGGTCCGTGGGGAAGGTATCGACGCGGCTCGCGACGGGCTGGCGGTGGAAGGAGAAGTACGGCGAGAGGAGCTCGAGGAGGATGTCCTCGATGCCGCGCTCCGGGCGCACCTCGGCGGCGAGGCCGCCCGTGGCCCGAGCGACCTCCCGCAGGAGATCGGCGCCCGCCTGGAGCTGCCGGTCCTCGTAGTAAGCCTTCCTCCTGCGGCGCGCCTCGCGCTCCTCGGCGGGAATGGAGAAGTCGTTGAGGAGGATCGTGTGCACGGCGAGGCCCAGGTCCCGGCAGGCCTTCGTCTCCTCGTCGAGGCGGCCTGCGAGGTTCGCGATCTTGCCGGCCTGCACGCCGTCGGAGAGGAGAATCACGCGGACGTCGGAGGCCCGGCCCTCGGCCGCCGAGACCTCCCGAGCCATGGCCAGGGCGGCTCCGATGTCGGTGTCGCCCTGGGGCGGGTCCTCGGCGATCGTCTTCCGGATCGCCTCGATCCTCTCGGGTCGAATGGGCTCGCGGAGGAGCGCGGCCTCGGGCGTTCCCGAGAACCGGATGATGGTCAGCCGGTGCGTCTCCTCCACCCCCTGGGCGAGGAGGTCCACGAGGATCTTCTGGGCGTCGAACCGGCAGTTGTAAGGGTCGTTCTGGATCATGCTCTCCGAGCGGTCCAGGACGAGCACCCAGTCGGTCTCGGCGCGGGCGGCGGGGGCTCTGGTGACGGTGGAGGCGAGGAGGCAGAGCGAGGAGAGCGTGATCATGGCGGCGGAGTCGTTCTTCATGGCGATCTCGAGGTCGTGGGATCGTGCGTGCTCGGCTCGAGGACGAAGGCCTGGCCTCCAGGGGCGGGGCCCGAGGCCCGGTCCCGGCCGGCCCCGGCAGGCGCCGGCGAAGGCGCGAGGCCGAGCCGGGCCGCGAGCCCCTCGAGGTGCGCCTCGATGGGCCCCAGGGCCGCGGGGTCCGGCGAGAGGGCCCGGGCCTTCTCGAAGAGGCGCCGCGCCTCGAGCACCGCGTCCCTCCCGGCGGGCTCGGCCCCGGGCGACTTCCCGCTGAGGAGCCTCATCACGCCGTCGAGGAGCGCCCCGGCCTCGCTGGAGTCCGCCTCGCGCTCGAGGCGCCTCGCCAGCGGGTCGAAGATCGGGTGGATCGAGCGCAGTCGCGCGATCATCGCCCTCGCCTCCTCGAAGGCGCCGGCCTGGATCGAGGCGACGATGTCCTTCTCGAGCTCGTCGCGCCGGAGGCTCGCCAGACGGAGCTTGATCTCGTCGGAGGCATCGGACTCGAGGGCCTGGGCCCTGCGGAGGAGGCCCACGGCCACGTCCTTCTCGCCCGAGGCGAGGAGCTCGCCCGCCGTCTCGAGGAGGTGGCGGGCCACGCGGGAGTGGCACTCGCCGAGCAGGTTCCGGGCCTCGGCCTTCTCGCCCTCCGAGCGGGCCGAGTCGAGGAGGATCTCGGCCTGCTGGATGAGGTCCGCGGGCGGCACCTTGAGGCGCAAGCTCTCCTCGAGGCCGCGCAGGCGCGAGCGGAAGGTGTCGAGCTGCCCTTGCCGCTCCCGCGCCTCCCGCTCACCGGCCGCCGACTTCTCGAGGCGCGAGAGCCTCACCGAGAGGAAGCGGAGCGGGTTCACGCCCTTCGCCTGCGGGCCGCGGGTGAGCTCCTCCCGGGCCGCCGCGATCTCGGACGCC
Organism: Planctomycetota bacterium; assembly: GCA_016209535.1. Lineage (GTDB taxonomy): Bacteria > Planctomycetota > UBA8108 > UBA8108 > SXIK01 > JACQVW01. The sequence goes on along the minus strand of JACQVW010000300.1, from coordinate 3,222 downwards.
GCTCGCGCCGCGTGGGCGAGGGCCTGCTCGAGGCGGCCCTGGGCGAGGCACTCCTCCCCCTCGGCGAGGATGTTCTCGATCTCGCCCTGGATCCTGGCGACCCTCCGCGTCTCGGAGGCGAAGCTGTCGGGGATGTCCCCGTCGCAGAGGAGGAGAGCGAAGCTCGCCGGCTCGCCCGGCTCGGGCGGCGACTTCCTCCACTCGGCGCGCGCGACGCGCTGGAGGTCCTTCACGCTGGCGATCTCGTCGGTGCTCTCGCCCATGGACTGGAGGTGCTGGAGCAGCCGGGCGAGGTTGTGGAGCGCCGCGGGCGTGCGGTTCGCCTCGTTGGCCGCGAGGATCAAGTTGTCGCGGCCGGCGGGCTCGCCGAGGCGGATCTGGGCCACGGCGAGGTTGTTCCGGACCACCGAGGTCACCGGGTAGCCGCGCTCGATGGCCCTCAGGAAGAGCCCGCGGGCGAGGGCGGGGTTCTCGGCGTAGCGCATCCAGCCGAGGAGGAAGGACGCCATGGCGTGGACTCGATCGTTCCTTTCGGCGTAGTCGCGGAGCATCTCGAGCTCCCGGATCACGTCCTGCCTCCGCGGGGCCGGCGCCGAGGCCCGCGGCCAGCGGAGGGCCGCGACCTTTTCCGAGGTGGCGCGGAGCATCTCGTCCAGCGGCAGGAGCGCGGGACACTCCCGGACCGGCCGCTCCTCGCGCTCGCCCTCGACGCGGATGAAGTCCCCGGGACCGATCTCCCAGTGGGCGATCATCTCCTGGAGCGTGCGGAGACTCACGCGCCCGCTCGTGCCCTCGGGGCCGCGCTTCGTGTAGGTGACCGTCTTGACGGCGGCCTCGGGGCCGGCCGCCGCGGTGGAGCTCAGGTCCGTCTTCACAAGCCTTGGAGAATCAGGTGCATCGTTGCCACCCCCGGACGCGCCACCCCGCTCGAGGACGGTCCGCGCCGCCGGCCGAGGCGGCCGCACGCCTCCCGCCGGGGAAAGCGCTAACGTACCGCAACCTTTCCGGGTTTACAATCACGCCTTGCGGGCCGCCGCCAACCGATCCCAAGCCTCGATCCGGTAATCCTCTCCGGAGGGCCGTCGCGTGCCGGCCGGACGCCCTCGGCCCGAACCGGAGACGAACGCCGCCGGAGCTTTCGGGCCGAGGCCTCAGGGTCCCTTGCGTCCGCGGAGGGGCGCGCGCCGGGCCGCCGCTCGGTGGGCGAGCCGGTCCCCGATCGGCCTGGGCGGACCCGGGCCGCGACCGCGCGGCCCCCCGACGCGCTTGAAGACCTCCTCGAGGGGCAGCCTGAACCCCGGCAGGACTTCCCCGCCGTCCAGGACATCGCGCTCGTGGAGTCGAACGGGATCCTCGGGCGCGGTGTAGACCTCAAGGACTCGCTTGCGGGGGTTCAGGACCCAGGCCACGCGCACGCCGGCCTCGAAGTACTCGCGAAGCTTGCGCTTGATCTCCGCTCGGGAGTTAGACCTCGAGACCACCTCGATCGCGAGGTCCGGCACGATGTCGACGATGGCATCACCCGGGATGAGGCCACCCGGGAGGCGGTCCCAGCTCACGAAGGCCGCGTCAGGGAGGCGGATGAGCCCGGGAGCCAGTCGGTGCAAGCCGTCAGCCCCGGTGACGATGCCGAGGTCGTGCTGGTCCAGGTAGTTCCCGACCTTCCGGCTCAAGAGGTTGGCGAGATACGATTCGACAAAACCCATGGCCTTCTCCACCAGCACGCCGTCCACCAGCTCACACAGCCGCTTCTCCAGCTCGTACACCCGTACCACGTCCTCCTCGCGAGCGGTCCCGGGATGAGGGCGGAGCCGGATGCGCGCCGCGGGGATCCCCCCGAGGTGCTCCACGAGGTCGGCCAGGGTCAGAAGCTGCGGAGGCGCCGGCGCCTTGGTCATATCCGAACCCTCCCGAGGTTCGTACGGCAAATGCTATGTCGGCCACAGAAAGTCCGCAAGGACGGACTGCGGCGTCGAAAACCCGTGTATCATGAGGGTCGGTTCTACCTGCCTCGGCCTCCGGACCCAGCCATGAACGCTCTCCAGCTCTCGACCATCGACGCCTTCCGCCGCGTCTTCGGCACGACCCCCGCCTGCGTCGCCTTCGCGCCGGGAAGGGTCGAGGTCCTCGGGAACCACACGGACTACAATGGGGGCTGCGTCCTGTCCGTCGCCCTCGACCTCGGCGTGGCCGCCGCCGCCTGCCTGCGACCCGGGCCGCCTCGCGCCGAGGTCTGGAGCGAGGCCTTCGGCGAGATGGCGAGCTTCGCCCTCGAGGACGTCCGGCGCGAGGGGCGCTCCTGGTCGAACTACCCGCGGGGCGTGGTCCGGGAGCTCGAGCGCTCCGGGGTCCCCCTGAAGGGCTTCCGCATGCTCATCGCCTCGAGCCTCCCGATCGGCTCGGGCGTCTCGTCGTCGGCGGCGCTCGAGCTCGCGACGGCCGAGGCCCTCTACGGGCTCTTCGGGGGGCGGCCGGCGAAGCCCATGGACGAGGCGCAGCTCTGCCAGAGGGCCGAGGCGGGGTTCGTCGGCGTGCCCTGCGGTCTCCTCGACCAGTTCTCCTCGCTCTTCGGCAGGAAGGACCACGTCCTCTTCCTCGACTGCGCGACCCTCCGCCACATGCAGGTGCCCCTGGGCCGCGACGACCTGCGGGTGGTCCTCTGCGACACGGGCGAGAAGCACGCGCTCGTGGACGGCAAGTACGCGGCGCTGCGCGCCTCCTGCGAGCGGGCCCGCGACCGGTTCGCCCAGGTCCTCTCCCACGAGGTGCGGTTCCTCCGCGACGTGAGCCCGCCGGACTTCGAGGCCTGGGCCCAAGAGATCGACGAGGGGGACCGGCCGAGGGCCGAGCACGTGATCCGCGAGAACGAGCGCGTGATCCGGGGCCTCGCCGCGGTGAAATCGAAGGTCTACGACGAGCTCGGGCGGCTGATGCTGGCCTCCCACGCCTCGAGCCGCGACCTCTTCGGGAACTCGACGGAGGCCCTCGACCTCCTCGTCGAGGCCGCGGCGGGCACGAAGGGCCTCGTGGGCGCGAAGCTCACGGGCGGCGGCTTCGGCGGCTCCACGGTGAACCTCGTCGAGCGCGGCGCCGAGCGCGAGCTCACCGAGCGCCTCGCGCGCCGGTTCGAGGGGCGGTTCGGGCGCAGGCCGAAGGTCCTCGCGACGGGGATCGGCGACGGCGCGAGAGTGGAGAGCTTGTAGCGCCCGCGCCTCACGCCGC
>JACQVW010000299.1 GCA_016209535.1 Planctomycetota bacterium | reverse complement strand
GGGGAAGGGCCCGGCCTCGCCGCGGGGCGAGGGTGAGGGCGGAGGCGAGGCGCGCCTCGCGAGCGCGCCCCCGGCCCCGGCAGCCTTCGCAGCTCCGGCGGCCCCGGCGGCCTCGCCGGCTCCAGCCGGCCGCGCGGCGCCCGCCGCGGCGCGCCGGCTCGTCCGCCCGAGGAGGGACAGGGTCCTCGCCGGCGTCTGCGCCGGAATCGCCGCGCACTACGGCTGGGAGGTGGTCTGGGTGCGGCTGGTCTTCGTCCTCGTCGCAGTGATCCTCGGGGGCCTGCCGCTCCTCGCGTACCCTGTCCTCTGGCTCAGCATGCCCGCCGAGCCGAAGCCGCCCGTGCCCGAGCTGCCCGCTCCGCCGCGCCCCCGCGGGGCGCTCGCGGCCGCCTTCTGGGCCTGCCTCCTGAGCGCCGGCCTCGTCGTCGCGCTCTACCTCTGGCCCCTCAGCGAGGTTCGCGTGCCGGGTATCGGCCATGGCCCGCGGGGCGGCCCGGGCGTGCTCCTTCTCTTCCTCGCCGCTGGCCTCTGCGCCTTCGTGGCGATCGTCCGGAGCGCTCGGCGGGCACCGGCAGAGCCCGCAGCCTCGTCGCCGGGGCCTCCTGCGATCCCGGCGCCGGGGGGCACCGGGCGGCCGCTGGCCCGCCTCTTCGGGCTGTGCGCCGGGGCGGGGCTCGTCGCCTTCGCGGCGCTGAGCTCGCCCTGGGGCCCCCGCGGCTTCATGGACCTGCCCCACCTGAGCTTCTGGGAGGCGAGCCTCCTCGCCCTCGGAGGCCTCGCGATCGTTGCCGCCGCCGGCCGCCGGAGCTACAGAGTGGAGCCGGGCGCCGTTCCAGGCCAGGCCGGCTCGGGCTGGACCGCGCTGGGCCTCGCGCTCCTCGCCGCCGCGGCCCTCGCCGCGGCCGTGGACCTCGTGGTCGTCACGGGTCACTTGCGGGAGGTCTTCGGCAGAGGCCTGGACGCCATGGACCGCGACGCCGCCCGGGTCCTCGAGGACCGCGGGCCCCTCTGGGCAGCCCTCGGCGCCTTCTCGGCCGGCGCCCTGTGCCTCGCCGTGGGACGGTGGCGGGGCGGCGCGGCCCACGTCGCCCGCGGCCTCCTCGGCTGGGCCGCGGTGGGCGCGCTCGCGGGCTTCCCCCTCCTCCACGCGGCGGAGCTCGCCGAGGCCCCACCCTCGTGGTCCGAGGTCGTGGGCTGGGGCATCCTCCTCGTCGCCTGCCTCAGGATCTTGACCTGGCCGGCCGCGCCGCGGGCCCTGCCCGCGGCGATCGAGGCCAGAGCTACGGGCACCGTTGCAGGCACCCGGGAGCAAGTCGCATGAATCCCCTTCCCCTCCTTCTCGCCACGGTCACCCTCGCCGCGGGACCCCAGGCCGCGGACGACCTCTCCGCCTGGAAGGAGCTCGATGCCATCGCGCGCGCCGGCGACCCGCCGGGCTGGGCCGCCGACGCGGCCGGCTCGCAGCCCTGGCTCGAGGAGGTCTTCGGCGTGCCCGTCGCGGGGCGCAGGCCCGGGCCGCGAGGCGAGATCGTGGGCTACTCGACGCGCCTCGAGCCCACCCGCGAGAAGTCCTTCGGCGCGGCCCGCCGCTCCGCCGTGCAGGGCCTCAAGGCCCTGCTCCTCTGGGAGGCGAAGGACAGGAAGGGCCTGCGCCGCTGGGGTGACTTCGAGGCCCTCGCGGCCTACGCCGCCGAGCTCGCCGCGAGGGAGCTGGACGGGCTCGTCGCCGAGCGCTTCGAGCAGGAGGTGGAGCGGCCGTACGGCGCCGTCTACCGCACCGCGCTGCGCGTCAAGGCCGGCGATGAGGCCGTGGACCGGCTCGCGGAGAAGCTCGAGCGCGCGGCGCGCGACGGACAGCTCGAGCGCTTCGCGCGGCGGCGCGAGCTCTTCTGGGGGATCGCGGGGGCCCTGGGCATGGCCCTCGTCATGTTCCTCGTCTACTCGTTCCTGAACGCGGGGACCAAGGGCCACTTCGCCTGGCCGCTGAGGCTCGTCTGCCTCTCCACGCTGGTCGCGCTCTGCCTCGGCCTCATGTACCTGAAGGGTTGGTTCCCCTGATGCGCGACGACGCGGCGCTGAAGGGCGAAGGAGACCGCTACCTCATCGAGGGGATCCTCGGCGGGGACGAGGGCGCCTTCCGCCAGCTCGTCGACCGCTACGGCGGGCGCCTCACGGCGTACGCGGCGCGGAGGCTCTCGGGGACGGGCGTCGACGCCGAGGACGTCGTCCAGGAGACCTTCCTCGGCCTCCTCCAGAGCATCCAGAAGGGCGGCGAGCGCCTCATCCAGGTGCGCTCGCTCGAGGCGTACCTCTTCCAGATCCTCCGGAACAAGGCCTACGACATCGCGCAGAAGCGTCCCGAGGCGCACGGGCTCAGGAAGGTGCCCCTCGCCGCCGAGGACGCCGACGGCTCCGTGGATGGCTACGACCCCGTGGCCGCGGGCGGGACGCCCTCGAGCCACGCGCGCCGCGGCGAGGAGTCCCAGCTCCGCCGCCGGGTGCTCGCGGACATCCTCGACGAGCTCATCAGCGGCCTGAAGGAGGAGAAGACGTTCCGGGACCTCAAGGTCCTGGAGCTCCTCTTCCTCACGACGCTCAAGGGCCGCGACATCGCCCGGGCCGCCGGCACGAGCGAGCCCACGGTGACGCGCATCAAGCAAGCGGCGCTCGAGCGGCTCGCGCGCCTCGCGGCGCGCCACCGCCTCGGCGCCGGCGGCTTCACCCTCCCCGAGGGCGAGGAGGACATCTCGGGGCTTATCCGCAGCGTGTGGCGGGAGAACCTCCTCTCCTGCCTGAAGCGGAGCACCCTGGGCGCCTTCGCCCTCGGCGCGATCGAGAAGGACTGGAAGGACTACGTCGCCTTCCACCTCGAGGTCGTGCGCTGCGAGACCTGCGCCGCGAACCTCCTGGACCTGAAGAGCGAGGGCACGAAGGAGAGCATCGCGGCGCGGGAGCGGGTGTTCCAGTCGAGCATCGGGTTCCTGAAGCGGGCGGGGCGGTAGGGGCTCGGCGCGCTCGGCGTGCTCAGTGCCTTCTCATGGAAGGCGCTCAGCCCGCCGGCCGCCGCTCGCGCCACAGGCGCACGGTGAAGCGGTCCTCGCTCTCGACGAGGTCGGGCTCCGTGCCGTTGTGCTCGCGCATGCCGCGGATGATCTTCCGGGGCACGCCGAGGCCCGTGGCCTCGATGTAGCGGTAGTCCCGCAAGACCTCCTTCAGGAGCTCGTTCCGCGCCGCCCGGTACCCGTGGCGCATCTTCTCGACGGTGACCGTGTTGGGGAGGCGCCCCGGCGAGACCACCTCGAGGCGGTCGGCGTAGATCGAGAGCTCGATGTCGGTCACCATGATCGTGTAGTCGCGGTGCGCGATGGCGTTCACGAGCGCTTCCCGGACGGCCTCGAGCGGGTAGTCCTTCCAGCGGTCGCGCCGCTGCCCGCCCGCATCGATCCACGCCTCGACGCCGGTGTTCCTTCGCACGAACTCCATGGCCTGGGCCACGAGCCCGCTCTCGAGGACCTCCCCCGAAGCGGACTCGTGGGAGACGATCGGGCCCCGGAGGACGCTCCGCTCGCGTGCTGCATAGTCCTTCTCGGCTCCGGGGTAGGCCGCGGCCGTGATGCCCGCCTGGGGCAGGAAGCGGTTGGGGTTCTTGCCAAAGAGGAGCAGAGATCCCACGGTCGGGATCGACCGCCCCGAGTCCTCCACCATGAGGTCCGTGTTGACGAGGAGCCTCGTCCAGCCCGCCTCGTCCTCCCGCGCCGGGCACTCCTGCCCCCGGTAGTGGCCGAAGTAGCGCTCGAGGCGCCTCAGGTCGAGGTCGCGGAGCGCCGCGCCCGGGGCGGGCTTCAGGTCGTAGCGCATTTCGAGGGCTCCCACTCGAGCACCTCCCAAAACGGGATGACGGCCGGCTGCACGTTCTGGCGGCACACGTTCATCACCCACTCCTCGGCCGCCTTGGGGTCCTTCGCGAGGCCCGTCACGGCCCCGTCGTCCTCCACGCCGAGGAGGATCCGGCCGCCGCGGACGTTGAGCAGGGCCGCGACCTCCTTCGCGAAGGAGTCCGCGAGGACGTCGTCGCGCTTGAATTCGACGCCGGAGCTCTCGCCGGTCCGGAGCGTCTCGGTCAGCTCGGCCTTCGTGGTGGTCATGGTGGTCTCACAGCTCAGAGGAAGTCTACCGCGGCAGCTTATTGCTCCCGCCCCTGGGGCGCAACGGGTGGTTGGCGCCGGAGTCCCGCCGGAGTCGAAGTCGCCGCGCTCGAAGAGCCCGGATGCGCCGGCGGCGCCTCCGGCGGAAGGTTGCGCAGGGGCGCAGGGGGAGCTGCCAAGAGCCAGAGCGAGCATCCAGATCGCCAGGAGCGCTCAAAGCCCCATGGAGTCAATGGACTTGCTTCCCCGCCGGGAGCTGGCCTGGCTCGAGAAAGGTCTTGACCCACTCGCCCTCCCCACAGAGCGTCACGCCAGGAAAGCGCTTGTACCACCTGCCCTCCGGCACCTCGGGCTCCTTGTCGAGCCACGCCGCAAGGCGCTCGAGGTCTTCCGCCGGCACCTTGCGATCTTGGATCCGCTCGAGCAGGTGGCGGAAGAGCGCTGACGGCAGCCCGGCCCGGCGGACCCTCGGCATGGCTCAGATCCCGTAGAACCCGCGCGTCATCTGCTCCTTCAGCCGGGCAGCCTCGACAGGATCCGTACACTTCTCCAGGCGTTTCGCCAGCACCCCGAGCTCCTTCGGGCTCAACCTCCGCCCCCTGCCCTCGAGCACCTGAAGCTCCGGCGTGGTCAACACGGATTCCTCACCCGAGGGTTTGCGCGCCAGGATGCTCGCCCCGGTAATCGCTTGCTGGACGAACCAGTGATACACGGCCAAGGCGTTCTTGATGACCTCCGTGCGCTTCGCGCCCGTCAGGGTCGCCACGTGGTCGACGATCTCCGTTTCGGCCGGACTGAGCGAGGGTTGGATCCTGGACGTGGGCATCGTTTGCAGCTTTCCTTCGAACGCGGTGAAAGCTTACCTCATTCTCCGTTCAAATACCACCCTTCGACGGGTGATGGATCCTCACAGCGGGCTACGCCGCGCGACCGCTCTCACGACCCAGCGAGCAGGCCCCTCACCGCCTCCAGGCGCCGGGCGAAGGCCGCGTCGTCGAGGACCGGCCGCGCCGCGGCCTGGACCTCCTCCTCGAGGTCCACCCAGGAGCGGCAGCCGGCGTAGCGCGGGACCCGCGGGATCGCCACGCGCTCGAGGAGCGCGTGGACGCGCAGGACGTAGACCTGAAGCGGCCGCTCGGGCTTGTACTCGACTCGCTGCCTCACGTACTCCTCGGTCCAGATGTGGTGCTCGGCGAGCCGGAAGGCGAGGCGCGCGTCCGCGAGCTCCAGGACCTCCTCGAGGCGCGCGAAGGCGTCGAGCACCACGCTCTCCTCGCGTTCGCGGGCAGGATCGAGGTGCGCCGCGTAGCGCCGCGCGGCCTCGGGCTTCAAGAGATCCTGCCGCTGGTGCTCGTAGGCCGGGAACAGGAACAGCTCGCGGCCGCGGACCTTGAGCTCGCCGCCGGGCTCGTGGATCCCGCCCTTCCTGAGGAGCAGGACCTGCCGCCCCTCGCGCAGGGCCGCCACCGTGACGGCCCACTCCTTGAGGGCCAGGCGGCTCCTTGCGGTCACCGTGCTCCGGGTGGGTTCCATAGCCAGGCCGCTATCGTCCTCGTCACCAGCTCCGATGCGTCCTGCTGGACGAAATGGCCCGCCGAGGGGATCGTGACCAGCGTGAGGTCGCTCTCGATCCACTCCCAGGTGCCGTTCAAGGCGCCGGGCAGGAGCGCCGTGTCCTTGAGGCCGTGGATCAAGAGCACGGGCGCCTTGACCTTCACGACGGGCAATGTGTCCTCGCCGTACGGCTCTCGCGGGTAGTTGCGCTTGTAGTAGTTGAGCATGGCCTCGAAGTCCGATCGGCGGAACGCCTCGACGTACCGGGCGCGCGCGGCCGGGTCCTTCACCCAGAACGAGAGCAGCTCCGGCGTCAGCTTCATGTGTGCATCCGGCTTCTGGAAGTCCCGTGCGTACTGGCTGTTCTTCCGCTGCTCGGGGTTGCGCGCCAGCTCGCGCATCAACCCTCGTGGGTGGGGCAAGTTCAAGACGATGAGCCTCTCCGTCGCCTCGGGGTGGGTCGTGGCGAAGAGCCACGCCACCGCGCCGCCCCAGTCGTGGCCCACGATGGTCGCCTTGTCGCGGCCGAGGTGCTTGACGACTGCCAGGACGTCGGCCACGAGGAGCTTCAGGTCGTAGCTCTCGACGCCCTTGGGCTTGTCGCTCAGGTTGTAGCCGCGCAGGTCGATGGCCACGGCCTGGTGGCGCTCGGAGAGGGCCGCCATCTGGTTGCGCCAGGTGTACCAGAAGTCCGGGAAGCCATGGATCAGGACCACGAGCGGGCCCTTGCCGAGGCTCGCGTAGTGGACCTTGACGCCCCCGGAGTCGGCGTAGCCGTGCTCGACACGCTGGTCGATGTCGGTGTTGTCGGTCGCCGGGCCAAGCTGGCCGATGACGGCGGCGGTCAGGAGTGCTGCGGTGCTCATGGCCGCCGATTGTCCTACGGCCCTTCGGGAGGCGCAAACACCTTGCGCTCGAGGCGTTCCCGCGCAGGCACCCACTCGGCCGGCCACTCACCTGCCCGCTCGTCTCGTTCGCAGCCCTCGCAGAGGTGGGCCGCGGTCTCGCAGGCCCCGGCCTCCGGCCATGCCCTTCCCGTTAATTCCATAACGATCCCCCTTGCCCTCGCAGCTCCCCGCGGCGAAGATGCCCGCATTCGCCGGAAGGATGCCCGGAAGGAGACCCGGAAGGAGACAAGGAGAAGCCCCCGATGGCTCGACCGCGGTCCGAGACGCTCACGCCGCGCGAGGCGGAGATCATGTCGGTCTTGTGGCAGAGGAAGGCCGCCACGGCCGACGACGTGCGCAAGGCCATCCCCGGCGACCTCCACGACTCGACGGTGCGCACGATCCTCCGCGTCCTCGAGTCGAAGGGGTACGCGTCGCACGCGGTCGACGGCAAGACCTATGTCTACTCCCCTGCCGTGCCCCAGGAGAAGGCCGAGGGGCGCGCCGTCAGCAGTTTCCTCCGGAGGTTCTTCGGGGGCTCGGCCCGCGCGCTCGTCCTCCGCTTGATCGAGGACGAGCACCTCACGGCGGAAGAGCTCGAGGACCTGCGGAGGAGGAGCCGCCCGGGCGGGCACAAGCGCGGCCGGAAGGGAGGCCCGGCGTGATCGAGACCGCCCACGCCACCTCCTGGCCCGAGCCAGGCGGAGGCCGGATCGAGACTTAACTTCCCTTTCGCCGGCCCTTTCAATCGCGGTCGTAGTGCTCCTCCACCTCTTCGCCGGAGGCCCCCCCCCGGCGCCGCCGGGGCCGACCGAGTGCGGCGAGGACTCGACGCCGGACGGGCTCGCGGCGTGCAAGGCGGCTTGTCGCTGAGGAAACACGTCGCCGTGCCGCGGCGGCGCCGCCTCTCCATCCGACTGCGGATCATGGTAGAGTGTCCTGGACGTTCGCTGGAACACCAAGGAAGGGCCCATGCGTCCACTCCCCCAGAACATCGAGGCCATCGACGACGAAGTCGCCGCGGTGCTCCGGGCCAAGACCCCCGCCGAGAGGCTTCGAATCGCCTCAGGCATGTGGCGGTTCGCCCGGACGATGATCCTCAGCGTGCTTCGCCAGGAGCACCCGGATTGGGATGAGCCCCGCCTGCAACGGGAGGCCGCGCGGAGGCTGTCCCATGGAGCAGTCTGACCTGTTGCGTCACGTCGTCTTGGTCCTGGAGCGGTTGGGGATTCCCTATTTCGTGACGGGGTCCACCGCCGCGATCGCCTATGGGGAGCCCCGCTTCACAAACGACCTGGACGTGGTCGTGGACCTGACGCGGGAGCAGGTGGCCCGGTTTTGCGCTTCGTTTCCATTCCCGGAGTTCTACCTCAGCGAAGCAGCGGCCCAAGAAGCTGTTTCCCGCCGCCATCAGTTCAACGTCATCCACCCCTCGTCAGGACTCAAGGTCGATGTGATTGTCCAGAAGGACACCGCCCTGGACCGCAGTCGGTTCGCGCGTGTGCACAGGATCAGGCCCGCCCCGGACTACGAGGCTTCCTTCGCCTCGCCGGAGGACGTCATCATCAAGAAGCTGGAGTTCTACCAGGAGGGGGGCTCCGAGAAGCACCTCCGGGACATCGCGGGCATCCTGAAGGTCAGCGGCGAGCGACTGGACCTGGATTACATCGAAGCGTGGACGAAGCAGCTGGGGCTGGAGGAGATCTGGTCGGCGGTCCGTCGTGCCGGAGACTCCGGTACAGTGAACTGAGGCCGACCCATGGCCGCAGACGTGTTGATCGTGCACACCCCTTTGACCTTGCGACAGCGGCTCAAGCTCGGCGACTTCTTCCTCCAGGACATCATGGCGCACGGCAAAGTCCTCAATGAAGCCGCTGACGGTTGCGTGGGCCGAGCAGCAAGTCGCATCGCGCCCCATAAGGGGACGGGGACAGGTGGTGACGAGAGTGCCGCCGTCAACAGCCACATGTGTCGGCACGCGGCGCCGGAGGCGGCAGAGGGAGCGACGTGAACTGGTGGGAGACTTCGGAGTTTTTCGACCGCACACTGGCTCGACCGTCGATCCCCTTGGGCGTGCCGAATGCAACATACGGCATTACGGCCGCCATCCTGAAAGAGTACCCGACAATGCAGGATATCCTCCGGCGCCACTACGGGGATGCCTTCGTCTCGGGCAGCCTTGCCATGGACAAGCGCAAGGCTCGAATGGCGAGGCTGCGCGCGGAGCGCGGTGAAGGTTGGCTGATGCGGGCGGACACGGGCTACGTGACCGACATCGGTCTCTTCCTGCTCGAAAACAGGATCCTTTCTGGCTTCACAAGGGAGCTATACGACCAGATCCTGAACGAAAGAAGGCGTCAGCACGCAGAACGAGAAGCCAGGCTGCGTTGGTGGGAGCGCTTCCAGCGGGAGAGTGCGGAGCGGGAACGTCAGGAAAGGCGGCAGACAGAGCAAGAACGCCGCCAGCAATACCATCGACATGAGAACCGGCAGCGACCGCGACCACGGAAGAAATCCGTACGGCGTACAGGAAGCTCGTCTTGCAGTGGCACCCAGACAAGAACCGGAGCAAAGAGGCCCCAACGCGTTTCAAGGAAATACAGAAAGCTTTCGAGCTCTTATACCGCCGGGCAGGCCGAGGAGGACGTTGACGCGCGAAGGGCAGAAGGCGAGACTTCGCTTTGCCTCGGGATCAACCTCATTGGCCGCCGGCGCGGCCTCGCGGCGCCTCGTCGTCCTCCGAGGGCAGCCCACCGCACCTCAAGGCAAGCTCGCCAGGAAGCGCGCCGCCGGCAGCAGGCGAACTCGCGCGCCGTTCACGTCCTGGTGCCGCCAGTCCTTCTCCCCCTGCAAGCTCACCTGAAAGGCATACGGCACCTTGACCCGCTCGAGAAGGTACCTCAGGCTCGGATCGAGGGGCCGGTCGTCGAGCTTGGCCTCGACGGCCATCCAGGGCTTGCCGGCGCGGAGGACGATGAAGTCAACCTCTCGACCGAGTGTGTCCCGGAAGTAGCGCAGCTCGGCCTTCACGCCCTCGACGTCCTCCATCCAGTGGACGAGTCGCAGCAGGTGGAAGGCGATGAGGTTCTCGAACCGCGGGCCGGGAGACTCCACGCGGGGCCAGTCCCACAGGTAGAGCTTCTGCTCCTTCTTGACCGCCTTGATCCTGGGGGCGCCATGGGGCGCGACGCGGAACGTGGCGTAGATCCGGTCGAAGATCCGGATCCAGCTCCTCACGGTCTCGAAGGCCACCTCCAGATCCTCGCGCAGGCTGTTGATCGACAGCACGGAGCCGACGGTCGCCGGCAGCCGGTCGTAGAGCAGCTCCACGCGATCGAGGTCCCGGAGGTTCTCGAGGGAACGGATCTCCTCGCGCACGAGCCTGGCCCCGTAGGCCAGGCGCCAGCGCGCGGCGCGGCGCTCGGCGCCCGAGAAGAGCGGCTCCGGGAAACCGCCAAGGGTCATAAGGTCGCTCAGGGCCGCCGCGACGTCCGCCTTCGGCTCCGTCGCCAGCTCGGGCAAGGCTCGGGTGTCTTCCGGGGGCCTGAGCCCGACCGCTTCCGCCAGCGTGAAGGGGTGCAGCCGGTAGAGGAAGTACCTTCCCTGGAGGGAGTCTCCGCCGTGGCTGTAGACCTCGAGCCTGGCGCTGCCGCTCACGAGGATCGAATGGCTCCGGTGGTGCAGGTCGTAGATCCCCTTGAGCCAGTTCCGCCACCCCTTGAACTTGTGGAGCTCGTCGAAGATCCAGAGCTTCGCTGCCTCGTCCAGCTCGGAGCGCCTCAAAGCGCGCCTGTGGGCTTCCACGTCCCAGTTGTGGTAGCTTCCCCCCAGCCTGCGGAGCATCTCCTCCGCCAGGGTGGTCTTCCCACATTGCCGCGGGCCTGCCACGAAGACCATCTTCCCTCGAAGGTCCTGCTCGACGAGTCCTGCGATCTGGCGGGGCCTCATGGCGGTCGTATTTTAGAGCCGACTCTGAAAAACTTCGAAGTTTTTTAGAGCGCGCTCGAATGCGCCGCAGGACAAGAAGTCGCGGTCCGACGAGGCCTCGCTCCGGAGCCGGCGAAATCCTGCCTCGCGGGACGGCCCTGCCTCAAGGTTCCTGTTGCCAACCAGCGGCCGTGCGTGGATAGTGGTCGACTCCAGGCCGTGGCTCAGGTCCGCCACGGGTTTGGGTGTGCAATGTCGCGAAAGGCGAGGTCCTTCCAGCACGTCGTGAGCTGGACGCTCCTCCTCGGGCGCGCGGCGCTCGCGGGCGAGCCCGGCGGGGCCACCCCCGCGGGCTCCTGGAGCTTCCTCCTGCCCCTCACGAACCCCCACGGCTGCGACGCCGACGGCGCCGAGAACATGCTCCGGAGCTGGGTCGCCCCGGACGACCTCGGCGCCGAGGACCCCGTGGCCGGCGAGGGGTGGTCCATCGACTTCGAGAGGGCAGCCTCCGCGGGGTTCGAGGCGGGCCACCTCTACCGCGGGCTCGGGCTGAGCGGAGAGCCGGTGTGGGCGAGCCTCGAGGCGGCTCCCGGGCCCGGGGGCGAGCCCGCGGAGGGAGCCGGCGTCGCGTACCGGTTCCGGCGCACGCACCGCGCCGCCGCGCCGAACGCAACGGTCGGCGTCGAGTTCCCGGACCCCGACGGCGACGGGCCGGAGCTCCGGGACCAGCCCCGGTTCTTCCGCCTCGCCCGCAGGGGCTGGTCGGTCGCGGGCGACGCGACGATCGAGGGGCCCGCGGACGGGCCGCGGGTGCTCCTGCGCACGGGCAGCCCCGTGGGCGACGGGGAGGCCGTGATGAGGGTCGAGGTCGACGACGGCCGGTGCGCGCGCCCCCTCTCGGCCTCGGCGGAGCACAGGATCACGGTCACGGACCGTCCCTCGAGCTGGACGGCCTACGACGGGAACGACGACGGCCGGCTCGACATCTCGGACCCCGTGTTCCACCTGGTCTTCCTCTTCGGCGGGGGCCGCGGGCCGTCATGCCCCGAGGCGATGGACTTCAACGGCGACTCGCGCCAGGACATCTCCGACCCCGTGAGCGCCCTCTCCTACCTCTTCCTCGCGGGCCCGCCGCCCTCGCGAGGGGCGGGCTGCGGGTTCTTCCCGTCCTGCAAGCTGCACGGCGCATGCCCATGAGGCCGTGAGGCGGAGCCTGCTCCTCGCCGGAGTCAACCCCGGCCCCTCGGCGCCGCCTCCCTCGTGAAAAGCCGGAACCCGAACGTCGAGACGTGCGTCCCGGGCAGGTACCCGAAGCGCGTGGCGCACCGGAAGTGCCGGTCGATGACCAGGTTCCAGGACCCGCCGCGGAGGACCCGCGCCCCGGCCCGCTCGTTGAACCAGCTCGAGGTCCACTCGCGGATCGTGCCCGCCATGTCGCGGACGCCGTAGGGCGATTCGTCGGCGGGGAACGCGCCCACGGGCTCGGGCTGGGAGGCTTCGGGCCGCGAGTGCCCCCCCTTCGTGAAGGTCCAGTCGAAGGCGTCGCCCCAGGGGTACGAGCGCCCGTCGACGCCCCGCGCGGCCTTCTCCCAGGCGTCCTCGGGCGGCAGCGTGTACTCGCGCCCATCGACCTCGGAGCGCCACCGCGCGTAGGCCATGGCCGAGTGCCAGCTCACGGCGAAGACCGGGCAGCTCCGCTCGTAGCCGGGAGACTGGCGCCTCCCCACGGCGCCCTCCTCGAAGTGGCGCGCCGAGGGCTTCCACCAGCCGTCGGGGCCCGGCTCGACGAACACCTCCTCCCCCTGGCGCGGGATGTGCTCCTTCACGTCGTCCCCCCTCGCCGCGAGGGCGTCGAGGAACCCGCAGTACTCCCCCAGCGTCACCGGGAACCGGGCGATGAAGAAGTCCTCCACGTGCACGCGCGTCCGCTCGAAGCCGCCGTAGCTCTCGGCGTCGCCGCCGAGCAGGAGCTCTCCGGCCGGCACGTGGACGAAACCCGCCCCGATCTCGTCGTCGGCGAAGAGGGCGACCCTGCCCAGGTGATCCTCCGACCGCCCGATGGACACGGGATAGCGCGCCTCGCGGAGCCCCGGCTTCTCGAGGACCACCAGGTACGAGCCCATGGGCAGGGGGATCGGCCCCAGC
>JACQVW010000335.1 GCA_016209535.1 Planctomycetota bacterium | reverse complement strand
CCTCGCGAGGCGCCGGGCGAGCACCTCCCAGCCCGTCGGGGGCCTCGCCTCCACGGGCTCGCCGCGGGCGAAGCGCATCAGGTCCTGCGCCAGGGCCTCCGCCGCCGGGTAGCGGTCCCGCGGGTCCTTCCTCAGGCACTTGAGGACGATCGTCTCGAGGTCCCGGGGCACGCGGGGGTTGAGCCGCCGCGGCGCGGGCGGGTCCTCCTCGATGATCCTCGTGAGCGTGTCCTGGGGGTCGCTCCCCTGGAAGGGCGGCCGGCCCGCCGCCGCCTCGTAGAGGCTCGCCCCCAGGGACCAGAGGTCCGTGCGGTGGTCCACGCCGATCCTCCGCCTCCGCGCCTGCTCCGGGCTCATGTACTGCGGGGTCCCGAGGACTCGCCCGTGACCGTGATGGCCTCCTGGCCCTCGAGCCGCGCGAGGCCGAAGTCGAGGACGCGCAGGCGGCCCTAGGCGTCGAGGATCAGGTTCGAGGGCTTGACGTCGCGGTGGACGACGCCGTGCGAGTGCGCGTGAGCGAGGCCCTCGGCCGCGCCCGCGAAGGCCTGGGCCAGGCGGAGGTAGTACGCGTCGACCGAGCGCGGCTCGCCGAAGGGCGTCGCGGCGTCCGGCTCGGAGTCCTCGAGCCGCGCGAGGATCCGCGCCAGGGTCTCGCCCTCGATACGCTCCATGGCATTAACCGGCGTGCCCGCTTCGACCCCGAGGGAGTGGACGGAGACGACGTTCGGGTGGGAGAGGCGGCCCGCGGCCTGCGCCTCCCGGAGGAACCGGCCGCAGGCCCTGGGGTCGGCCGCCAGGGCCGCCGGCAGGACCTTGAGGGCCACGCGGCGGTCCATGGAGAGCTGCCAGGCGTCGTAGACCGTCCCCATGCCTCCGCGGCCGAGGACGCCGCGGATCTGGAAGTCGCCGAGGACGCGGACCTGGGCCTCGCCGGGCGCGCCCGCCGCGTCGGGGTCGATGAACGAGCGCAGGTCCGCGACGAGCCTCGGGCCGTGCTGTGGATGCTCCTCGAGGATGGCCTCGGGCTCGATCTTCTCGCCGTCGAGGAGGCGGTCCACGAGCCGGGCGAGCAGGCTCTCGTAGTCGCCGGAGCGGCCCGGACCCTCGCCGGGAGATCGGCGGCGGCCGGCGCCCTCGGCGTTGTCGGCGCTGTCGGCACCCTCGGCATCAGTCGCCATGGCGCCCCTCCGGGGCCTCGCCCCTCTCCTCGGGGAGGCCGAGCGAGTCCGTGTCGCCCATGCGCCCCCGGAGGAGCCGCAGCGCCCGGGCGAGGATGTGCTTGGTCGCGTCGGGCGACTTCCCCAGCCGCGCGGCCACCTCGCGGACCTTCAGCCCCTCGATCCGTGCGAGGCGGACCACCTCCCGGTAGTGGTCGGGCAGCGACGCGATGGCGCGCTCGAGGCGCTCGCGCCGCTCCTCTCGCCGGAGCCCCCGGCTGGGCGAGGGGTCCTGCGACTCGGCGCGCTCCGCCGCCTCGAGAGAGAGCGTCTCCCGCGGCCGGCGCGCGCCCTCGAGCTCCACGTTGCGGGCGATGCCGTGGAGCCAGCGCAGGAAAGACTCCTCCCCCCGGTCCTCGAAGCGGGCGATGGACTCCGTCGCCCGGAGGAAGGTCTCCTGGAGCACGTCCTCCGGCTCCTGGCCGGCCGCGAGCGACCGGCCTCGGGCCCGAATCGCGTCGAGGAACCGGTCCCGGCAGCGCTCGAAGAGCACCTCGAGCGCCCGGCGGTCGTGGCACCAGCCCGCCCGGGCCGCCTCGATGAGGGCCTCTGGGCGCTCGGATGGTGCCATGACGCCGCTGTCCTCCCTGGTTGCTTCGCAACACCGCACTCGCTGGCGCGCGGCCCGCTGCTCGGGCTCCCGGGACGGAGCCTCGGGACAAGCGGCCGCGCACGGCGCGAGTCGCGGGAAGGCCGCTCCGTTGCCGGAGGGCGACAAGCCTTGCTTGAGCCGCGCACACATTCCACCCCTTTATGACCGGGAGGGTCAAGATGGGCCGCGGGGCTGGCTGTTTTTCTCGCGCCGGGGGGGCTCTGGACGCGTCAGCCCTCCCCGGAGCGGGCCGCGAGGTGCGGCCCCGAGGCCACGAGGCGCCTCCGCCGGGCGTCCACCGTGGCCCCGAATCCCTCCAGGGTGCGCGCGCCGAGGAGGGTCAGGTCGCCGGGCCGCCCGAAGACGACCTCGTCGACGGTCTCGAAACCCCCGGCCCGCAGGAGCGCGTAGCCGAGGGAGCGGGTGATGGCCTGCCCGTTGGCCATGACGAAGGACAGTTTCTTCTTGGCCACGCGAACGCCGGCCCGCCTCAAGATGCGCGCGGGGATCCACGTGAGCTCGGAGCCGGTGTCAACCAGCGCCTTCGAGACGGACTTCCACTTGCGGGGGCGGCGGATCCCGGAGATCACGCAGCTCGTGTGGAAGGCTCCCATGACGGAGGGCGATGGTCGGACCAAGGCGGCCAGGTGTCAAGGTGCGCGGCTCCAGGTGACTGCCCTGGCGGGACCGCTTCACACGCTGCCTCGGTGTCGAGGCGCCGACGTGCCGAGCGCATTCTGGTTGCAGGATCCGTCGCGCGACGGTAGCTTTTGCAACCAGAATGGTTCGAAGACAAGCTCAACGTGGGTCCGGGACCGAAAGGGTCGCCCAATACGTGGACCGGCTGCAGGGCTCCGGCCGGTACACCTTCACAGCCGGGGAGGTGGCCAAGGTCCTCGGGGGCTCGGACGCGGCCCGCGAGGCCGCGCTGCGCCGCCTCAAGAGGAAGGGCCGGATCGTCAGCCCGAGACGGGGGTTCTTCGTCATCGTCCCGGTCGAGTACCGATCGGCGGGCTCGCCGCCGGCGACATGGTTCATCGACGATCTCATGGCCTACCAGGGCCGGCCTTACTACGTCGGCCTCCTGACGGCGGCGGAGATCCATGGCGCCGCGCACCAGAGGCCCCAGGTCTTCCAGGTCCTCACGGACGTGCCGATGCGGCCGGTGGAGGTCGGGCGCGTTCGCATCGAGTTTCACCGAAGCCGCAACACCCGCGCGGTCCCCGTCGAGCGTGCGAAGACCGAGACGGGGTCGATGCGGGTCTCCACCCCCGAGGCGACGGCGCTTGATCTCATGCGCTACCCGGAGGCCTGCGGGTACCTGGACAACGTGGCGACGGTCCTCAAGGAGCTCGTGGAGCGGATTGATCCAAGAAGGATAGCGAAGGCAGTGGGGAGTGGGCGGCACCCGGATGCGCAGCGTCTCGGCTTCCTCCTCGAGCATCTCGGCCTCGAAAAGGTTGCGGCACCCCTTGCGAGAGTCGTCGCCTCGTGGCGGAGGCGCCCCGTCCTCCTGAGGCCGGAGCGCGGCGCCCGCGGGCTCAAGCACGATCCGCGCTGGTACGTCGTTCCCAACGAGGAGGTCGCGAGCGAGCTGTGATCCCCCGCGCAGCCATCACCGCCTGGCGGGGGACCGTGCCGTGGTTGGACGACAGCCAGGTCGAGCAGGACCTCGTCATCTCGCGGGCGCTCGTCGAGGTGTTCAACGAGCCCGGGGTCGCCGACCGGCTCGTCTTGCGCGGGGGAACCGCCCTCCACAAGCTCCTCCTTTCCACGCCCGCCAGGTACTCCGAGGACATCGACCTCGTCCAGCGGGATATCGGCCCGGTCGGGAAGATCCTGGACGCCCTTCGCCGGCGTCTCGACCCGTGGCTCGGAAACCCGCGCCGCGACCGGGGCCCAGGCATCGTCACGATCACCTACCGCTTCGATTCCGAGGCGATGCCTGTCCGGCCGTTGCGCCTGAAGATCGAGATCAACGTCCGCGAGCACTTCTCCGTGCTGGGGATCCAGAAGCGGCGCTTCGTTGTGGACAACCCCTGGTTTCGGCAGGAGTCGGAGGTGACGGTCTATCCCATCGACGAGATCCTCGGCACCAAGCTGCGGGCGCTCTACCAGCGCAAGAAGGGACGCGACCTCTTCGATCTCTGGCTCAGGCTGGATCGAGGGCTCGTCGATGCCGAGGCGGTGATCGAGTGCTTCCGGCGCTACATGCTGCATGGAGGCACGCCCGTCAGCCGGGCCGAGTTCGAGGCGAACCTGGCCGCCAAAGCCCGCGATGCGGCCTTCCACGAGGACGTGCGCCGACTTGTCGCCGCGGGAGTGAGCTACGATCCCCAGGACGCGATCGTAGCGGTCCGGCGAGATCTCGTGGCCAGGCTCCCCGGCGAGCCCTGGAAGGGCGGCGAGCAGGCAAGGGCGTGAGAACTTCACGGTCCGGTCGCGCCCCGCGTCGCGAGGAGCTCCCGGCCCCCGGAGCGCCCGGCGAGGGCGAGGAGCGCCCCCGCCGCGAGCCCCGCCGCGTGGGAGCCCGCGAGGTAGCGCACGCCGAGTGCCGCCTCGAGGGCCTCGCGGCCGGCGAGCCAGCCCGAGCCGGCGAGCTCGAGGGCCGTCTTGGCGGCGAGCAGGGCCACGACGGCGAGGCCGAGGGCCCGCGCTCGAGGGCGGTCCGCACGAGGGCGGTCCGGTCGGTCGCGGCGAGACGCGCCCGCTCCGCCCAGGTCCAGGAGGACGAGCGCGAGCCACCCGTAGAGGACCCCCGAGAGACCGCAGTAGCTCGTCCACCCGTCGTGGAGCAGCCTCACGCCGGCGGCCACGGCGACGGCGAGGACCGCGTACTCGACGAGGAGACGCGCCGCGCCGACCCGCCGCTCGCGCAGGGCGGCGGCGGGCACGAGGACGAGGAGGTTCAAGAGGAGGTGGGAGGCGCTCGCGTGCACGAGGTGTCCCGTGAGGGGGCGCCAGGGCGCCGCGCCGTCCCCCTCGGCGCCGCGCAGGTCGATCAGGGCCCGGCTCAGGGCCGGGACGACCGTGGCGGCGACGGCCGCGGCGGCCAGGAGTGCCGTCCCCGCCGGCCACTGGGCCAGGGCGTCGCGGCCGGCCCGGAGGAGCGCGGCGAGGCGGGCGCGCGCCGTCTCCACGGCCCTATCCATGCTCCCCCCGCGAGCCCAGGATGCGCCTCGCAGCCGCCGCGCCGGCCAGGACGACCACCAGGAACGGGTCGACGGGCCCGCCCCCGCCGCCTCCTCCGCCTCCGCCCCCGTCGCCCGGCGGGGGGTCGCTCTCGCCGCCTCCCTCGGAGGCGAGGCAGCTCACGGCGGCGACGTAGTCGGCGACCTCGTCGGCGCTCGCCTCGGAGAACTGGTCGAGGTTCGTGAAGCCGAGGCTCGGGTACATGATGTAGCGCGGCGTCGAGCCGCTCGGGTCGTGGTTCGCGCCGAGGTTGTGGCCGATCTCGTGGGCGACGAGGAGCGGCATGAGCGCCTCCGACCCGAGGTCCTGGGAGAGCGCGTAGGCGACCGACGTGCTGCAGACTACGGAGACGTAGGCGATGCCCACGGTCGAGCCGTCGAGCTCCTTGCCCGTGAAGAGGTGGGCCGCATCGCGGCTCACGGCCCCGTTCTGGGCGTTCCAGTGCGTGCGGAGCTCGCTCAGGAGGCTCCCCGAGTCCATCGAGTCGTAGGGGTCGGGCTCCGCGTCCCAGACGTTGATGGAGACGATCTGGATCGAGATCCCGAGGTCCCTCTCGTAGATGCCGTCGACCATGTTGATCACCGACTCGATCTCGGCTGCGGCGCCGTCCCCGTAGAGCTGGTAGAGCTCGAAGTCGGCGTCCACGGCGAGCTCGAGGACGAGCAGCTCGGCGCCCTCGGCCCCCTGGCGCGGTGCACGGACCTCTGCCGCGGCGCCCGGCTCGGCCTCGTGGGCCGGGCCCGGCACCGCCGGGTCGAGCCGCACCGGCTCGCCGCAGTGCCCCAGGAACCCGGGATCCAGGTCGCCTTCCGTGTAGACCTTGTGCGGGCTGGCGCCGCCCGCGCCACCGAGGGCATCGAGGTCCTCGAGGCCCGCGCCCGCGGTGCCGGGGGGGGCGGCGAAGGGCTCGATGAAGGTCCACCCGCTCGAGGACCGGATGTAGCCCCGCAGCCCGCGGCTCCCGGCGCTGAGGCGCACCATGCTGTCGGGGTCGCCCTCGAGGCGCCCCTTGAAGGTCCTCGGCTCCGGCAGGTAGACCGAGCGCTCGGCCCCCAGCGAGCCGGCCCTCGCCTGGAGCCGGTCGGAGCGGACCGCCGAGGGCTCGAGCTGCATGCGGTGGGACGCCCCGAAGAAGCGGAGCTCCACCGGTGCACCGCTCCTCGCCGCGGCCTCCACGGCCCGCGCGTCGAAGCCCTCCACGTCGTACCGCACCGGAGACGCGGGGCCCTCCGCCTGGAGCACCGCCGGCGCGAGCGCGATGGCGGCGAGCCACGAGCGCCGCGGGGCGCTCCGAGATGCTTTCCGTCCCATGGACATGAACCCTCCCTCCTCGATGAAGACGATCCTGTCGCGGCGAGGAGGCAAGGGGCGTACCGGGATGGCGGATGATCGGGGATGCCTTTCCGGACCGGGGTTTCCGGCGCACCGGCGCCCGCGATCCCCGGAACGACCAGGTAAAAAGTCCAGGCACCGGGGACATTCCGGGCCCCGGGCTGGGCGCGGGCGGCTCGGGGGGGCCGCGTAGGCTCTCAGCTCCGCGAGCAGTCCAGCAGGTCGTCCGTCGGGTCGGCGCCGGGGGCCGGGAAGGGGGGCCTCGGCGCCGGGCCGCCCTGGAAGAGGTAGCCGAGGAGGCGCACGGCGTCGGTCAGGTCGATCGAGCCCGTGTCGTCCGCGTCGAGGGCGTCGAGGCAGTCCGGGAAGACCCCGCCCACGAAGAGGTAGCTCAAGATGTAGATCGCGTCCGAGATGTCCGTGCCCCCGTCGCCGTTCGCCTCGCCGCGGACGAAGCGGCCGACAGCGGGGCCGACGGCGATGAAGCCCGCCTTCGACTCGGAGTCGCTCGTGGCGAAGCCGAAGACCTGGAGCGCCACGGCGTACTGGCCGTCCCGCGCGTACGTGTGCTGCGGGTTCTGCTCCTGGCTCGTCGTGCCGTCGCCGAAGTCCCAGAGCCACCCCTGGACCGTCGAGCCGCCGCTCGCGTCGACGAACTGGACCCGTAGGGGCGCCGGGCCCTGGCGGGGGGCGGCGGTGAAGTCGGCGGTCAGGGGCCCGTCGACCTGGACGTACCTCGTGCGGGTCGACGTGTCCTGCGCCCCGCCCGCCCCGCGGGCCGTGAGCGTCACTGTGTACTCGCCGCCCGCGGCGTAGGTGTGCGACGGGCTCGTGGCGGTGCTGGTCCCGCCGTCGCCGAAGTCCCAGGAGTAGCTCGTCGCCCCCGTGGACTGGTTCGTGAAGCGGACGATGAGCGGCGCCACGCCGATCACCGGGCTCCCCGTGAAGGCGGCCAGGACGCTGGCCGTCACCGTGACGTAACCCGGCTCCGTCTGCGTGTCGGAGCCGCCCTCGCCCGTCGCCGTCAGGGCCACCGTGTAGGTGCCGGGGTCCCGGTAGACGTGGGTGGGGCTCGTCTCCGTGCTCGCCGGCGAGCCGTCGCCGATGCTCCAGGAGTAGCTGGTGGCGTTCGTCGACGTGTTCGTGAACGCGACCGAGAGGGGAGCCTCTCCGCTCCGCAGCGCGGCCGTGAAGCCCGCCACGGGCGGGGCCGGGGGCGTGCCGATCTGGAGGACGACGTTGTCCACGATGTGGCGCGACACGGCACCTCCCGTCCCGGCCGTGAAGCCGAAGTGCGCGTCGTCCTCGTTGAAGCCGGCGATGGTGTGGGTGAAGACCTCGCGCGGGGCCATGCCGATCCCGGCGTTCGAGAGGACGAGGGTCAGCTTCCCGTCCTTGCCTGTCACGGTCGCGTGGAACGTCCCGTTTCCGGTCAGCTCCTCGGGCAGATCGACGGCCTTCAGCCGGGAGCAGCTCCCCGTCCGGCAGTCGTAGAGCCCGGCCCAGTTG
>JACQVW010000289.1 GCA_016209535.1 Planctomycetota bacterium | reverse complement strand
TTCGAGGAGGGCTTCGACGGCGCTGTGCTCGAGGTCTCCGGGGACGGCGGGGCCACGTGGACGGACCTGGGACCTCAGGTCCGGCGCGGCGGGTACAACGGCGTCCTCGTCGCGCCGAACCCCATCGCGGGCCGGCGCGCCTGGACGGGGAGCAGCGCGGCGGCCATGACGCGCGTCGTCGTGGACCTCGAGCGATGGGCGGGGGCCTTCGCGCAGGTACGGTTTCGCGCCACGAGCGACGCGAGCGTGGGCGGTGCGGGCTGGTACATCGACCGCGTCGAGGTCTGCCGGAAGGTGCGGGAGGAGGCCGCGCTGAGCCTCGACCGGCCCGCGTACTCCTGCCAGGGGAGCATCCACCTGCGAATCCTCGACACGGGCCGCGCGGGCCTCGGCCAGGCCCAGGTCGAGCTCTCGAGCGGCAGCGATCCGGGGCCGAAGCTCTTCGACCTCCAGGAGGTCGGCCCCAACACAGGGGTCTTCGAGGGGGAGGTCCCGCTCGTGGCGGAGGATGGGCCCGGCGCCTTGATAGTGAAGGAGGGCGATGAGGTCCGCGCCGTGTACCGCGACGCGGACGGCGGCGGCGGTGATCCCCGGGAGGCGGCCGCGAGCGCCGTCGTCGACTGCGCCCCGCCCGCGATCAGCGCGGTCGCGCTGGAGGAGGTCGGTGAGTCCTCGGCGGTGGTCCGCTGGGAGACCGACGAGGATGCCTTCGGGCGCGTGGAGATCGGGCTCGACTGCGCGGGGGCCGCGACCGCCGTGGAGGAGGGCGCTCCGCGGCGGGCCCACAGGGTCGTCGTCGCGGGGCTCGAGCCCGGGACCGTCCACGCCTTCCGCGTCGCGTGCCGCGACCGCGCCGGGAACTCGAGCGTCGATGACGCGGGCGGTGCCTGCCACGGGTTCCGCACGCGCGTCCTCTTCTGCCCCTTCGAGGACGACCTCGAGCCGGCTCCGGCCGCAGGCTGGGACGGCGGCGGGCCGTGGCGCCACGAGGAGAGCCCGCACGCGCGGAGCGCGCCCCACGCCTGGCGCATCCAGGGAGTCGGGAGGCGGGGCGAGGCGTCCTTGACCTTGCCCGTCTTCCGCTCGGCACCGGGCATGGTCCTCGAGCTCTTCCACACCTTCGAGCTCGCCACGGGGCTCGCGGGCGGCGTCATCGAGGGCTCGACGGACGGCGGGAGCACGTGGACGGACCTCGAGGGCGGCATCGTCGAGGGCGCCTACGCGGGCTTCCTCCTGCCCGGGAACCCCCTCGAGGGGCGCCGGGCCTGGACGGGGGGCCGCCTCGGCGCGCCGGCGCGCGTGCGCGTGAGGCTCGACGCCCTCGGCGAGGGCGACGCGCTCGTGAGGCTGCGCCTCGCGTCGCAGGGGATCGCCCCCGAGGGCGAGTGGATCGTCGATGACTTCAAGGTGTGCCGCCGGGTGGGCGAGAGCGGCGTCGTCGGGTTCGGCGAGGTGGCGTACGCCTGCGGCGCGGCGGGCACGGCCTTCGCGGCCGACGCGGAGCTCACGGGCTCGGCTCTCGTCGCGCTCGAGGTGACCTCGAGCCGGCAGGTGGAGCCCCTCCTCGTCCAGGCCGCCGAGGTCCTGCCGGGCTTCTTCCGCGGGAGCTTCGCGATCGCGGCCGAGCCGGCCGAGGGCGCGGTCCTCGCCGCCGACGGCGACGCGCTCACGGTGACCTACCGCGACGCACGGGACGAGTCGGGCGCGGCGGCCGTCGTCGAGCGGAGCGCGCCCGTGGACTGCGTCCGGCCGCGCCTGCTGAACCTCCGGCTCGGCAGCGCGACCTTCTCCACCCTGGAGGTGCTCTGGGAGACGAGCGAGCCGGCGCACGGCCGCGTGCGCTATGGCGAGTCGTGCGACAACCTCGATCGGCTGGCCTCGAGCGGCCACCTCGTGACGATGCACGCGGCGGTCCTCGGCGGCCTCGCCCCCGAGGCGGCCGTGGAGCTCCGGATCGAGGCGACGGACCTGGCGGGGAACGCGACCCTGCTCCCGGAGTGCATCCGGGCGTCGATCGCGCGGAGGTGCGAGCTCGAAGACTCCCTCGAGCCTCCGGTGGACGGCTGGACGCACTCGGCTGCCGTGGGCCCCGACGACTGGAGCCTGGTCGAGCTCGACCGCTCGCACAGCCCGACGCGGTCCTGGCACGCGCCCAACCCGGGTCTCGAGAAGGACGCGTCGCTGGTCCTGCCGCGGATCGAGGCGCCCGAAGGCGCCGTGCTCTCCTTCTGGCACACCTACCAGCTCGAGGCCGGCTTCGACGGTGCGGTCCTCGAGGTCTCGGACGACGAAGGCCTCTCGTGGCAGGACCTGGGGCCCGAGATCTTCCTCGGGGGCTACACGGACCTGATCTCCACGGCGGGCGGCTCGATCCCCGGCTGGACGGGCGGGGCGATCGGCGACATGACGCTCGTGAGCGCCTCGCTCGCGAAGCACGCCGGGCCCAAGACGAGGGTGCGCTTCCGCATCCTCTGCGACGACTCGGTGGGCACGGCGGGCTGGTACCTGGACGACGTGTCGATCTGCACCTTCGCTCCGGCCGCGTCCGCCTCGCGCTTCGCCCGCGGGAACTGCAATGCCGACGAGGGGATCAACCTCTCGGACGCGATCTTCCTCTTGAACCACCTCTTCCTGGGCGGCGCCGAGCCCACGTGCCCCCGGGCCTGCGACTCGGACTCGAACGACGCCTTGAACCTGACCGACGCGGTGTACCTCCTCGACTACCTCTTCCGCGGCGGCCCGCCCATGGCCCCGCCCGCCGCGTGCGACCACGAGCTCGAGCCCAGGGACCTCGAGTGCGCGGCCGAGGCGTGCGCGGGGGGGTGAGGAGGGGAAGGGGGCACGCCGCCGAGCAAGAGGTTGCCGTGGCGGCTACAAGCGTCAAAGCATAGGGCGCAGCTCCTCGAACCTGGCCATCACCTCGTTCCAGGCGGGGAAGGGCCCGTAGCAGAGGGCGCGGCATTGCCGCTCGTACGCGGCGGCGATCTCGTGGGCGAGGGCGTCCGGGGGGAAGAGAGCGTCGCTTCGGGCGAAGCTCATGCCCTCGGGGTGGGTGTAGTCGCGCGCAAAGTGCGCGCGGCTGATCCGGTCGTAGTCCGCCTTGATCGCCACGTACTCGGGCGACTCGAGCATCGCGCGAACCTCTGCTTCGCCGGCGAGCTGGTACAGGTCGTAGTAGTGGCGGGCGTACGCGCCGATCGCCCGCTTCTCCCGCTTGAGAAGCTCGATCTTGGCGTGGATGGCGAACATCTTCTCGACGAAAGTGCGCCGGAAATGAAGGAGCTGCATGGTGAAGGCCCCTTCGTCCTCGGCGCCGAGAGTGTAGCCCGTCTCCTGCAGGAACTGCGCGAGATAGGATCGCAGGGGCATGTCCGCCGTCGGTTCTCTGCCGCTTGCCGTTCCGGACTCAAGCATGACGCGGCCGGCGACCTCGCCCGGGCCGCCGAAACGTTGCGGGTAGGCGAAGCGGTCGCGCCGACCGAAGCCGCCGATGGTCCGGCTTTCCTCGCCGAGGAAGGTCAAGGCGGGGTGCTTGGCGATGGCGTTCCGGATTCGCTTCAGCTCCCGGTCGATGCCCTGCTTGCCAAGCGGAGGTTTGAATGCCAGGGGATCAAGGAAGAGGTCGATGTCCTCCGAGAAGCGCTGGATCAAGTCCCAGCCCTTCGAGAGGCTGGTTCCGCCCTTGAAGATCACTTTGTCGCCGGCCGCGGCGGCGATGGCTCGCAGCGCCTCGGTGACGTAGTAGTCCTTCTCGATGATGGCCGGCCGGAAACCTCGGCCGCGAAAGTGCTCCTGGGCGCGGAGGACCGCCTGCTCGAAGTCGGGATGCTCGAACAGGCGCATGTCAACGGCGTTCCTTCGCCTGCCAGGCCCTCGCGTTCGCCAATCCGGTGAACATGCCGAAGTCGAACCGCGACAGCGGATTCAAGGAGTCCCGAAGGCGCCTCAGCTCTGCTGCCGGACGCCCGAGCCTCTCGCCCAGGGCGCCGAGCATGGCTCGGACACGGGGCGGCTCGGTATCCGCGACGCCGAGGATTCGCCAAAAGCGGCTCCTCTCGGAAAGCAGGGCGATCGTCCGGCGGATGGTCTCAGTCGGCGACAGCTCGCTCGTCGCCCCTGCGCGGCGGAGGAGATCGAGCAACGCGGCGTCAGTTTGGGAAAGCTTCGACCACGCCTCCGGGCGGCGGGTGTGGATCACCGTGTCCGGGCCAACGAGCTTGCGCGGCAGGCTAAGGGCGCTGGTTGCCACCTCGCCCTGCCTGGCGGCCTGGGTGGTGAGGCCGAGGAGGTTTGCCGCGGCAACTCCGGAAGGGAAGACGGTCTTCCTCCGAGACGCCAGCCGCTGCATGGCCGAAGGATTCGGCCGGCTCGTCCCGAATGATGTTTGTCTTGTCCGGTAGTACGTACCTTTGCTCAGGCGCTCGATCAGGCCGGTCTTCACCAGGCGGGAGAGCGCCCGGGCAACCGCCGAGATGGGCAGGTCTCGGAAGTCTTCAAGTCGCCATAGGCGCTCGCCGCCGCGCTCGATGCGCTGGCGAATCAGGGCGGCGGTCTTTCGCGAGCGTGGAGAAGACGCAAGGGCGGCTCCCATGCGGGGAGTCTTCCATGAGACCTTCCCCCCAGTCAAGTTTTTTTGCAAGAAAACTGGACAAGTGTCGCCTCACGGTTCGCGGCGTGCCCCCTCCCCTCCTTGCGCCGGTGTGGCCGCGCCCACGCCGCCTGAATCGGAGCGGTCCCTGCCGTTGCCACATTCCCCAACGTCTTCCGGGGCGGCCCGCCGATGGCCTCGCCCGCGGCGTGCGACCACGGGCTCGAGCCGAGGGACCCCGATTGCGCTGGCGAGGCGCGCCGCGAAGACAGATTCGGAGCACGGCAGCAGGCTGTACACTGACGGCATGGAGCGATCGTCCGCGGGAAGGAGGGCAGCCCTCTGCGCCAGTCTCGGCTGCGCGGTAGTGCTCTGCGTTGCCGCGTTCTTCTGGAGGGAGTGCTTGGTCCGGTACTACTTGCACGATCTGCGCGGCAGACCGGACCGATTGAGGACTATGGCGGTGAGTCCGGAGGGATCGGCGGAGAAGCGGGCAGTATATGCCTACCTGAGAGAACCGGAAGGAGCGAAAGCCCTCCTCCTGGCCTTGCTCGCGGACATGGACCTGGAGGGAGACCACTGGCTCCACAACTGGACAAGCTCAGGGCCTGCGCCTGCCGCGAGCTGGGACAGGCTCAGGAACGCTGATCTGGGATTCATCGGGCACGCGCAGATGCCAAGTATCTCGGGAGGACGGCGCATGGACGTATACGCGTACGTCTACACCTCGCGTGGAGGGGAAGTCTGTGGTGTGGGTACCTCCATCAAGCCAGTGGATTCCGCTCTCCTGGATCTGCTGGGGACTATCGCTGGAAGGGAGATCGTGCTCCCGCAGTTCTCCTCCTCGCGATTCCGTATCCTGCCACTGGAGAAGGCCATCAACCTCTTCAAGGAAGCCTGCCCGGAGGCGAGAGGCGGTGCACACTTTCCTCACATGTTCGTGGATCAATTCGCCGGGCCCCATGCGTGCATCATACACGGTCCGAGGTTGCGATGAGAGAGATCAGCGCTCGAGGGCCTGAGTCAGGTCCAGCAGAGCAAACGAGCCGCCTGCGAGGGCGGCTCTTGATGTGCGTTCTCTCGCCGCTCCACGCCGCAGCCGCCCCTCGGCGGGAGCAGGAGGCCACCGCAGAGGCGGAAGATCGAGTCGGCGAGGCCGAGCGAGCCGTCGTCCTCCGCGTCGGCCGAGTCTGCTCCGGTGGATCGCCGGAGCACTGGTGGCGAGCCCTCGGGAAGAGGTCTGCCAGGGGCCCCGCGGCTCCGGTGGAGCTCATCCTCCCAGCCGCTGAGCGGTTCCGTCCCCTGGATCTCCTTCAGGGCCTGAGCGGCGGCCTCGCGAAGGTGCCGTCTCTTTCCGTCGCTCAGGATCTCCGTCAGGACCGGGACGGCCTCCATCGCCGCTCGACCGATCCTGCCAAGCGCGGCGGCGATCAGGCGGTGGCAGGGAGCCTCATCGGTATCGTCCCAGCAGAGCTGCGGCCTCTGAAGCCTCAGCGCCTTGATGAGAGCGGGGACGGCACCGGTGGCGCGGGACCCGGCGTACCTCAAGAGCGCGGCCGCGATCCTGGAGCGGTAGGGATCCTCATCGAGAAGCAACTTCTCGAGGTGAGGGACGACGGCTCCGGGTTTGACCGTGTTGATCAAGCTCAGCGCCCGGACGAGCTCGGCGGACTCGCGGTACAGGGGGAGATAGGTGTCGGGAGGCGGCCAGCGGTCGAACAGGTCCTGGGCAAGCTCGTCGCCCCGCCCCTCGAGGATCGCGGGCTCGAGGACCAGATAGACCGTCGGATCCTCCCCGGAGTGCACGTCCGGCCTCGCCGGGCGGGTCTCGAGCAGCCTCACGAGGAGGGGGACCGCCCTCGCCGAGCAAAGGCGGCCGAGCTTGTTCGCGGCCTCCTTCTGCGCTTCGAAGTCCCCGTGCTCCAGCTCGTGGAGGTACCAGGACTCGAGCAGGCGGTCCTTCAGGGCAACGCCCGCGCCGGCGAGGAGGGCAAGGCTGAGCGACGCGACGATGAGGGTGCCCCGTTTCCCATTGCGCCTGGGGTCCGGGTTCCCATCGATTGGAAGGCTTGCTGAGGGATTCATTGTAGGAGCGCTCCTGTGTCGTGAGGAATGACTCTAGACCAGAGGTCTAGATCTGGGTTCCGGGGGAGGGCCAGCCACTTGCTGGTCTCTCCGGCTCCCCTCAGGAGCGACAACCGGCGGAGGCCGTTACAGGCTTCCGGCCGTCGGCCCGTCTGCGGGCGGTACGTGGGGAACCTGGCAGAGGTTTCCTGTCAGGCCGACCAATCTTCGATCGAGAGACCCGGCACCTGCTCGAAATCGCGCCGGTTCCTTGTTACGAAGGGTGCCAACAGTCTACCAGGCAAGCGGGGCGTGCGACAGA
The DNA here is from genome assembly GCA_016209535.1 of Planctomycetota bacterium. Classification (GTDB taxonomy): domain Bacteria; phylum Planctomycetota; class UBA8108; order UBA8108; family SXIK01; genus JACQVW01. Next base: position 6,204 of record JACQVW010000289.1, on the reverse strand, counting down.
CCGAGACGAAGGATCGCCGCCACCGAGCGGAGGATCGGGGGAGATAGGGCGACGGCGAGGGGAGGGAAGTCAGTGAGTCGCCACCCAGGGCGGGGAGGGCCCTGGGCAGGCTGCAGGGCAGGCTCTTGAGGCCCCTGTAGCCTATAGCCCTCGGCCCGCCCGCCTGGTATCCTGCTCCTACACGCCGCACAGCGGCTGGCTCCGCGCGTTGGGTTCTGCGGAGACCTCCTCACGGGAGAATACCATGGGTGCCCGGGTCATGATCCGAATGCTCGCCGTCCTCGCGCTGGCCTCGTCGTCCGCCCTCGGGCAATGCGCGGGGCGGGTCGGGAAGCAGGGGACCCAGATCCTCGTCGACGGCCAGCCTTTCTTCCTCAAGGGGATCTGCTACAGCCCCTTCATCGCGGGCGACGTCCCGTGGGTGGGCAGCCTGAGGAACGTCAACTTCGACAACGACATGAGGGCGATCAAGGAGACCCTGCACGCCAACGCCGTGCGCGTCTACCAGGTCCTCCCGAAGGCCTTCTACGACGCCTGCCGGAAGCACGGCCTCTGGGTCGTCCAGGGGATCCACCTCCAGGTCGAGGAGGGCGTGGACCCCTTCGAGGCCACGGCGTTCAAGACGTTGAAGGACCACGTCATCGCGGAGGTCGACAAGATCAACCTCAGCCGCGCCGGCGACGTGGTCTTGTGCTACGCCGTCGGGAACGAGGTCAACGCGGCCGTCGTGCGGAAGATGATCCTGGACCACCAGGACCGGCCGCGCTTCAAGGGCACACGCTTCCAGGTGCCCGACGTGCCCAACCTCCCGAAGGTCGACAGCTATGCGGGCTGCCCCCCCGTCGTCACCGAGTTCAACGACCCGCACCCCTTCCAGTCCTTCATCGCCGAGCTCGCGGAGGCCGCCTCGGCCAGGGAGGCGCAGCGCGGGCAGTGCCACCTCTTCGGGCATGCCTCGGACCCCAACCAGGGCATCGTGCTCGGCGCGAAGGACCGCAACCGCCTCTCCCCCGACCAGCTCATCCCTGTCGACATGAGCTTCCTCGACATCGTGTGTCAGAACGTCTACAGCTACTTCCCTCCCGCCCTCCGCTTCAAGGGGTACAGGGCCTACCTGGACGAGGCGGCTCGAGCCTATCCGGGGATCCCCTTCGTGGTCCTCGAGTGCGGCTACTCGACCTCGCCGCAGCGACAATTCAACGAGTGCGCCGCGGGCCAGCTTTGCGGCCAGCCCGCCGCGGCGCAACCGTTCAGCTTCTGCTTCGGCATGAACACGGAGGACCAGCAAGCGCAGGGGATCCTGGAGCAGTGGAAGCGGGCCACCGCCGAGCCCGCCCGCGTCGCGGGCTACTTCGTCTTCGAGTACTACGACGAGTGGTGGAAGTCCGAGCTCCCCGTGACCGAGCACAACTCGAACCGCCCCGAGGAGTGGTTCGGCATCGTGGCCGTGGAGGGCACGACGCAGCGCCCCGTGATCCGCAACAAGAAGGCCTTCGAGACCGTCGGCAGGATGTTCGACTTGAGCTGGTGCCCCGGCGACGAGCGCTTCCACTGCGTCCAGACGCCGGAGGGCGTCCAGGTCACCGTCGACGGCGCGGAGGCCTTCGACTCGGTGGTATTGAAGAGGAACGGGGCTCATCTGATCAAGCTCGCCGCCGGACAGAGCTCGTACCTCGACTCCGATCCGCCCGCCGGGAGCCTCGTCTACACGGCGGCGGTCCAAGATGCCCTCGTGTCCTGCCCGGCGCCGCTCCGGTGCGAGGTCACGGTGGTGCCGGGGGCCTTCTTCCGGAGGGGGGACTCCACGGGCGACGGAGCCCTCAACATCACCGACGCCATCGCGATCTTGAGCTTCCTCTTCGCCGGCGAGGGAGCCCTGGACTGCCTCGACGCGGCGGACGCCGACGACAACGGTCAGCTCCAGCTCACGGACGCGATCCGCATCTTGAGCTTCCTCTTCCTGGGCGGCCCGGGCCCGCAGCCGCCCGGCATGGAGGCCTGCGGGCGGGACCCGGAGGACGATGCGCTGGCCCAGTGCGCCTATCCGCCGGCGATCTGCGGGGGTTGAAGGCGGCCTTCACGCCGGGGCGTCCCACCTCGCAACGAGGCGCCTGCCGTCGACCACGTCGCCTCGGGCGGCCTCCGGGGGCGGTGGGGCGGCGAGCCGGCGCTTGCCGTCCGCGCAGAGGTAGATCCCCGTCCCGCCGCGGACGTCCATGGCGTCGCCGATCACGCGGGCGCGCGTCTCGTCGAGACCGGCCGGCGCCGCCGGGGAGGCGTGGCCCGGAGTCCAGGGGATCCGCTCGAGGGCGAGGTACGCGAAGGACGGCTCCTCGTGCTCGAGCTCGAGGGGGTCGGCCACGTCGCGCACGAGCTGCGGCGCCTGCCACCGGAACCGGAAGTGGCACCACGAGCGGTCCCGCTCGCGGAGGAGCGGGCAGCCGAGCTGGTGCGTGCACGGGGCGAGGACCCTCCAGTCCTTCGAGGCCAGGGCCGCGTCGTGGAGCTTGAGGAGCGCGATCCCCGGCGCCCGCATCGCGGGCTCCATGATCACCACGATGCCCCGGTCCCGGAGCTTGCTCGCGAGCTCTTCCAGGAGGCGCGCGGGGTCCACCCCACGCGACGCACCAGCCCCCAGCTCGTTGAGGACCATCGAGAGCCACACGAGGCCCTGCCTCGGCATCGGCGGCAGGCCCGGCCAGCGCCAGGCGCGCGTGAAGATCTCGGGACGCTCCGGGCCCCACCGGGGCCCTCCGCGGCCCGGGCGGCACCTCGCGATGAGCCGCCGCGCGACCCGCAAGGCGGCCGCGCTCCTGTCGTAGAGCGCGAACCTGCGGCGGGCGAGCGGAGGGAGCCCGAGGAGCGTGGCCAGGCTGGCGCTGCCGAGGCCCGCGCCGATGTCGACCACGACGTCCGAGACGTCGGCCACTCGGGGGGCGACGCGCAGGAGGTCCTTCAGCACGGCCATGGCCCTCGCCGTGTTCAGCGGCAGGTGGTAGCGGAGGTACGCGGCCCGCAGCCTCGGGACGTCGAGGTACGAGAGGCGGCCCAGGCTCCGCCGTTCCGAGGTGAAGAGGCGGAAGAGCTCGGAGAGGGCTTCGATCTGCCTCGGGAGGGGCGCACGCACGTGGGAAAGCTCCACGCGCAGAGCGGCCAGGAGCTCCGGTGGGGTCTCGATCACGTGTCGAGGGCCCTCGTCTCGAAGAAGACCCCCCGAGCGGCGGCGCGGACCGCGTCGGGGAGGACGATCCCCCGCGACGTGCCCGTCTCCATCCCTGGCTCCTCCGTCGCCGGCTCCGCGGCCCTCGCCTCGGGCGGCGGCGCCTCGGTCTCACCTCTCAAGCTCTCGTGTGGGTGCACGGGTGGCCCTCTCGTCAACGAATCCCGCAGCACATACCGGCCACGGGCGTCGCCACGCCCGCGGCCCGCCGAAACGGGCGGCATTATAGTCGATGCCGGTCTCCGCAAGGAACAGGGTACTCTTGCCTCCTGCCGGGCCCTCCTCGGCTTTGCGGCAGCGGGAAGCCGCGCGGACCCGAAATACCCGAATAGATCCCCAAACTCGCCCCGCCGGGGGCCCCTCGATACAATCCGTGCCGCATGGTCGGCCCCCGACGACGCGCGCTCGCCTTGGCCCTCGCCGTCCCCTTCCGCGCTCCTTCCCCCCCCCACCTCTCCGTCCGTCCCCCTGTCCTCCTCCGCTTCCCGTTCATCCTCGCCCTCGCCCTCGCCCTCGCCGCCCTTGCGCCGGGCTGCCTCTTCCACCCGGCGCGGGAAGGGCTCTCGAGGTTGAAGGTCCACCGGGGCGCCCCCTGGGCCGTCACGACGTTCCGGGCCGCGCCCCTCGAGGAGGGCGAGCGGCCCCTCTCGGAGCTGCGGGAGACCCTCGAGCACTGGCTCGGGCCCGGAGCGCGGGGCGAGCCCCGGTGGCGCGGCGCCCTCGAGCCCGAGCCCGCCGACCTCTACGAGCGCCTCGCCGCGGCCATCGACGGCGGGGCCGGTTCGATCACCCTGACCGCGTACCGCTACGACGCGGCGGGCCTGGACTCCATCACCCTCGTCGACTACACGGACGAGCGCGGCGTCCTGCTGGGCTCGGACCACGTGGCCTTCCCCGTGCTCCCGGCGCCCCCCGGCGGCAGGAGATCGACGGGCTACGGGAGCCTTGCGTGGTGGGAGTACCCTCAGCTCCTCCTGGACTACGCCGTCTACGGGGTCCTGGGGCTCAAGGAGCTCGCCGGGGAGGCGGTCAAGTCGCCCCTCAGCTTCCTCTCGGCAGGCTGGATCGGGCCCCTCTCCGAGGGCAGGAGCCCCGTCTCCCCCGTCAGCCTCGAGCGGGCCGCCCTCGCCGTCGCCGAGGACTGGCGGAACGGCTGGACGGCCCTCACGTGGCGCTTCCGGGTGCGCTCGCGCCACACGCCCCTCGACCTCCTGAGGGACGCCATCGCGGCGGTGCCCATCGCCGGCCCCCTCTTCGACCACCGCGCGCCGCCCGCGGACTCGGCGCCGCCGGCGTCGACGAGCCGCATCGCCGTCACCCAGGGGATCCACATCGGCGGCGGCGACGAGCAGTACCTGGCCGCCTGGGTCCGCGCCCTGGAGGAGGCGCGGCCCGGGGTCGTGGTCGGAGCGGCGCCGTACCGCTACGGGAGCCTCTTCGACACGCTCTGGTCGCTCCTGAACATCTCCCACGGCATGGGGTACGACCTGGCGGCGCGGCTCGTCTTCGAGGAGGACGTGGGGCCGGGCGACTCGGTCGAGATCGTGGGGTTTTCGGGCGGGGCCCAGCGGGCCCTCGCCGCCGCCCGCGCGCTCCGCTCGGGCGGGATCACGGTCCACCGGATCGCCGGCGTGGCGGGCCCGATGGCCGGGAGCTCCTGCGCCCGCGAGACGGTCCTCCTCCTCGCCGAGCCGGCGACGGACGACCCCGTGGTCCTCACGGCGCACCTCGTCGCGAGCCTCTTCCCGATCCTCCCGTCGAACGTGGAGGTCTCGACGGTCCCCGGCGCCGGCGGCCACCACGTCCCTTTCCTGCCGGACGGCGCCACCCGTGCGCCCCGGCTCGGGTACGCGCGCAGGCTCGCGGAGGTGGTGGGGAGGTGAGCGGGCCCGCCGCGGGGGCAGGCGGCGCCGCTCACGGCGCGTGCGGCCGGTTGGGGAGGTACGGCGTCGGCCGCTCGCAGAAGCCCCAGGCGCCGGCGTCGGGGTAGCGACCGTAGGAGACGTCGGCGGTCTGGGCATCGAAGACGACCCGGTCGATGATCGTCTTCCCGTCCCGGTCGACGAGGGCGATCGTCTCCCCGCTCTGCGAGAGCTGGTAGCTCAAGTGGAGCTCCCCCTGGGTCCCGTCATCGTCGGCCAGGAAGACCAGGTGCTGGCGCGAGCCGAGGAGCAGTCCCCCTGCGATCCGCCACTTGGTCAGGTCCAGGAGGTCGTCGGTCAGGTACATCCCGCCGAGGTCGAGGGTCGCGCTCGTGCCGTTGTAGACCTCGATCCAGTCGGGGTACTCCCCGGGCTCGTCCCGGTCCTCGAGCGTCGTGCGGTTCGACGCCATGACCTCGTTGATCACGAGGCCCTTGAGCCCGACCGTGAAGCGAGCCTCGGTCAGCGCTCCCCATTCGGCGCCGCTCCGCACCCGCGCGCGCACCGTGGTCGTCCCGTCGAGGACGACCGGCGGCGACGTCGAGCCGGCGGTCAGGCCGGCGAGCTCGAGGTCGAAGCTCAAGTCCGTGCTCGTCGCGTTCGCCTGGTGCACCTCGACCGCGACGACGTTGCGGCCATCGACGAGGAGGTCCGGGGAGACCTCGAGCTCGAGGAACGCCGACTCGTCGGCGCCGCCGACGGGCACTCCCGGCCCCTCGGCGTACGTGCGATGGCCGATGTCGCCCGCCGGCAAGTTGCTGCGGGGGACGGCCTCGACGCCGTTCAAGTAGACGGCCGCACCGTCGTCGCGCACGAGCCGGAGCGTCAGCCCTATCACCTCGGACGCGTCCGCGACGTCGAAGGCGCGGCGGAAGTAGGTGGTCGGGTACTTGTCGTTGGCATCGGGTCCGTAACCGACCACGGTGGCCTCGTCGCCGTCGCCGTAGCCGAGCTGCGCCGGTCCTTCCTTCCACGCGGCGTCGTTGAAGCCGGGCGCTCGCCAGGCGGTGCCTTGGTCCGATCCGTCGTCCCGGTAGCGCCACCGGGACCCGCGCGCCACGA
>JACQVW010000282.1 GCA_016209535.1 Planctomycetota bacterium | reverse complement strand
GCGTGTGGAGGAACGCCGCCCTTCGTGCTCGAGCAGTGAAAGGCCGAGCTCGAGGAGCGCTTCGGCCTCACCTTCAAGTACATCGGACTGCCCGCCGGCCCGGCGCATCCCCTCGGGGCGGTCCGGCTCGAGTTCAAACTCGGCGATGGGGTCCAGGGATGCCGGTTCCAGGCGGGCAGGCAGGATGCCCATGAGAAGCTCGCGCGAGCGAGGTTGCCCGCTTCGAACATTCTGGCTATCCTATGGACAGAATGGCCTTCGAGATCGTGTTTGCGCCCGAAGCCGATGACGATGCGCGGCGCCTGACCGCTCGGGAATGGGCCATGGTTCGGGACGGTATCCACGTGCACCTCCGTCATGAACCGGAGAGAACCAGCAAGAGCAGGATCAAGCGACTGCGCGGTTTGGAAAGGCCCCGATACCGACTACGGATCGATGAGTTCCGTGTGTTTTATGATGTGAAGGAGGGCACCGTCGAGGTGCTGGCGATCGTCCCGAAGTCCCAGGCCGCGCAATGGCTCGAAGAGAAAGGGATCCCAACATGAGGAAGGTTGCACTCGCGCAGGCAAAGGACCAGCTCTCCAGGTATCTTCGCGCGGCGTCGAAAGAGGACATCGTGATCACGGTGCATGGAAGGCCCGCCGGTGTCCTCATCGGGTTCGCCTCCGATGACGACTGGTTCGACTACAAGCTCGAGAACGACCCACGCTTTCTCGCGCGCATCGCGGCCGCCAGGAAGAGCTTGCGCGCGGGGAAGAAGATCCGGCTGGAGGACGTGCGCAAGTAGGGCACGGGCCTGACGATCGCCTGGACCTGAGCGACGCGGTCACCGTGCTCAACTATCTATTCGTCGCAGGCGAGGCGCCCGCCTGCCCGAACGCCGCCGACTTCAACTTGGACGCCCGGCTCGACATCAGCGATCCGATCGCTGTGCTGCGCACGCTGTTTCTGGGACTACCGCCTGACGAGGGACCACGGGAAGTCTACTGCGAGTAGCTCGACCTTCGCGGCGGAGAGCGGTGCCGGCCGGCGGAGGCCGACGCGGTCATCCTCCACGCGGTCCAGGCCGCGAGGGCGAGGAGCAGCGCGCGCGCGAAGGGCTGCGCCCGGGCGCGCAGGACCGGCGGGAGGCGACGGGGAAGCAGGCGAAGTGGGCGACCTCGGAGCCGCCGGAGCTCTTGCGCCCTTGACAATCCGCCCCCCCATCGCGGAGAAGCGGGGCATGGAAACGCCCGCCTCGCGCCTCCTCCGCAACGCGCGCCGCGAGGCCTGGATCGTGCTCGCGGTCTGGGCCGCGTGCATCCTGTGGACCGTGACCTTCTGCTGGCTCCGCGGCTACCGCGACGCGCCGGTCTCGCGCGGCGAGGCCCTCCCGGCGACGGTGCTCGGCATCCCGGACTGGGTGGTCTACGGGATCGGGCTGCCGTGGGTCCTCGCGACCGCGTTCACCATCGCCTTCGCCCTCTTCGGCATCGCCGACGACGACCTGGGAGAGGACGTCGAGGGCGAGAGGCCCGGCGAGGCGGCCGGCGGAGAGCCCGGGGCGGCGGCGGGGGCTGCGCCCCGCCCGGCCGGCGAGGAGCGCTGAGGCGCGATGCTCGTCGCCTTCGTCTGTTACCTCATCGGCGTGGGCCTCCTGGGGTGGGCCGCGCACCGCTACTTCTCGAGCGGGTCCTTCGTGAAGGGGTACTTCCTCGGGAACCGCATGCTCGGCCCCTGGGTCCTCGCGCTCTCCTTCGCGGCGACGGCCATCAGCGGCGGGAGCTTCATGGGCTTCCCGAGCCTGATCTACACGAACGGCTGGGTCATGGCCCTCTGGATCGCGGGCTACATGGTCGTGCCGCTCTCGACCATGGCGGTCCTCGGGAAGCGCCTCAACCAGGCCGGGCGCCTCTCGGGAGCCGTCACGGTCCCGGACCTCCTCCGCGACCGGTACGAAAGCCCTGCGGTGGGCCTCGTGACGAGCCTCATCCTCGTGGTCTTCCTCGGAGAGAACCTCGTCGCCCAGTTCAAGGCGGGGGCCCTCCTCATGGTCGAGGCCTGGCGCGACCACTTCGAGCCCTGGGGCTGGACCGCGGCCGGGTCCACGATCGCCGGCCTGGAGGTGAACACGGCCTACTTCGCGGGCCTCTGCCTCTTCGTCGGCATGGTGGTCACCTACACGGTTTACGGCGGCTTCTGGGGCGTGACGCTGACCGACGTCCTCGAGGGGCTCGTCATGCTCTTCGGCGCCGTGACCCTCGCGGCCCTGGCGCTGCATGCGGCCGGCGGTCTCGGCGCCGCCACGGAGGCCCTCCACCGCGAGGACCCGGCCCTCGTCTTCGGCCCGGGCCCGCCCTACGAGAACCCCGCGAAGGGCGTCTCCCGGGCCGGGTACCTGCCGCCCATCCTCGCCGTCTCTTTCTTCTTCCAGTGGACGATCATCGGGATGGGCCAGCCGGGGCAGTTCGTGCGCCTCATGTCGTTCCGCGACAGCTTGTCGCTCAAGCGGGCCCTCTGCATGTGCGCCGTCTACTACGCCCTGATCTACACCTCGATCGTGACTATCTTCATCTGCGCCCGCGCCCTCTACCCGCCCTCGGAGCTCGGCGAGGCGAGCTCGGACCAGATCATGCCGTTCATGATCCGGAAGCTTGGCTCGCCCATCTCCCCCGTCCTGGCGGGCTTCCTCCTCGCGGCGCCCTACGCCGCGATCATGTCCACGGTGGCGGCGTACCTGCTCGTGGTGAGCTCGAGCCTCGTGCGGGACATCTACCAGCGGTTCGTCAGCCCCGGGGCGTCGCAGCGGACCGTCAAGGGCCTGAGCTACGCCGTCACCGCGCTCGTGGGCTTGGTCGCCTTCGCTCGCACGCTGCACCCGCCGCGGTTCCTCCAGGACATCATCGTCTACTCGACGGAAGGTCTCGGCGTCTCGCTCCTCGCCCCCGTCTGCCTCGGGCTCTTCTGGCGGCGGGCGACGTGGCAGGGGGCCCTGGCGGGCCTCCTCGGCGGCATGGGGTGCCACTTCGGCATGTACGCGCAGGGCAACATCGGACTGCTCGTGTCTCTGCCCACGTCCTTCCTCCTCGCGATCGCCGTGAGCCTCGCGACGCCCCCGGCGAGCCCCGAGACCCTCAAGAGGTACTTCTTCCGATGAGGCTCCGGCGCGCGGCGGCCCCCGGGAGGCGGAGGCCCGGGAGGCCGGAGAGGCCCGGGAGGCCCGAGGGCAGGCGCGGGAGGCGGCCCGGTAGGCCCGAGGAACCCGACGGATCCGAGGGGCGGCCCGGAAGGCCCGCCGGGCCGGCCGGACGGCTCGGGAGGTCCGCTGGGGCCGTGGGGAGGCCCGAGGGGCCGGCGGGACGGCCCGGGAGAATACGGCCGGGCACCGAGGTCGAGCTCGAGGTGACCGACATGGGCCTCGACGGCGACGCCCTCGGGCGGATCGGCGACTACGTGGTCCTCGTGCCCGAGGCGGTCCCCGGCGAGCGGGTGCGCGCCGTCGTCGTCTCCTCGAACCGCAAGCTCGCGCGGGCGCGCGTCGCGCGCGTCGTCCGCCCCTCGCCACACCGCGTCGCTCCGCGCTGCCGGCACTTCGGCCCCTGCGGCGGCTGCGCCTGGCAGCACATCGCCTACGCCGAGCAGCTCCGGACCAAGCGGCGCATGCTCGCCGCGCTCCTCGAGAGGGCCCTCGGGCGGCCCGCCGACGTGCGGCCAGTCCTGGGCCTCGAGGGGAGCGGAGACCGGCGCGACCCCGAGGCGCCCTGGGGCTTCCGGGACAAGGTCCACTTCGTCTTCGGCCCAGGCTCCGGGGGGAGGAGCCTCGTCATGGGGCACTACCGGCGGGGGACGCGCGACGTCCTCGAGGTCGAGGAGTGCCCCGTCCACTCCGAGGCGGGGAACCGCGCCGCCCTCAGGGCCCGCGAAGCGCTCCTCGCACGGGGCGTGCCGGGCTCGGACGGCGAGGGGCGGCGCGGCCTCGCGCGGCACATCGTGGTGCGCGCCGCCGCGGGCTCGAGGGACGCGCACGCGACCCTGGTCGCCACGCGCGAGACGAAGGGGCTCGCGGAGGCCACGCGGGAGATCGGCCGCGGCCGCGATGCGCCCTCGAGCCTCCACCTGAGCGTCCACGCCGGGCCGGATCCCTTCCTCTTCGGCAGGGAGGCGCGCAGGCTCTGCGGCAGCCCGCGCCTGCTCGAGACCGTGGCCGGGGCGCGGTTCCTCCTCTCGCCGCGGTCCTTCTTCCAGACCTCGACGCGGGCCGCGGAGAAGCTCGCGGGCCTCGTCCTCGGCCTCGTCCCCGGCGGCGAGCCGGGGACCGTCCTCGACCTCTACGCCGGCGCCGGCCTCTTTGCGATCCCCCTCGCGCTCCGGGGCTGCCAGGTGGTGGCCGTCGAGGAGAGCCCCGACGCCGTCGCCGACGGGATCGCGAGCCTCCGCGAGAGCCGCGTGCCCGCCGGGCGCTGCCGCTTCGTGCGGGCCCGAGTCGAGGACCACCTGCGGCGGCTCGCCGGCACGCCGGCCGCAGCGAGGCCGCCTCTCGGGCCCGTCATCATGGACCCGCCGCGCGACGGGTGCCCCGAGGAGGTCTGGAGGCTCCTCCTGGGCGGGCTCCGGCCGCGCCGCGTGGTCTACGTCTCGTGCAACCCGAGGACCCTCGCTCGCGACGCGGCCCTCGCCGAGCGCTGCGGCTACCGGCTCGAGCGCGTCCACCCCGTGGACATGTTCCCGCACACGGCGCACATCGAGAGCGTGGCGCTCCTCCTTCGAGGGTGATCGGCCCTTCGCGGCCGCCGGCGACCCTCAAGGCGGCTCCGGTCTCGTGCCGAAGGGATGGGGGCCAGGACAGACATTGCGGTATCGGTAGTTTCCTGGACTCTCGGACTCTCGGACTCTCGGACTCTCGGACTCTCGGACTCTCGGACTCTCGGACTCTCGGAGGTATCCCATGCTTCGTCCCTTCTTGAAGGGCGCGTCTGTTGTGGCGTTCGCGTCGGTCGTGGCAGTCCCCGCATTCGGTCAGACCACGAGCCGGCTCACCACCGGCAGCGTCGACTGGCAAGACCCGTCCGTCGACCTCGCGGGCAAGACGCTCGTCTACTCGAGGGGCAACGTCCTCTACCTGCACAACGTGCGGAAAGGGTGGACCACCGTCATCGGCTGCAACGTCGACGAGGCCCTGGTCGCGCCGGGCGGCAAGTTCGTCGTCTACTCCTCCGACGCCGACGTCCTCGGGACGAACGACGAGGGGAACAAGGAGATCTTCCTCTTCGACATC
>JACQVW010000270.1 GCA_016209535.1 Planctomycetota bacterium | reverse complement strand
CGCCCGCGCGATACGATGGGGCCATGAGCGAAGCGTCCGCCCAGCCGGCCGAAGCGCTGGCCTTCCGACCCATGCGCCGGAGCGACCTGCCGCGCGTCCTCGAGATCGAGCGGCTCTCCTTCCGGCTTCCCTGGGCGCAGGACCGGTTCCTCAGCGCCCTCGAGAGGCAGAGCGGCCAGAGCTGCGTGGTCATGGAGGCCCCGCGGGCCCCGGGCTCCGCCGGGGGAGGCACCGAGGTCGCGGGCTACTTCGTCCTGGAGATACGGGCGGCGAGCACGCACATCCTCAACCTGGCGATCCACCCGGCCTGCCGGCGCCGCGGTCTCGCCAGCCGGTGTCTCGCCTTCATCGAGCAGATGGCGCTCAAGGTCGCGGCGATCGCCCGCGAGCGCGACATCGCGCTCCACCCCGTGGGGGGGCCGGATGGCCCTTCCAGGGCCCGAGGCGAGGCCTCCGCCGGGCTGCCGCGGGAGAGCGAGATCAGCCTCGAGGTGGAGGAGAGCAACCTCCCCGCGCAGCTCCTCTACCGCAAGATGGGCTACAGGGCCACGGAGATCCTCCACAACCACTACCCCGAGCTCCGGGAGGACGGGTATCGGATGGTGCGCAAGGTCCCGCTCAGGTCCGCCGGAGGGGCGCCGAGGTAGGACGCGCCGAGCCTTGCAGGATCTCCACCGCATGGAGCCGCGCCGCGACGGGGGGGGTGAACGGTCTACCCTCGAGCCGGATTACGAGGACGAGAATCCCGGCTCGTACCTCGCCGAGCTCGGCACGCGGAGGCTCAGCGTCGCCTGGGGGCTCGCCAACCTCGCGGCGACGGTCCTCGTCGGCGGCGGCGCATGGGCGGCGGGGCTGGGCCCGGGCTCGGAGTGGCACGCTGTCCTGCGACTCCTGTGGCTCCTCGTCCCCGCCTCGTCCATCATCCTCTTGGTCCTCACGTTCTGGCAGCTCGGGACGGCGTACACCGTGAAGCCCCCGAGCCGAGTGATCGCCGCGGTCGTGACCTCGGTCATCTCCCTTGGCCTCTGGGCCCTCCTCGCCTTCGGCGCCGGCGTGCTCTCTGCCGGGTAGTCTCTTCCCCCGCTTCGAGGGCCCACTATAATCCCTGGGTTCCATCCAAGGCGTCCCTGTCCGTGTGCCGGAGGTCTCTTTGAAGCGCTCGCAGTCTGTATGTTCTCAGCTCTTCGCGTCGTCGCTGGCGTTCCTGGCCTGCGCCGGCTGCGACGGCGGGAAGGCCCCGGCCCCGAGCCTTCCGCCCGCAGCCGTGCCCGCGCCGGCCGCAGGGCCCGGCGCGAAGGAGGCCGCGCCGGCCCCCAGCGCCGCGAGCAAGGCGGCCGCGATCCTCAAGGACGCCGGGCGGTACGAGGTCGCCGACGTGGCAAACGCCGGCTCCCTCCGCTGCACCGTCCTCTACACGGGCGACCCCATCCCCGAGCCGACGGAGGTCCCCGTCAACATCGACATCCCCCATTGCGGGCACAAGGTCTTCACGGAGAACCTCATCGTCGACAAGGAGACGCGCGGCCTCAAGAACGTTGTCGTGCGCCTCGAGGGGATACTGAAGGGGAAGGCTCCTCCCGCTCAGGTCACGGTGACGAACGTGGACTGCGCCTTCGCCCCGCACGTCTCCGTGGCCATGAAGGGCACCCTGATCGACATCCAGAACGCGGACCCGGTGCTCCACACGACGCACCCCTACATCGCAGGCTCGAGCTTCTTCAACCTCCCGCTGCCTCCGGGCGGTGACCCTCCGCGGCCCCGCCCGGTCCCGCGCACGGGGCTCATGGAGATCACCTGCGACGTGCACAAGTGGATGCGGGCTTACATGTTCGTCCACACGAACCCCTACGTCGAGGTCACCGACAAGCAAGGCGGGATCACGATCGCCGGCATCCCCCCGGGGAAACACCCCTACGTCGCATGGCACGAGCACCTCGGCGAGAAGCGGGGGGAGATCGAGATCGTTGCGGGCAAGGAGACCGAGCTCAAGCTCGAGCTCGCGGCGTCGAAGTGATTCCTCCGAGACGCCGGCGGGCGGACACACGGAAACCAGGGCGTGGTTCAAGAACCGCGATTACGCGGTTCAGAATCACGCCTGTGCTCTCCCCCCTCTGTCCCCCCAAGGGGAAGACGGGACATGCTCCTTGCTGGAGAGTTACGGCGAAGACCAGCATGGCTTGGTTCAAGACCGGGTGTTACCCGGTCTTGAACCAAGCCGAAACCAGAACGAGAAAGGCACGAAGATGAGACGACCAAGGACGATCCACAGGCTCGGAGGCCTCCTGGCAGCGGCCCTCCTCGCGGGCTGCGAGCGCGGGAGCCCGAGGCCCGAGCTCAAGGACCCGGGGAAGGAGCCCGCCTCGAGCGCGCCCGCGGCGCCGGCGGCGGTTTCGGCGGTGAAGGAGCCCCTCTCGGAGCTGCCGTTGGGGCTTGACGCGTACGCCCTCAAGGTCCCGGCGGACAACCCCGTGACGCCCGCGAAGGTGGAGCTCGGGCGGCACCTCTACTTCGACGCGCGGCTGTCGAGGGACGGGACGGTGGCCTGCGCCACGTGCCACGTCGCCGCCAAGGGCTGGTCGAACGGCCTCAAGACCGCGGTCGGGATCGGCAACCACGTGGGGAAGCGGAGCGCTCCCACGGTGATCAACCGCGCCTTCAGCACGCTCCAGTTCTGGGACGGCAGGGCCGCGAGCCTCGAGGACCAGGCCCTCGGCCCCATCCAGAACCCCGGGGAGATGGGGAACACGCTCGAGAACGTCGTGGCCACGGTCAAGGGCATCGCCGGCTACGTGCCGCTCTTCGTGGCGGCCTTCGGGGACGAGGCGGTCAGCCCGGACCGCATCGCGAAGGCCATCGCGAGCTTCGAGCGGACCATCCTCTCGGGGAGCTCGCCCTACGACCGCTACCAGAGCGGCGAGAAGTCGGCCCTGAACGAGGAGGCCGTGCGCGGCATGCAGGTCTTCCTCGACAACAACAAGGGCCGCTGCTCGATCTGCCACGCGGGCTTCAATTTCACCGACGAGAAGTTCCACAACATCGGCATCGGCGCAGACAAGCCCGACTGGGAGAAGGAGCACATCGGCCGCTTCGAGGTCACGAAGGCGGAGAAGGACAAGGGCGCCTACAAGACCCCGACCCTCCGCCAGATCGCGGCGACGGGACCCTACATGCACGACGGCAGCGAGGCGACGCTCGAGGCGGTGGTCGAGTACTACGCGAAGGGCGGGAACCCGAACCCGCACCTCGACCCCGAGATGAAGAAACTGACCCTGACCGACCAGGAGAAGCGGGACCTCGTCGAGTTCCTCAAGGCCCTCACGGGCGATGTGACGAGGGTGGAGCGACCCGAGCCGCTCAAGTGATCAGCTCGATCGGCATCTCGACGTACTTGCCCGCGGCCTGAGACCAGTCGAAGGCCTTCGTGTCCACGGCCTTGCCGCCGCGGACGCTGAAGACGAGGTAGACGACGCCCGGGAGGCTGGGCTCGCCGAGGGGGGCCGCGGCGGCGCTGTCCGTCTCGGAGAAGTACGCGTCGTGGTCCGGGTGGGAGTGGTAGATTGCGCGGAGGGTCTGGCCCGCTCTCTCCTTCTCGAGCAGGACGCGCTGGAACGCCTTCGGGTCGAACTCGTAGGCCAGGCGGGCCGTCCGCCAGTCGGCGATGGGGTCCTCCCGGTGCCGGCGGTCCTGAATGTTCTCCATGGGCCAGACCTCGAGCTCCGAGCCCTTCGAGAAGACGAAGCCGCACGCCTCATCGGGGTGCTCGACTTCGACATGGGCCGCCATCGCGTCCCGGGCCGCCCGCGTGAGGCGGAAGCTCCTTTCCTGGCCGGTCCGGGCGGTCCCCATGGCCGCGGGCGCCGTCAGCTCGCCTCGCCGTAGGCCCGCGCAGCCGCCTCGAGGCTCGCGCCGATCTCCTTCCTCGCGCCGGCGAGGTAGAGGAGGCTCTCGAGGGCCGAGAGGAAGCCCGTGACGTTCTCCCGCTTCGCGGACTCCCCCATGAGGCCGATGCGCCAGACCTTGCCCGCGAGCGGTCCGAGGCCGCCGCCGATCTCGATGTTGTGCCGCTCGAGGAGGAGCTTGCGCGTCCTCGCATCGTCGATCCCCTCGGGGATCCAAACGGCATTGAGCATCGGGAGCCGGTACCCTTCCTGGGCGAAGAGGCGAAACCCGAGGGCCTCCAGGCCCGCGACGAGGGCCCGGGAGCACCTGCGGTGGCGTTCGTAGCGCGCCTCGAGCCCCTCCTCGAGGACCACGGCGAGCGCCTGGTGGAGCGCGTAGTTCATGGAGATCGGTGCCGTGTGGTGATAAGCGCGTTTGCCGTCGGTCCAGTAGCTCTCGATCATGCCCATGTCTAGGTACCAGCTCGAGACCTTGCGCTTGCGCAAGCGGATCCGCTCCAGTGCCCGCTCGTTGAAGGTGATGGGGGCGAGGCCCGGGGGGCAGCTCAGGCACTTCTGCGTCCCGCTGTAGCAGACGTCGATCGACCACTCGTCGGCGAGGACTTCCGTCCCGCCCAGGGACGTCACCGCGTCCACCACGAGGAGCTTGTCCTTCTCGCGGCAGAGCCTCCCGATCTCCATCACCGGCTGGTGAGCCCCCGTGGACGTCTCGGCGTTGACGATGGCCACCACGCGAACGCCCGGGTGCCGCTCGAGCGCATCCGCGACCTCGTCGGGCGTGAAGACCTCGCCCCAGGGCCGCTCGATCCTGTGGAGCCTGCCCTGCAGGCGCTCGACGATGTCGCACATGCGGGCGCCGAAGACGCCCTTGACGCACACGAGGGCCTCGTAGTCGGGCTCGATCAGGTTCACGAGGGCGGCCTCCCTGCCGGCGCTGCCCGTGCCCGAGACGGAGATGGTGAGCCGGTTCCTCGTGCCCATGACCTCGCGCAGCATGTCCTGCGTCTCGTTCATGATCTGGAGGAACTCGGGGTCCAGGTGCCCGTCGAGCCTCCTCGAGAGCGCCTCGTACACGCGCGGGTGGACCATGGAGGGGCCTGGCCCCATGAGGATCCGGCCCGTGGACCGGAGCGGCCGGTAGGCGGAGGGAGCGGTGTTCGTCATGGGCTACTTCGCCTCGTCACCTTGCGTTTCCTTGAGCCGGATGGGGTCCTCCTCCGCCTCCTCGAAGAGCGCCAGGCTCGCCGTGAACCCGTGGAGGAAGCTCTTGCCGCCGACCGGGCCGATCTCGCCCGCCGCGAAGAAGCCCGCGAGGGGGATCGCCCCGAGCTCCCCCGCGACGCGGGCCGCGTCGTGGTGCGGCACGGTGAAGAGCCGCCGCCCGCGCCCGTTGCAAGTGAAGAGGATCCCGCCCTTCGCCCGCGGCCCCGAGCCGCGCGCCTCCCGGAGGAGCAGGTGCAGGTCCTCGCTCGCGGTCTCCGCGTCCCGGAGGTGGAACTGCACCGTGGTCCCGGGCCGCACGAGGTCCGTCACGACGAGCGCACCGCTCTCGGTCGAGTACCCCGCGACGTTCCGCACGAGGAAGTCCCCTCGCCGCTGCTCTCGCCGGCGGGCGTCGATGGCGATCCCCAGGTGCAGCCCCCGCTCGAGGAGCTTCTTCTCGGCCGGCGTCAGCCCGGCGAGCTGCTCCCGCAGCTTCTCGAGCGCCGGTGCGCCCCCGAGCTCGAAGATCACGTTCTGCTCGGCCCTGGTGACGACGAGGTGTTTCCCGAAAGGGCGGCAGCCCTGCGACACGACCGGGCGCACCCTGGCGCGTCCCGAGATCACCGCCACGGCGGCGCCGTCCCGCACCACCTTGGGCCCCAAGATCAGGCGGCTCGAGCCGGGGGAGCGGCCGCCGCTGGCCATGCCCCCGAGCACCTGCAGCTCGGCGCGATCCTCCGCGAGCCGCTCGATGAAGTCGTGGGCGGGGAAGGTGAAGGGATCGCCGATGATGAGCATCGTCGCCGGCCCCTCCGGGACGGCGGGGACGCCGTGGAAGACGAGCCCGTCCGTGGTCTGCTCCGCGGAGACATGGGCCGAGACCACCTCGCTCCCCGGGAGCGACGCCGCCCAGAGGCTCAAGGCCGGCTCGAGCTCGAGCTCGCGGCAGCCCTCGATCACGCCCTCGGCGCTGCACCCGATGAGCTGCCTGGGCTCGAGCTCGCGCGCGATCCGCTCCACGGCCTCCTCGATCCGGGG
>JACQVW010000269.1 GCA_016209535.1 Planctomycetota bacterium | reverse complement strand
CGCCGGAGCGATCCACGAGGCGGACGGCACGGTGTACTACGTGAACCAGATGGGGGTCGCGGCGGCGGCGGACCTCCGCACGGGCAGGCTCCGGTGGCTCGCCACGTACGACTCGATCGAGCTCGAGGCGACGTTCTACCAGGAGCCGGTCCTCCGGGACCTTGTCTGGGGCCCGAGCCCCCTCCTCCTCCTGGGGCACGTGCTCGTCCTGGCGCCGCGGGACTCGGCCTATCTCTACGCCCTCGATACCGGGCGGGGCCCCGCGGGGCCCGCCGCCGGGGGCAAGGTCCTCTGGCGGCACGGGGCCTCGGACGGCGGCCTGAGGGACCTCCTGGGCTTCCACCGCGGGCTCCTGTACTTCACGGGGTCGAGCCAGGGCATGGGGCCGGGCGAGATCACGGCCCTCGATCTCCGCGGGATGGACGCTTACGGGAACCTACCCCCCGACGGCGGGGGGGACGGCCCCCGGCGGGCCGCCTCGCTCCGGTGCCCGGGGAGGATCCCCTCCGCCGGGGTCCTCACCTCGAGCGGCGTCCTCTTCGCGGACGAGGAGGGCCTCAAGCTGGCCGACCTGGACCTGACGGGGATCCGGGACCTGAGCCCCGGACCCTTCCCGCCGCCGAGCGACCGGGGCACGTATCCGGGCCGCCTTCAGGTGGCGGGAGGCCTCGTCCTCATGACGTCGAGGAGCATCCTCTCGGCCCATGCCCCGGCGGCGGAGGGGCCCGCCCGCTGACGGGCCGCGCGCCCCGGGCCCGAGACGATCGCTTTCGGGCCCTCGACAGCTTAGGATTGGGGCAAGTAAACTGTTCCCTGGAAAAGGCTAAGAGCCAGTTCTGACGATCCGGAGTCGCGCGTGGCACTTTACCGCAAGGCTATCCTTCGACACTCTCTCCCTGCCCTCCTTGCCCTCGGCGGCGCGCTGGCCGCCCAGGACTCCTGGTCCCCGCAACGGCGGGCCGCCGGCCAGGAGCCGAGAGCCGGCAAGGCGGGCAGCGGGCGCGGGGCGATCGGCATCGACCTCGAGACTCGCTCCCGGATCGACCGGGCCCTCGAGTTCCTCTACCGGAGCCAGAACCCCGACGGTTCGTGGACCGATCGGGTGGGCCGGAAGGTGCACACGACGTACCGGGGGACCGTGGCGCCGCACGTCGGCGTCACGGCGCTGGCCGGGATGGCCTTCCTCGCGGGGGGGACCCTCCCGGACCAGGGCTCTCGGGAGCGCTACTGCCTCGCCGTGCGGAAGGCCCTCGACTACGTCATGGACCACACGGGGGCCGACGGATTCGTCTCCGACAACGGCTCCCGGATGTACAGCCATGCCTTCGCGACCCTCTTCCTCGCCGAGGCCCACGGGACGACGCTCCACCCCGACTCGAAGAGGATCCACGACTCGTTGAAGCGGGCCGTGAGGCTCATCGTCCAGTCCCAGAACGACCTCGGCGGCTGGCGGTACCTGCCCGGCGCCCCCGACGCCGACATGTCGATCTCGGTCTGCCAGGTGATGGCCCTCCGGGCGGCGCGGAACGCCGGGATCCAGGTGCCCAAGGAGACGATCCAGAGCGCCGTGGGCTACGTGAAGCGGAGCTTCATGTCCTACGGGACCGGGCTCGGCGTCTTCAAGTACCAGATCGAGCCCGACGTGAGCATCCGCCACAGGTACTCCTGGGCCCTCACGGCCTGCGGCGTCACGGCCCTCTACGGGGCGGGCGAGTACAGCGCCCAGGAGGTCCGCGAGGGGCTCCGGTACCTCTGGAGCTACATGCCGCCCCTGGAGCTGGCCCGGAACCGCTTCGACTACTTCTACGGGCACTACTACGCGGTCCAGGCGGCCTTCCAGGCGGGCGGCGAGTACTGGACCCGGTGGTACGAGACCGTGAAGGACGACCTCCTCGAGCTCCAGGCCCCGGACGGGAGCTGGGCGGACCTCGTGGGGTCGAACTACGCGACGGCCATGGCGGCCATCATCCTGCAGATGCCGAACCAGTACCTGCCCATCACGGAGAACTAGCCGAGCCCATGCTCTCCGGTGCGCCCACCCAGAGTCCCCGGCGGGCCCTCGAGCTCCTCTCGGGGCTGAGGGGCCGGCTCCGCGGGGCCTGTCTCGCGGACGGGCTCCTCGCGCTCGCCCTCGGCATCGCCGGGGCGGCCGCGGCGTCGTTCGTCCTCGACTACTTCCTGCTCCTGCCCCGGGGCGTGCGGCTCGTCTTCCTCGCGGCCGGGGCCGTGGCCCTCGCGGCCTGCGTGCGGCGCCTGGCCGACCTCCTCGCCAGGCCCCTCGGCGACGCGGACCTGGCGGGGCTCGTCGAGCGGGCGAACCCGGAGCTGGCCCAGTCGCTCGTGACGGCCGTGGAGCTCACGAGGCCCGGGAGCGAGACCGCCGCCTACGTCTCGCCGGCCCTCCTCGCCGCCGTCGTGCGGGGCGTGGAGGAGCGGGCGGCGAGCCTGCGCCTGGACGGTATCGTGGACCTGGGCCGCATCCGCCGCAGGGGGCTGAGCCTCGGGGTCGCCGCCCTCGCCCTGGGCAGCGCCGCCTTCCTCGAGCCCGAGCTGGCCGCCCTCTGGCTGCGGCGAAACGCCCTCCTGAGCGCCGCGCCGTGGCCCAAGCTGACGGAGCTCGCCCTCGTCGCCCCCGACCCGGCCGTCCAGCCGGCCCTCGTGGCCATGGGCGACGACCTGGAGGTCGCCGTGCGCGTCGACCGCGGCTCGCCGCGCGCTGTCGTCCTCAGGTCCTCGGGCCCCGGCGGGCAGGTCCTCCGCTCGGAGATCCTGGTCCCGGCGGCCGCCTCGGGCCTCTACAGGACCCTCCTCGAGAACGTCTCGCGCCCCTTCCGCTTCACCGTGGCCGGGGGCGACGACGAGATCGGCCCGTTCGAGGTCGACGTCCGCCTGCGGCCGAGGATCGACTCGCAGTCGATGGAGATCTGGTGCGAGTACCCCCCCTACACGCGCCTGGAGAGCACGCCCGAGGCGCAGCCCCTGCGGTTCGGGAACCTGAAGGTGCCCCAGGGGACCCTCGTGCGGTACCGCATGGCGGCCAACGTGGCCATAAGGAAGGCATTCTTCGTGTTCCGCGAGGCGCAGGCTGCGGGCTCGCAGGGCTCCGCAGGCGCGCCGCCGAGCCAGGATGCCTGGCCCGACCCGGGGGCCGTGGAGCTCCCGGTCGAGGAGTCGAGGCGCTTCGCCGGGGACTTCACCGTGGCTGCGAGCGGGCAGTACTACTTCCAGCTCGAGGGCGCCGACGGGTTCCGGAGCCGGAGGCCCGACCGCTTCCGGGTCGATGCGGTCCCGGACCAGAAGCCGGCGGTGAAGATCCTCGAGCCCGAGCGCATCACCGAGGAGGTCACGGCCGAGGCCCTGGTGCCCGTGCGCGTCGCGGCGAGCGACGACTACGGCCTCCAGCGGGCCGCCGTGGAGGCGCGGTATTTCCCGCCCGAGAAGGACACCGGCGCGGCGCAGTCCTTCGACCTCCCGCGCCTCGCGGCGCCCGCCGGCGAGGGCCCCGGGGCCGGCGCCCCGGCGGGGGCGCCGGGCGCTGCCAGGCCGGGGACTTCCCGCCAGCCGCTCGAGGACGAGGTTTTGATCAAGGTCGCCGCCCTCGAGACCGGAGGGGCCGGGCCGCCGGTCCCGGGCGGGAGGCTCCAGTACTACGCGCTCGCGTCGGACCACGCCGGCCACGTGGGGGAGTCCGACGTCCGCTACCTGCAGGTGGTCGAGAAGGAGGACCTGCTGAGGATCTTGAACGACCAGCTCATGGTGGTGCGCGACCAGCTCCGCGAGGCGCTCCGGAAGCAGCGGTCCGCCCGCAAGGACCTCGAGGACTTCCACCGGCAGATCGCGCTCCTGGAGAAGGTGGTGCCCTCGGAGGCCCAGAAGCTCTTCCGCCACCGGCAGGAGCAGGGACGCGTGACCCAGGGGCTCGACCGGGAGGCCAGGGAGCTCACGCGGCTCCTCGCGCGGGCCACGCGGAACAAGGTCGGCGACGAGAAGTGGAGGGGCTGGGTGGGGGGAGTGCGGGATGACCTCGAGGAGCTCGGGAAGCGGAGGTCGCCCGCGGTCGAGGGCCTGATCGAGCGGCTCCAGAAGGAGTCGGCCGAGAGCCCGCCTCCCGTGAGCCGCCTCGGGGTCATCGAGGCCGAGCAGCGGGCCCTCGAGAAGGAGATCGAGAGCCTCGTCCTGCGCCTCACCGAGTTCGGCGACGTGAACGCGCTGATCCAGATGCTCCGGGAGCTCCGGCGGCGGCAAGACGACCTCCGCGAGGAGACGCGCTCCCAGATCCGGGGACCGAGTCCCCGGGAGCCCCAGAAATGAGCCCTGCCATGACGCCACTCCGACGCACCCTCCAGGCCTCCGCAACGTCCCTCGTCCTCCTCCTCCTCGCCCTCGCCGGCCTCCGCGGCCAGGACCCCGAGGGCTCCTCGGAGCTCTCGGAAGAGCAGAAGGCGATCCGAGACACCCTGCTCGACCTCGGGCGCCGCATGCAGAGCCTCGCGAAGAGGCTCGAGGCGACGCAGCCGGAGGACTCGGGCCGCCTGAGGGCCGCCGCCGACAGGATCCACAGCTCGGACCTGAGCCGCGTCCTCGACGATATCAGCGAGCTCCTCGGGAAAGCGAGCTTCCTCGAGGCCGTAGGGCTCGAGGACCGGGCGGTCTCGGAGCTCGACGCGATCATCGAGCTCCTGGAGCGGACGAAGTTCGAGGGCGCGGACCTCGAGAAGAAGCTCGGGGAGCTCGAGAAGCGCCGCCGCGAGGTCGGGGCCATCGCGGACAAGCAGGAGACGCTGAGGCGGAAGACGGAGAGCTTCCTCGATCGGCTCAAGGCTCTGGCGGGCCTCAAGCAGGTGCGGGAGGACGTGGGCCGCATCCAGGAGGTCCAGGCGGGCCTCGAGCAGGGCAAGGACCCCGAGGCGCTGGACCCAGGGGCCGCCGGGGAGGACCAGAAGGCCCTCGAGAAGGCCCTGGAGCTCGCCCGGAGGCTCGAGGAGGCCCAGGGCAAGGTCAACCGGAAGCTCGGCGATCTCCCCGGCGAGGACCTGCCCATCGGGAAGACGCGGGAGCTCCTGGGGCGGATCGACGAGCTCCTGCGTGAGGCGGGGGAGCTCAAGGTGCAGACCGAGTCGGTGGCGAGCGGCTCGCCGGCGGAGGCGAGGCCCCGCGGCCCGCGGCCCGCGGGCGAGGAGCCGGCCGGCGCGAAGCCCGGAGACGTGAAGCCGCCCGGCGAGGAGAAGGGCGGTGAAACGAAGGGCGGCGAGGCGAGGCCCGGCGCAGAGAGGCCCGGCGAGGCGAAGCCCGGGGAGGCGCGGCCCGGGGAGGCGAAGCCCGCCGAGGGCCAGCCGTCGCAGCCGCGGCCCGGGCCGAGCGACCTCGAGGCCTCGCGGCGCGAGGCGGCCCGCAAGGAGGCGCAGGCGGAGCTCGAGCGGGCCGCCCGGGCCTTCGCGGGCAAGCTCGATGCGCTCTCGAAGGACGTCGCAGCCGAGAAGTCCGCCCCGCAGGGCTCGAAGCTCGCCGCGTCGAAGGCCGCCGAGGAGGCGGACCGGGCCGCCGGGGATCTGCGCGAGCGGAAGCCGGCTCGAGCGCTCGAGCACGAGGCGAAGGCGACCGAGGAGCTGGAGCGCGCCCGGGACGAGCTCGCCCGGGAGCTCGCGCGCCTCGAGGAGTCGAACGCGTCCCAGACGGCCGGCCTCTCCCAGGAGCAGGGCATGCTCGAGGGTCAGGCCCAGGAGGGCGCCTCGCAAGTCGAGCAGAGCTCGCGGGAGAGCTCGAGCGAGGGAGCGCGCGAGTCGCTCGAGAAGGGGGCCGAGGCGCTCCGCCAGGCCGCCGAGAGCATGGAGAAGGCCGGGAAGTCCGTCCAGGACGGCGACCGGAAGGGCGCCCGGGACGCGGGCTCGAAGGCCCAGGCAGACCTGGCGCGCGCCGCCGCGGAGCTCGAGAAGGGCCGCCAGGCCCTCGAGGGCCGGAGCGTCGAGGAGAAGGCGCAGGACCTCCAGAAGAAGCTCGCGCGGAGGACCGAGGAGGCGCGGGAGAAGGCCCGGGAGCTCGAGAAGAAGCTCCGCAGGAAGGACGCGCAGGGCCCCGGCAAGCTGGCCGAGGCCGAGCGTGCCCTCTCGGAGGCGGGCCGCGCCATGCGGCAGGCCGCCGAGGCGGGCGCCAAGGACCCGGGCCTCGCGAAGAAGAAGCAAGGGGAGGCCGTCGAGCGCCTCCAGCGAGCCGCCTCGGCCCTCGAGGACGAGGAGAAGGACGAGCTCGCGCGCCTCGAGAAGGAGTCGATCAAGAAGGACAAGCCGGAGCAGGAGGAGCTCGCGAGGCTGACGAAGGAGCTCGCGAAGCGGGCGGCGGAGGCGTCGAAGGGCTCCCAGGGGTCGGCGGACGAGGCCCAGGGCCTCGAGGACGCCTCGGAGAGCATGGAGCAGGCGGCCGAGGAGCTCTCCAAGGAGGAGGCCGAGGCTGCGGAGAAGGCCCAGGAGGAGGCTTTGGCGAAGCTCCGGAACGCCCAGGAGGAGCTCCGGGAGGAGGAGGAGCGCCTCGCGAGGCTCAAGCGCGAGCAGGAGATGCTCAACATGGTGGACGCCCTCACGGACGTGTTGGAGGGCCAGGAGAAGATCAACGCCGAGACGGCCCAGGCCGACGCGGGCCGCGAGGCGCGCGAGAGCCGGAGGCAGAAGCTCAAGCTGCAGGCGCTCCTCGAGAAGCTCGTCGGGAAGCAGGGGGAGCTCGCCGAGAGGGTCGACGAGCTCAACGGGAAGCTCAAGGAGGAGATGGCCCGGGTCTTCACCTTCGTCTTGAGGGGCGTGAGCGCCGACATGCGGCAGATCCGCGACGCGCTCAAGGAGCTCGACACGGGGACCTACACGCAGTTCCTCGAGAAGGAGGTCGTGCAGGACCTCGAGCGTCTGATCGCGATCCTGAAGGAGCAGCTCGACACGCCGCCGGAGGACTCTCCGCCGTCCCCCGGCCAGCCCATGCCGGTGCGCCCGAGGCTGGTCCCCGTCGTGGCCGAGCTGCGCATGCTGCGCGAGATGCAGCAGGACGTGAACCGCGGCACGCGGGACCTCGAGGACCTGCGCAAGGCGAGCGCCGGCGAGGCCGGGGAGGGCCGCGGCGCGACCGTGAGCGAGTCCTGGGAGAAGGCCCTCGACCGGCTCCTCCAGAAGCAGGGGAGCGTCTCGAGGATGACCGCGGAGCTCATCAAGGACTTCCAGGCGGCCCAGCAGGGCCCCCAGGGCGGCGAAGACGCGGGCGGCGCCGGGGAGCCCCGCGGCGAGGAGCGATGATGGGGGCCGGCGCGGAACCATGAGCACCGGGTCGCCGAGACGTCCTGCCGCGGAGCGGGCTGCCGGGTGGTGGGCGGCGCTCGCCGTCCTCGGGGCCCTCGCCGAGGCGCGCGGCCAGGCCTCGGACTCGTCCTCGCCGCGAGCCGAGGTCCTGCCGGCGGTCGATGTCCAGCAGTGGGAGGGACCCCGGGGCAAGATCGATCGGGCCCTGGAGCTCCTCCGGGCGGCGCAGAAGGAGAGCGGGGCCATCGGCGCCCGGTACCCCGTGGCCGTGACGAGCCTCGCGGGCCTCGCGGTCCTGGGCGCCGGCTGCCAGCCGTCCCACCCGCGCTACGGCGGCATGCTCGAGCGGTGCCTGAGCTACCTCGAGAGCTCGGTCAAGGACGGCTTCATCGGCGAGGCGGACGACCAGAGCCGCATGCACGGCCACTCGTACGCGGTGCTCTTCCTCTCGGAGCTCTACGGCTGCATGAGCGAGCACGAGGAGCGCATCGCGCAGATCGTCCGGCCCGCGGTCGGCGTGATCGAGAAGGCCCAGAGCAAGGAGGGGGGATGGTACTACACCGCCTCGAACCCGACCCACCTCGACGAGGCCTCGGTCACGGTCTGCGCGCTCCAGGCGCTCCGGGCGGCCCGGAACGCGGGGTTCCACGTGGACGGGAGGACCATCGACGGCGCCCTGCGCTACGTGAAGGGCTGCCAGGTCCCCGGGGGGAAGTTCAAGTACTCGCGATCGCGGGCCGTGGACATGAGCGACCGCACGACCTACGCCCTCACCGTCGCGGCCCTCTCGACCCTCAACGCCGCGGGCGTCTATCGCTCCGAGGAGCTCCGCCTGGGCCTGGAGCACGTCCGGCGGGAGCTGGCGGAGGAGCGGAACCCCTGGCTCGCGGCCGAGAAGGAGCACGACTTCTACGCCAACCTTTACGCGGCGCAGACCCTCTACCAGGACGGGGGAGACCTCTGGGCGGCGTGGTACCCGGCGGTCCGGGACCACCTCTTGAGGAAGCAGCGCGAGGACGGCTCCTGGGAGAGCAACTTCGGGGACGAGTACGCGACGGCCATGGCCCTCCTGATCCTGGAGGTGCCCCTCGGCTACCTCCCCATGTTCCAGCGTTGAGGGCGCGCCGGCCATGGGTCCTCCACAGCGGCACGAGCGCAGGTCGAGGGGCCCATGAGCGCGCTCGTCATCGGCGGCTACCACGCGGCCTGGCTCGGCGTGGCGCTCGTCTTCCTCGTCCTGGGGATCTACGCCGGCGTGTGCCGCCAGGCCCTCGCGGTCTTCTCCCGCAAGGTCCTCCTCGAAGGGGCGCCCGAGGAGCGGCGGAAGGAGATCGAGGGCTACCTCGACCGCGAGGCGGAGTACTCCGCGAGCCTCCGGGCCCTCGACCTCCTCCTGCGCCTCCTCCTGGTCCTGAGCCTCGGCTTCGGTCGCTGGACGGCGAAGTCGGCCCAGTGGGCCGGGATGTCCTTCGGGAGCGCCGCCGTCGAGTGCCTCCTCCTGGGCCTCGAGCTCGTGCTCGTGCTCGTGGTCTTCCTCGAGATCGTCCCGGGCATCGCCGCCCGCCTGCGGCCCGAGGTGATCGTCCTGAGGCGCCTTCGGGTCCTGGACTGGGTCCACCGGGTCTTCGGTCCGCTGCGGGCGGTGACGTCGGGCCTCGTGCGCTCCGTCGTGAAGGTCCTGGGCGGGAGCGCCGAGAGGCCCAGCGCCGACATCCTCGAGGAGGAGATCCTCACCGCCGCCGAGGAGGGCGAACGCGGGGGCCTCCTGCGCTCGCGGGACATCGACATGATCGAGTCGATCATCACCTACGGCGACGTGGAGGTCTCGGAGGTCATGACCCCGCGGACCGAGATGGTCTGCCTCGACCTCGAGGACCCCCTGAGCGTCAACGTGCGCCGGGCCGTCGAGTGCGGGCACTCGCGGATCCCCGTCTTCCGGGGCTCGAAGGACAACATCGTGGGGATCCTGTACGTGAAGGACCTCCTCAAGTACTGGGAGGGCCGCGAGGCGGTCTCCCTGGGCGGCATCGCGAGGAAGCCGCACTTCGTCCCCCTGGCGCGGAAGATCGGCGAGCTCTTCCAGGAGTTCAAGACGCAGAGGTTTCACATCGCGATCGTCCTCGACGAGTTCGGCGGCACGGCCGGGCTCGTCACGATCGAGGACATCATCGAGGAGATCGTCGGGGAGATCACCGACGAGCACGAGAAGCTCGACAGGCCCCCGATCAAGCGCCTCGGACCGGGCCAGGCGGAGGTGGACGGGTCGCTCCGCATCGCCGAGGTCAACGAGCAGCTCGGGCTTGAGATCCCCGAGGGCGAGGCCTACGACACGATCGGGGGGTTCCTCTACTCGCAGATGGGCAGGATCCCGGCCGTGGGCGACGCCCTCGAGGTCGGCGCCGAGCGCTACGAGGTCGTGAGCGCCGACGAGCGCCGCGTGCGGCGCTTGAGGATCCGCTACCCGGTGAAGGAGGGGCCGCCGGGCGAGCCCCCGGAGCCGGCGGAGGCCGCCGCCCCGGAGAAGGCGGTCCCCGACCCCGCCGACGCGAGGAGCCGCGCCGGGCCATGAAGTGCAAGGACCTGGCCATCCCCCTGAGGTGCGTGGACTTCAGCGACTCGAGCCAGGTCGTCGCTCTCTTCGGCCGCGCCCGCGGCCTCGTCGAGGGGATCGCGAAGGGCGCCCACAGGCCGAAGGGCTCCTTCCAGGGCCCCTTCGACCTCGCCGTGCTGTACGAGGTGCTCTACCTTGAGCGGCACGGCGGCGGGCTCTCGGTGCTGACGGAAAGCACGGTGCTCGACGGGTTCCGGGGCGTCCGCCTGCGCTGGGACCGGCACGTGGCGTCGTCCCACGTGATCGAGCTCCTGCGCGCCGTGGCCGTGGCCGGGGAGGCCGAGGGGGGCCTGTTCGACCTCGCCGTCGAGACCTTCGGCGGGATCGCGGCGGCGGAGCCCGGGGAGCTGGCGCCGCTCCTGGCGAGGTTCGACGCCGCGAGCCTGCGGCTCCTGGGGCTCCTCGCGCCCATGGACGCCTGCGTCGAGTGCGGCCGCGAGCGGCCCCGGGACGCCGCGGCAGTCTTTCTGAGCCCTCGGGCGGGCGGGATCGTCTGCCGGGGCTGCCGGTCCAGGGCTCCCGCGGGCGGGGGGATGACGCTCGCCGGGCCCGCCCTGGGGCTTCTGGAGCGCCTCGCGGCGCCCGCTCGAGACAGGGCCTGGGAACAGGCCCTGGCGGGCTGGGAGGCCCACGGGCGAGCCCTGCGGCGCGCCCTCACGGACCTGCGGACGGGGCTATTGGATCGGGAGCTGGTCCTGTTAGAATCGTCGGCCCATTGGATCTGATGCGACCCCGAGCCAGCGCTCCCCGCCGGCAGTGGCTGCTGCACCCCTGGGCCTGCGGCATCCTGCTCTCGGCGTGCGCCTCCTCGGCCGTCGTCCGGAAGGACGACACGCCGCGGACGAAGGAGGTGGCAGGGCAGGGGGACTACGCCTGGGAGGCGCGGTCAGGCTGGGTGCGGCCGACCCGGGGGAAATGGGGGCCGCCCGCCCAGGTGCGGGCGGAGTCGCGCGAGGCCTTCGACGCGGGTGCCTACGCCGACGCGCTGGAGGGCCTCCTGTTCTACAAGGGACAGGTGCCGAGCGACGACCCGACCCTCCCCGAGACGAGCTTCCTCATCGCCGAGTGCTACTACCAGCTCGGGAACTACGAGAAGGCCGTCGAGACCTATCGCGACGTCTACGGGAAGGGCAAGCCCGAGGGCGACATCCTCAACCGGTCCTTCCAGCGAGTCCACGACATCGCGATGGACTACCTCCACGAGAGGGCCATCTGCTCTTTCCTCGGCTTCTCGTACGGGTGTCCGGGCCGCGGGATCGAGCTCCTCGTGGGCGAGGACGGGCTGATCACCCAGTACCCGAACCTGCCCTTCGCGGACGACGCCATCCACGAGATCGCCGTGTACTACTTCCGGGACGAGCAGTACCCCGAGGCGGTGCCGGTCTTCGAGAGGCTCGTGAGGG
>JACQVW010000268.1 GCA_016209535.1 Planctomycetota bacterium | reverse complement strand
GTGTGGGACCCCGTCGCGGCGCGGCTCGGCGGCGCGGCTCGGGTCTTCGTCGTCCCCGACGGCGCGCTCCACCTCGTGAGCTTCGCGGCCCTGCCCGCCGGAGCCGGCGAGCACCTCGTCGAGCGCGGCCCCCTCCTCCACGGCCTCTCGGCGGAGCGCGACCTCGCGGGGCTCCCCGAAGGCTCGGGACGCGGCGCCGCCGGCACCGGCGGCGGGGGCGGGACCGGCCTGCTCGTCCTCGGGGCGCCGGACTTCGAGAGGGACCTCCAGGCGCCCGGGGGGCCCGAGGTGGCCCTGCGCGGCGTCCCCGAGGGGCCCGGGGGCTTCCGCTCCCACCGCTTCGGGCAGCTCCCGCAGGCCGCGGAGGAGGCGCGGGCCATCGCCCGCCTGTGGACCTCGTCGCGCGGGCCGGACGCCGGGCCGGTCGCCCTCCTCCTCGGCCCCGAGGCGACCGAGGAGGCGTTCAAGGTTGGGGCCCCAGGCCGGCGCTGGCTCCACCTCGCGACCCACGGCTTCTTCCTCGGCGAGGGCGGCTCTCTCGAGGCGGGCGCGGCCGGGAGCCGCGGGATCGGCCGCATCGTCGCGGCGAGACGGCCGGGGCCGCAGCCCGCACGGAGCGAGCCCGAGAGCGCCCTCGGCCTCTCGGGCCTGGCCCTCGCCGGCGCGAACCGGCGCGCGGGGGCCGAGGACGGGCGCGGCGACGGCGTGCTCACCGCGGAGGAGATCGGTGCGCTGGACCTCTCGGGCGTCGAGGGCGCCGTCCTCTCGGCCTGCGACACGGGCGCGGGCGAGATCCTCGCGGGAGAGGGCGTGCTGGGCCTTCGCCGCGCCTTCCAGCTCGCCGGGGTGAGCTCGCTGGTCTTGAGCCTCTGGGCCGTCGAGGACCGCTCGGCGCGGGAGTGGATGGAGGCCTTCTACCGCTCGCTCCTCGAGCGCGGCCTCGGAGCGGCCGGCGCCGCCCGGGAGGCGAGCCTGGCGGTCCTGCGCTCGCGCCGCGCCCGCGGCCTGAGCGCACACCCCTTTTACTGGGCGGGGTTCGTCGCGGCAGGGGGGCTGCGGTAGGGAGCTGCCCGCAAGCCGCGGATCCCGGTCACACTTCGCCCGCGAGGCGGCCCTCAGGGGGTGAAGCGCGCCATGGTGGCGCGCGAAGGCTCGAAGACCTGAACCAAGGAGCTCGCCATGAAGCCCTGCACTCCCACCCTCGCCCGGACCCTCGCCGCCGTGATCGCTCCCGCCCTGGTCGCGATCACCCTCGCCGCCGCCTCGGCGCCGACGCGTGCCGCCCTCGCCGCGGACCGGATCGACCTCCCCGGGGATCGGCCCCCCATCTTCACGGGCACGCCCCTCCACGAGAGCCCGCTCGCCCCGTACATCCTCGAGGGTGTCGGGCTGGAGATGGAGGGCGCCGACATCGACGTCTCCCTCGTCTCCGGCGCCAAGGCCACCGCCGGCGACTGCCTCGGGGTCAAGGTCAGCGCCGGGCGGTTCGTCCTGGACTTCGGCCCCTCGACCTTCCACGTCGGCACGGACGGGGTGGAGCTCGAGCTCGCGATCGACCACATCGAGCTCTCGACCATCAAGATCGAGACGAAGTCCTGGGCCAGCGCTTGCCAGTGGACGGGCACCTTCGAGGTGGGCGGCTCGGCGAGCGACGTGAGACTCGTCCTCCGCTTCGCGCCCAGGATTCGCGTCGATGACTGCGCCCTCGTGAGCCTGGGGAGCTTCGAGGCCCGGGTCTCCATCGGGAACCTCAACCTGAAGCCGCTCCAGAACGACATCGACGCGCTCCTCAAGAACATCGTCGAGGACTCCATCACGAACGCTTTGAACCTCATGGGCCCGGGCCTCCTTGAGAACGCGCTCTCGAACGCCCTCCTCGTGGGGATCTGCCAGACGAAGCTCTTCCTGTACAAGGCCTACATGGAGGCCATGTTCGGCGCCGCCGAGCTCTACAGCTTCCCCGAGGACCTCGTCGGGAAGCTCCAGCCCCGCTTCCCCGGCGTGGACGTGAGCGCGGTGAGGTTCGGCTACCGCTGGCAGCCGCAGGGGAACAACACCACGGACTGCAGCCGGATCTACTTCAGCGACCCGGGCACGGTGGCGAGGCTCCGCCTCGGGCTCGACCTCAGCCCGGATGAGTGGAACCTCGTCTTCCACGAGATGCGCCACACCGAGCAGTGCGTGAGCCTCGGCGGCCGCGACGAGTACGCGAAGCGCTGGTTCCGGGACCTGTCGATCGCCCTCGTCATGACGGCCCTCACCGACCCGGTGTCGTACGTCTGGCAGCTCCACGACAACATGCCCATGGAGGAGGACGCCACGGCCCGCTCGGGCGAGGTCGTGGTGGTGCACGGCTCGGTGCGCGACGGCGCGACCGGGCAGCCCGTCCCCGGGGTCGAGGTGAGCGCGTTCCCGGCGGGTACGCCGGTGGGCGCCTTGAGGGACTTCCCGCTCGGCGTGGTGGGGCACGGCGGCCCGGAGCCCTCGGGGAGCGACGTGACGAGCGCGGGCGGCCGCGGGCAGGTCCCCGCCGGCCGGTACTACTTCTTCCTCGAGCCCGGGACCTATGACCTGTACGTGCGGCCGGCCGGCTCGTTCATCCGCAAGCTGGCGAAGGCCGGCTTCGCGGTGGAGGCCTGGGACCTGGCGGTCACGCAGAACGTCGTGCTCGGCCCGGGCGGCGAGCCTCAGCAGGACCCGGCGCCGCAGGCGGCGTTCCGCCGCGGCGACTCGGACTCGAGCGGCGACGTGAACATCACCGATGCCCTGTTCACCCTCGGCTGGCTCTTCGCGGACGGCCCGGCCCCAAGCTGCCGGAAGGCCGCCGACTCGAACGACGACGGCAAGGTCGACATCTCCGACCCCCTCGCGACCCTCGGCTACCTCTTCCTCGGGACGAGCGAGCCTCCACCCCCCTTCGCGGCCCCCGGCGTCGACCCGACGCCGGACGGGCTCGAGTGCGAGCCGAACCTCCAGTGAGCGCCACGCGCTGACCGCGCCGAGCGCACGCAGCGAGCCCGGGGATGGCACTGTCCCCGGGCCTTACTTTTTTCGGCGCGGGGGTGTGGATCTAACCGCGTCAGCGCGGTCCTTGAACCATGCCGGCGCAGGAGGCCTACCTCCCCTTCGTCTGCATCTCCATCATGCGCTTGTAGTAGCGGGAGATGATCTCCCTGTACTCTGGGGGAGCCTCCTTGCCCGTGGAGAAGAGCATGACCTCGACGACCTTGGGGGGCAGGAGCCCCCAGCGCTTCGCCTCGCGGGCGAGGTCGGAGAGGGTCCCCGTCTTGGCCTCGGGCACCTCGCCGTCCTCGACGCGGTCGTTGTCGACCTTGCCGCCCTTCTTCTCCTTCTCGCTCAGCTTCTCCTGCTCGGGCTTCTGCTGCTTCGCCTGGAGCTTCTGGTTCTCGCGCTTCTCCTTCTCGCCCTGCTTCTCGTCCTCGGCCCGCTGCTTCTGGCGCTGCGACTCCTGGGGCTGCTTGCCCGAGATCGGCTGCGGCTTCTTCTGCATCCCCGACGGGGACGCTCCGCAGCCGCTTCAGCCCTTCTCCAGCTCCTTGATCAGCTTCTCGATGCGCTCGACGACCTGCTTCTGCCGCGCCTGGGTGGGCGCGCCCGTCTGCTTGTCGCCGAGGCTCTTCTGGATCTCCTCCAGGAGCCGGTTGATCTCCTCCAGGTTCTTCTTCCCCTCCTCGATGAGCTTCTGGTGGTGCTCCTCGTGCTCATCGTCGCCCATGGCGGGCCGCATCGCCTCCTTCTCCTTCTTCTCCTTCGCCTCCTTGTCGAGGTCGGCGCGGAGGGCGGCGGGGGCGAAGGCCAGCGCGAACGCGGCGAATCCCCAAAGGCTCTTCGTGGCGAGACTCATTTCAATCCTCCTTGGGCCCTACTCGGATCCAGCGGAACGACGGCCATCATACCTTCGGCGACCCGGGGGGTCCACCTCCGGGTCTGGCCCTCCGGGCTGTGCTCCCCGACCGCCCTCCCCCTTGAGCCCGTTCCGGAAACGGTCTATCCTTGAGGTCTGGGTCTATCTTCTACCCCTCGGGGTTTTGGCTCCATGCCAGAAAGGGTTGTCATGCGCCAGACTCGATCGCTCGGGTGTCTGCACGTGCTGGGTCTATCGCTCTTCGCAGCACCTGCCGTGCTCTCGGGGCAGGACTTCGGCGGCTGGGAGTCGCCGGAAGGGGGCTGGGACTACGTCTACGAGGCCAACGACGGCGAGGACGTCGACGGGGAGCTCGCCGGCGGCGGCTCTCTCGACGGCACATGGAACCACCAGAACGGCTCCGACGCCTGGGACGGGAGCGGCCCCGGCGATGAATTCCGGCCCGACGGCGTGACGCCCGCGGCGCCGGGCGGGGCGGGGAGCATGGTCGTCCTCGGCGCCGGCGAGGGGGGCGGCGACGCGGACGTCCTGAGCATCGTCGACACGGGCGACCCGCGCTCCCGCGGCTTCGCCGATCCCTCGAACCGCAAGGTGTGGTTCTGCCACGACGTCTCCCAGGACGGGGTCGACGGATCGTTCAGCCTCAGGGACGGCTTCACGCTGCTCGTCCGGAGCCGCCTGCACCCGGACGTTGACCCCGCGGCGGCCGGCTGGCAGCTCCCCGACGGCGGCGTCGACAACGACGCGGGCCAGGGCGTGGCCCCCGGCTATACCCTCCGCGACGGCGGGAAGGGCGGCCACGGCTTCTACGACTCGGGCCTCGACCGCAACTTCTCCTTCACGCCCCACGGCACGAAGGGGTACCAGTTCCCGCCGCAGGTCGGCGAGGGGCTGCCGCCCGCGAACTTCCTCGACGTCGGCGACAACACGGTCTTCCACGCCTTCTGGGTGATGATCCTGGCCGGTGCCCAGGCCGACCGCTACGACGTCACGG
>JACQVW010000267.1 GCA_016209535.1 Planctomycetota bacterium | reverse complement strand
GTCCGAGATCGACCTCGTCATGATGGCGACGGGCGGCCTCATGGGCATCAAGACCGGCGCCGCGCTCCTCCTGGGGGCTCTGGTCAACTATCTGTGGCTCGCGCCCTGGATGATCGAGCTCGGCGACATCCAGCCGAAGGTAACGGGCGGCGCCGCGCACTACGGCTTCCGGCAGATCACCCAGTGGTCGCTCTGGTGCGGCGTCGCCATGATGACGGCGGCCTCGCTCGTGGCCTTCTTCGCGAGGCCGGGGATGATCGCCGGCGCCTTCTCGGGGCTCCTCCGGCGCAAGAGGAGCGGCGAGGACGTGCTGCGGGACATCGAGCTGCCCATGAAGGTGTTCTTCGTTGGGATCCCCGTCGTCGGGGCCATCGTCGTGTTCCTGGGGCACGCGTTCTTCGGGATCGAGTACTGGCTCGGGGCCCTGGCGGTGCCCCTCGTGTTCGTCTTCGCGCTCATCGCGGCCCACTCGACGGCGCTCACGGCCATCACGCCCATCGGGGCCATGGGGAAGCTCACGCAGCTCACCTACGGGGTCCTCGCGCCGGGGAACATGACGACGAACATCATGACGGCGGGCATCACGGCCGAGGTGACGAGCAACGCGTCGAACCTCCTCATGGACATCAAGCCGGGCTACATGCTCGGCGCCAAGCCGAGGCAGCAGGCGATCGCGCATCTCTTCGGGATCTGCGCCGGAGCGCTGACCGCGGTGCCCGTCTTCTATCTCGTATTCCTCCGCGATGACCCGAGCCGCCTCGCGAGCGACCAGTATCCGATGCCCTCGGCGACCGTCTGGAAGGCCGTGGCCGAGGTGCTCACGCGAGGCCTCGAGAACATCCCCGTCTCGGCCCGCTGGGCCGCCCTCGCCGGCGTCGTCCTGGGGGTGCTCCTCGAGTCGGCCAAGGTATCGACGAAGGGTAGGTTCTGGCTCTCGGGCGTGCCCGTGGGGCTCGCCTTCGTGATCCCCTTCTCGAACTCGCTCTCGATGTTCCTGGGCTCGTTCTTCTTCTGGGCCGCCTCCCGCGCCTGTCGGAAGCCGGGCGCGGGGCCGCACCGCGTTCTCGTCCAGAACCAGGAGACGCTCTGTGCCGGCCTCATCGCCGGCGGGGCGATCATGGGCATCGCCGTCATCGTGATCAAGAACTTCCTGCTCGTCGGCTCTTGACCCTCATGGCTCCCGCGACGGAATCCGCGCCCTCCCGCCGCCGCCCCGAGGTCCTCGCCCCGGCGGGCGACCCGCTCGCGCTGCGGGCCGCCCTCGCCGCAGGCGCCGGGGCGGTCTACCTCGGCATGGCCCGCTTCAACGCCCGCGGCCGCGCCGAGCGGTTCCGGGGCGTGACCCTCGAGGCGTGCGTGCGTGCGGCGCACGCGCGCGGCGCGCGGGTCTACGTCACCCTCAACACGCTCCTCCACGAGGACGAGCTGCCGGCGGCGCTCGAGCTCGCTTCCGAGGCCGTCGCGGCGGGCGCCGATGCGGCGATCGTCCAGGACCTGGGCTTCGCCGCGCTCCTCCGCGAGGCCCTCCCGGAGCTGCCCGTCCACGGATCGACCCAGGTGACGGTGCACGGGCCGGAGCAGGCCGCGGCCCTCGTCGAGAGGCTGGGGCTCCAGCGGGTCATCGTGGCGCGCGAGTGCTCGCTCGAGGAGGTGGCGGCGATCGCCGAGCGGATCCGCCCCCTCGGCGCCGACGTCGAGGTCTTCGTCCACGGCGCCTTGTGCTTCGCGTACTCGGGGCAGTGCCTCATGTCGAACTTCGCGGGCCGCCGCAGCGCGAACCGCGGCATCTGCGCCCAGAACTGCCGCTTCGACTTCACGGTAGGGCCTGTCGCGAGGCGGGGGCTCGTCGAGCTGCCCGTCTTCGACCCCCGCGCCGCCTCGCAGTGGATCAGCATGAAGGACCTCGCGGCCTTCGAGTCCGTCGCGGCCCTCGCCGACCTCGGCGTGGCGTCCTTCAAGATCGAAGGCCGCCTCAAGGGCCCCGAATACGTCGCCGAGGTGACGCGCCTCTACCGCGCCGCCCTCGATGCCTGGGGGGCGGGACGGCCGTTCGCGGCGGCCGAGGCGGAGCGCGCTGCGGGCCGGGTCTTCTCGCGGGGCTTCACGAACGGCTACCTATCCGGGGCTCCCGGCGCTGCGATGCGCGGCGACAAGCGGAGGCTCGAGGGAGAGCCCGATGCGATCGTCCGCGCCGCGAACCGGAAGACGGGCGTCCTCCTCCTGGAGCCGCGGCCGGGCCACGAGGTGCGCCCGGGGCAGGGCTACCGCTACGCGCACGACCGCTACCGCGGCGGCTTCCGCGTCATCGGCGTCGGCGCCGGTGGTGTCGGTGGTGTCGGTGGTGTCGGTGGTGTGAGCGGTGTGGGCGAGGCGCGGGAGGGGAACGTGCTCGCCCGCGTGCGCTTCGGCGCCGAGGCGAGCGGCCGGCGGCACCGGCGCGGAGCGACGGGCCGCCGCAGGCCGCCGCCGCCGCTCCCCGTGGGCCTCGCCTGCCACTTGAACGACGACCCCGAGCTCGAGGCGCGCGTCGAGCGGCTCGTGGCCGGGGTCGAGATCCCCCTCGAGCCGGAGCGAATCGCGGTCCGGATCGAGGTCCGCGGCGCTCCGGGGGAGCCGCTCCGGGCCCGCGTATCGGCCGTTGCCGGGGCCGGCCCCGGCGGCGGCGACAGTGGCGGTGGCGGCGAGGCGGAGGCGCTCTCGCCCGTGCCGCTCGAGCCGGCGCGCTCGCGCGCCCTCGACGCGCCGATCCTCGAGGAGCACCTGGGCCGTCTCGGGGGCACGGCGTACCGTCTCGAGGCCCTCGACGCCTCGGGCCTCGCGCCGGGCGCCTTCCTCGGCTTCCCGGCGCTCCACGCGCTGCGGCGGGAGCTCGTGGCGAAGCTCGATGCGGCTCGAGCCCGGACCGCGCGGGCGCCGGTGCGTGCCCCGCGGCCCTCGCCCGCGGCGGCCGCCCTGGACTCCCGGGCCGCCCCTGAGCCTCCGCGACCGCGCACGACCCGCCTCACCGTGTGCGCCGGGAGCCCCGCAGCGCTCGAGGCGGCGCTGCGCGCCGGGGCGGCGCGCGTCATCGTCGAGAGCCCGCAGCTCCTCGACGGGCGCCCGGAGGCCATCGCCGAGTGGTCCGAGGCGCTGCGCTCGGTCGACGACCTCTGGGTGCGCCTGCCCCCGATCGTCCACGACCCGGAGCGGGACCGCGCCGCCCTCGAGGCCTGCCGCGCGCTCTCGCCCTCCTGCGGCGTCCTCGCCGGCCATGCGGGGCAGCTCCGCCTCGCCCGCGAGGCCGGACTCCGCGCCGCCGCCGACCTCTACCTGAACGCCTGCAACCTCCGCACCCTCGAGGTCCTGCGGAGCCTCGGCGCCTCGACCGCGACCTTGAGCCTCGAGGTCGACGCGAAGGAGTGCGCACGGCTGGCCGCGGGCGCCGAGGGGATGGAGGTCGAGGTGGTCCTGGGCGGGGCCGTCTTCAGCATGCTCACGCGCCAGTCTTACGGGCTCGGCGAGCTCGAGAGCTTCGCCGCCGTGAGCGAGCACGGCCACGCCTACCGCTTCGAGGCCTCGGGCGGGGTCACGACGCTCTACGAGGCGCGGGAGCTCGTGGGGGCCGCGGCGCTCCCCGTCCTCGCGGGCCGCGTCGACTGGGTCCGCCTCGACCTTGCGCACCAGGCGCCCGAGGCGGTCGCGGAGGTCGTCGCGGCGTACGCTCGAGCCCTCGCGGCGCTCGAGCTCCAGGACCCGGCGCGCGGCGCCGGGGAGCGCGCAGGGGCCGCAGCCGCCGAGGCCGTGAGTGCCGCCGCGGCCGCCGGTGCCATCGAGGCCGTCGGTGCCGCCGGTGTCGCCGAGGCCGTCAAGGCCGCCTGCGCCGCCCACGAGCGCCACGCGCCTCGCGGCAGATTCGCGGGCCACCTGGCCCGCGGCGCGAGGACGCTCGACGGGGAGGAGTGAGGGCCGCGATATGGGGCGTGGGTCAATAACCGCGATGACGCGGTCTAGAACCACGCCGGGAAAGGGGCGTGAGAGTCCAGAGTCCCGTTGAGTCGTGTTGCCTTGCTGCGCACGGGCCTCGACCCCGCGGGCCGGAGGCGGAGCACCGGAGGAGCCCATGCCGCCGCCGGGGCCCGCTCCGGGGGACGAGGGACACGGCGCGGCCGGCGAGCTCGCCAGGGCCCGGGTGTCGCCGCGCCTGCCGCGCCGGCATCGCCGGCATCGCAGCTTCCCTTGACGCGCTCCGCGGCGCGCCTCGGATCGTCCGCGCCGCCAGCCTGCTGGACCTCATCGGGCGGCAGGCCGCCCCGCAGGGACAAGCCACTTTCTATCGACAAAGAAAGTAGTTGCACTAACTACTTAAGTGACCGACAATAGAGTTATGCCCGCCGATAATGCCTGGAAGGACATCCTCGAGCGCAACTTCCAGGACTTCCTCGCCTTCTTCTTCCCCGCCGCCCACGGCGCCATCGACTGGAGCCGCGGCGTCGAGTTCCTCGACAAGGAGCTCGAGGCCATCGCCCCAGGCTTGAAGGCGGGCAGGCGGGTCGTCGACAAGCTCGCCAAGGTCTTCCTCCGCAAGCCGTTCCGAGGCCGGGCCGAGGCCTGGTTCCTCGTCCACGTCGAGATCCAGGGCCGCGGAGGACCCCCCCTTGACGAGCGCATGCACGTCTACGACTACCGCATCTTCGACCGCTACCGGCGCCAGGTCGCGAGCCTCGCGGTCCTGACCGAGGCGGGCGAACGGGCTCGCCACGGCGTCTACGAGCGGGGGCTCTTCGGCCACGGGACGCGCTTCACGTTCCCGGTGGTGAAGCTCTCGGAGTACCGGGACCGGCGGGAGGAGCTCGAGAGGAGCAGGAATCCCTTCGCGCTGGTGGTGCTGGCGCACCTCGAGAGGCGCCAGGCGCGGACGGACCGGGAGCGCCAGGCGGTGAAGTGGCGGCTGTACCGCCGGCTCTTTGCCCGGAGGCTCCGGCGGCGGGATATAATCTCGTTGTTCCGGTTCATGGACTGGCTCATTGAGCTGCCCGAGGACCTCGAGAGGGAGCTCAAGACGAGGGTCGTGGCCCTGAGAAAGGAAAAGCAGATGCCGTACCTTGCGTGGTTCGAGCGGAAAGCTCTCGAGAAGGGCATGAAGCGAGGAGAGCGGAAAGGCGAGCGAAGGGGCGAGCGAAGGGGCGAGCGAAAAGGCCTGCGGAAGGGCCTCCTCGAGGCCATCGAGCTCGGGCTGAACTTCCGCTTCGGCCGCGAGGGGCTTGCTCTCCTGCCCAGGGTCCGCGAGGTCGCGGACCTGCGCCGCCTGAGAGCCCTCCAGCGCGCGATCTTCAAGGCCGAGAGGCTCGAGGAGGTGGCGAGGACGCTCGGGAGAGGCTCGAGACGGCCGCGGGAGCGCCGCACGGGGCGCTGACCGCAGGGAAGTGAGCGACTCCTGCCGGGAGCAACCCCGCCCGCGCGCTGCGCCCCGCCCGCGCGCCACTGCGCGCCGTGCGGCCCGTGAGGAGCGAAGGGCGCGTCTCCTCGGTCACGGGGCAGCCCGGGAACGCGTCGCAGGGCAGCTCGTCGGGCGTCGTGGCGTCGGACCCGCACAGGCTGCAAACGGCGCGGGGGGTGCGCTCGGCTTCACGCCCTTCCGCAAGGCCGTCTGAACAGAGCCACAAGGCCATCACATGACCCTCCTCGGGGAGGACCGCTACCGGTCTACACTGTTACCCTCTCGGAGGCCTTTTTGAACCACGCCCGATACGGCAAATAGTCCACGATCCAAGCTGCTTGATCACAAGAGTTTACACTGATCCTTGCAAAGTAGGAATTATCTTCTAATCTGCAAGCATGCTCGATCGGCATGTCCGCACGCTGATCCTGGACCGACTCCGCGCTTACCCAGCCGTCGTGCTCGTGGGCCCGCGCCAGTCCGGGAAGACCACGCTGGCGCGGTCCCTGGGCACCCGAACCTTCGACCTCGAGCAGGAGGCCGATCGACTGCGCCTCGACGTGGAATGGGAGCAGGCGGTCCAGCGCGTCCCGGAGGGAAACAGAATCGATCCGATCGTGCTCGACGAAGCGCAGACCTGGCCGGCGGTCTTCCCTCGACTGCGTGGAGCCATCGACGCTGACCGCAAGCGCACGGGTCGATTCCTGCTCCTCGGGTCCGTGTCCCCGCCGCTCATGACCGAGGTGGCGGAGTCCCTCGCGGGGCGCCTCTCGATCGTCGAGCTCACCCCGATCCTCGCCGTCGAAGCTCCCCAGGTGAGCCTGGACGACTTGTGGCTTCGGGGCGGGTTCCCGGACGGGGGAGTCCTCCTGCCCGCGATGTTCCCCCGATGGCAGACGGACTACATCGCGCTGCTCACGCAGCGCGACCTCCCCAACTGGGGGCTCCCCGCGAAGCCCCAGGTGACCGAGCGACTCCTGCGGATGCTCGCCGCCGTCCATGGCCAGGTCTGGAACGCGTCGCAGGTCGCAAGCAGCCTCGGGGTGTCGTATGCCACCGTCAACACCTATCTCGACTACCTCGAAGGAGCCTTCCTGATCCGCCGGCTGCAGCCGTACTTCGCCAACCTCGGCAAACGGCTGATCAAGAGCCCCAAGGTCTACTGGCGCGACTCCGGGCTCCTCCATTCGGTGCTCCAGACGGTGACGAGGGACGAGCTCCTCGCCCGGCCTTGGGTCGGCGCGAGCTGGGAAGGATTCGTGATCGAGCAGAGCCTCGGTCTCCTGAGCGCGCAGGGCGAGTCCTTCGAGGCCTACTTCCTGCGCACGAGCGACGGCTACGAGATCGACCTCGTCCTGGTGCGGCGCGGCGAGATCTGGGCCGTCGAGATCAAGCTCACCTCGAGCCCAGGCCCCGAGGACTTCGCGCGGCTCGACAAGTGCGCCGCGATGATCGGCGCCAAGCACCGGGTGCTCATCTCGCGGGTGCCCGAGGCCACGGAGGGCGAGGGCAAGCTGTCCTGCTCCCTCGGCCACCTCCTCAAGGTGCTAGGGGAGAGGTGAGGCGTTAACGGGACGACCTGCCCCCGGCCTCGAGCAGGACCCGGAACTTCCTCGGCAAGCTCGTGAAGGCCTCCTGGTAGGACGTATCGAGAGGCAACCGCACGAAGTGGTGGGGCAGGAGGAAGACGGGCATCTCGGGGAGCTTGTCGCCAGTCCGGAGCGCCACTATGTGCGCACGGACGGCGGATGTCCCAAGCACTTCGTAGGATGCAGCCTGGCAGGGACGGTTTTCCGGTCGGGCCGGCGGTTGGGCTCCGTACGCCTCACAGATCTTCTCGTGGAACCCGTTCGGCACGAGGGCCGTCCCTGGCTGAACGTCGATGATCACGAGGTGGATCCCCTTCGCAAGGAGGCTCAGGGATTTCTCGGTGAAGCGCTCGCTGTGGACCCTCGATGCCTTGTTCGCATGGGAGACGAGCTCGATGACCGCCACGACACGATCGTCCCTCAAGCTGTCACGGATGGAGATCAGTCTCGCGAGCAGAGCGTAGGGATCCGGCGGCCCTAACTCTTGCACGAGGACCGGAGCAGGGGCCAAGGCCACGGCGCCCTGGGAAGGCTCCTCGCGGACGAGCCCCTGGGATGCCGCAACGTCATCGCGTGGGGCGATGCCCTGCTCTTGCAGGGTGATGACATCGGGGACCGCCTCGCCGAGGACGGGCTCCGCGATGGCGTAATAAGGCTCGGGCAAGATTCTCTCGTTCAAATGCGCGTTGAGCCGGCCGATCCACAACAGGTGGAAGTTATGGAAGATGCCCGAGTCAACCAGGGACCAGTCGTGAAGCGCCATAGGCGGGTCGCTGCGGTTCTTGCTGCTTGCCGACGACGGATTGTATCCCAACGGCGAGGATCCGGCGAATCCTAAGTGCGAGGCCGTGCTCGCTCTCCTCCTCGGGCCGTGGGTGCCCGACCTGGCTCGTGAGCGCCACCTCGAGGGCGAGGCAGTCGATGTGCTGTGGGAGGCCGGCCGGGTCGCCGCGCCCCGCCGAGCGGGCGCAATCGAGGGGGCCCTCGAGGATTCCCCGAGGGCGGTCTGGGCCGCGTAGCGCCCGTACGGCGCCTCGGGCGGGTTCAGCCCGAGGTCTACGGCGTAGGGCCAGTCCCAATGGGCAAGGATCCCCAGGCGCGCTGCAAGCTCGTAATGGAGAGCGCCAGGGAGGCGGAGGAATTGCGCGTGTGAGGGGGCTTTCGCGCCGCGCCGCTGAGGTCCGCCGAGGCGCTCGGTGTCCGTCCTGCGTCCCAAGCCGCCGACTTTTCTCTTGACTGCACTGCAGCCGAGGGAGATGTTGGGCTGACGATGGTACGGAGGGGAGGGTGTGGGCTCTGCGGATCTGCGAGCGTTTCACTGGCTGGTGGGCTCCGATCCGGGAGGGAATGTACCCCACTACAACTACATCCTGAACTACCTGTTCAGCGGCGGTCCGCCACCAGTGGCACCTTTCCCCGACTGCGGCCGCGATCCGACGTGCGATCTGCTCGACTGCACGCTAAGTCTCGGTTCCGGCTGCGCCATTCAGTGAAAGGAGGATGCCATGGCACCCGGAAACGTCTTCCACTCGGCCGTCATCGTTCTCGCTGCCGCCGCCGGTGATCTACTCCGCGCTGCTGAGATCCCCTGCGAGGAGCAGTTGCTGTGCCCGAAGAATTCGCCCACCCCGGAAGCCAGCACGTCCTGCAGGACCTCCCAGTTCTGGTTCGAGGCCGAGTCGGCCTCGGGCGCCCAGGGGGACGTCGTCGGGGTGACGATCTCGCTGCACTTTGCCCCGGACTTCGACTTTGAGTTCACCAGCATAGACCTCGCGGTCTGTCAGGATCCGTTGCTCGCCGAGCTCGTCGGCGAGCCGGTCTACTCCGAAGAGGTCCTCACCCGTGACCCAATCGTTATTGATTTCGTCCCGGTGCGAGACGACCAGAATCCAAACACAAAACCGAAAGGGGACGGGTTCTACGGCCACTTTGGGGTCTTGAGGGACAGGAGCCCCGTGGTCGGCGAGCTGCCGCTCATGACCGTGTACTACAGGCTTCTCGGGTATCCGGGCGAACGCACCGAGATCTCCTTCTGCGACGGCTCGCTGATCTTTGGTCCGGTTTCTTGCAACTTCAGCGGGATCAGTAACGTGGAGATACTTGGCTTCCACTGGCCCCTCCTCTCCACCCACAACCGCAACGCGACCCTGACCATCCTCCCAGGCCCGGCGACCCATCCCGATCGGCCGCCCGAGCCGCCGGAGGCGGTCGTCTACCCGGAGGTGCCCACGAGCGACGAGGTCAACCTGAGGGTGCGGATCGGGAACGCCGTGGCAGCCCCGGGGGACACCGGCGTGCCCGTCGAGGTCTTCGTCACCGCCGATGTCGAGTACACGGGCGTCATCGTGCCCATCGACTTCGACGAGCGCTACCTGCGCGCGGCGCGGGTCGAGGACAACTTCCTCGCCGGGACGGCGATCCTCGACAACGCGGACGCCTTGCCCGGCGCCCAGGCCGACGAGGGCTACGTTGTCATCGCAAGCTCCCTCATCGGCAAGCGCAGGATCGCGCCGGCCGGCGAGGAGCTCCACGCCGCAACGATCTACTTCGACGTGCTCGAGAGCGCGGCCGAGGTCGCGGAGACGAGGCTCGAGCCCCGTCCCGTCGGCGGGAGGGCGGGGGATCCCTTCGTCATCGTCCGCCACCTCTCGGGCCAGGCGGCCGAGGAGGTTGAGGTGCGGGGCGAGTTCGGCGGGGTCGAGATCTCCCCCGGGGTCCTGGCGATCCGCGCCTCGACGGAGACGGTCTCGGGCGATGCCAACTTCGACGGCAGGTTCGACATCTCGGACCCGATCTCGGTGCTCGGGTACCTCTTCCTGGGCGATGGCGAGCCGCTGTGCCCGCCGGCAGCGGACTACGACGGCGACGGCCAGCTCCTCATCTCCGACCCGATCCGCATGCTCGGTGTGCTGTTTTCTGGCCTGCCACCCTCCCTCGCAAGCGATGACGGCCTCGTCGGCTGCCGGTAGGCGGCCAGGAAGGAGAACCCAATGACGCGATCATCGTGCCTTTTCTTGGTCGTTCTCTTGACCACGAGTGGCGATGCCCTCTGGGCGGGGAATCTCTTCTTCAAGCGCGGGGACGCGAACCTGGATGGAAAGCTCGACCTGAGCGACGCGACCTATACCCTCCGCTTTCTCTTCTTCGGCAGGCCCGAGTCGCTCGACTGCCAGGACGCCGCGGACTCGAACGACGACGGGGCGCTGGACATCTCTGATCCGGTGCGATCGCTGGGATTCCTCTTCCTGGGCACGGTACCTCTGCCTCCGCCGTTCGAGGAGTGTGCCCTGGACCCTTCGCGCGATGCGCTCGGCTGTGCCGCCTTCCCTGGATGCGAGCAGGCGCCCCCCGCTGGGGAGGGGATCTTCGGCGAGCCGGTCAACTACGCCGCGCACTGCCTTCCGACGGCCGCCGCCCTCG
The DNA here is from genome assembly GCA_016209535.1 of Planctomycetota bacterium. GTDB lineage: Bacteria > Planctomycetota > UBA8108 > UBA8108 > SXIK01 > JACQVW01. Next base: position 376 of record JACQVW010000267.1, on the reverse strand, counting down.
CCGATTTCAACGGGGACCACGCGCTCGATCTTGTCTACACGAACTGGTGCAGCGGCGTCTCTATCCGGCCTGGCGCCGGGGACGGAACCTTCGGCGAGGCCGTCAACTACTCCCTCGCCACTTCGTTGGAGATCGGCCACCGTACGGGCTTTCGTCCAGAAGCCGTCGCAATCGGCGACGTCAACGCGGACGGCGTAGTCGATCTTGCAGCGGTGAGCTCGGACAGCTCCCCGGTCTCGGACCTTTCGATCTTGCTTGGAGCCGGAGATGGGAGCTTCGGCGAGGTCACGAGCTATCCACTGAACGGCCGCGGCGCCCACTCGGTCGCGCTGGGCGACCTGGACCAGGACGGCGCACTCGACGTGGTCTCGGGCCT
>JACQVW010000266.1 GCA_016209535.1 Planctomycetota bacterium | reverse complement strand
GGGCCGTCGACATCTCCGATGCCATCTACGACCTGTCGTTCGGCTTCCTCGGAGGTCCGAGCCCGCCCGCGCCTTTCCCCGGATGCGGGAGGGACGCGACGCGGGACGACCTGCGGTGCGAGGAAGGATCGGCGGCGTGCCCGTGAGGAGGGCGGAGCGGGGTCGGTGGGGACGCGCCCGCCCACCCGTTCGTTTCCCCGGTCGTGCCCTCGCCCGTGGGGGCCCTCGGGCGGTGGCAGCCTTGGGGCCAAGGCCAAGCGTCTGCTTTTGTGGCTCAACTCGTGCTGTGCTACACTGCCCCGGATGCCTCGACCGCGCGTACCCCTCGGAACGTCCGACTTCCTCCAGCTTCGAGAAGACGGCCTCCTGTACGTCGACAAGAGCCTCTTCGTGGCCGAGCTCCTAGAGGACCCCGGGCGAGTCCTGCTCTTGCCGAGACCGAGGCGGTTCGGGAAGACGCTCAATATGTCCACGGCGCGCTATTTCTTCGAGCGGCCGCCCCGAGCTCCAGCCCAGGCGCCTGCCAAGGCGAGCGACGTGCGGGGCGCGTTCGCGGGCCTCGCGATCGAGAAGTCGGGCGAGCGGGTCTGGAGCCATTTCCAGCGCCACCCGGTCATCTTCCTGAGCATCAAGGACCAGAAGGGCCCCAACTGGTCCGTGGGCGGGTCGCTGGCGGGGTTGATCGTCGACGAGGCTCTGCGTCTTGCGCCTGCCTTCGAGGCATCCCTCACGGCGGATGACCGAAAGACGTTCGAAGCCATCGCGCGCGGCAGCCGCCCTCTCGACTTGCTCGAGCGATCCCTCTTCCTCCTGACCCGCTGGCTCCACCAGGCCACGGGCGAGAAGGCCTTCGTCCTCATCGACGAGTACGACACGCCCATCCACGACGTCTACGGGGACGAGAAGCGCTATGAGGAGGTCGTGGGCTTCTTCCGCAACTTCTTCTCGGCGGGCTTGAAGGACAACCCGCACCTCGAGAAGGGCGTCTTGACGGGCATCCTGCGCGTGGCGAAGGAATCGATGTTCTCGGGCCTCAACAACCTCAAGGTGCACTCCATCCTCCGCAAGCCGTTCGCCACGAACTTCGGTTTCTCCGAGGGCGAGGTCGAGCAGCTCTGCGCGGACTTCGACCTCTCCACTGCCGAGCGCGCCGAGCTCCGGTCTTGGTACAACGGCTACCGGTTCGGCGGCCACGTCGTCTACAACCCTTGGTCCGTCCTTAGCTACCTGGATGATGCCGAGAGGCAGCCCGGACCCTACTGGGTGAACACGGGCGGTGACGCGCTGATCCGCAATCTCCTCGTCGAGGCCGGGCTCGGAATCGAGAGCGACATCGAAGCGCTCATCGCCGGCCATGCCATCGTCAAGCCCATCGACGAGCACGTAGTCTTGAGGGACATCGATAAGAAGAGCGACTCCGTTTTCAGCTTCCTCCTCATGTCCGGCTACCTGCGGGCGGACGAGCGCCTGGCGCAGGAAGCAAGCGGCAAATGGAGGTGGCGCCTGACCATTCCCAACAAGGAGATCGCCACGGTCTATCAGGACGTGTTCATCGACTGGCTGAAGACCGGCCTCGGAGGCAGCGCACACCTCCAGTCCTTCTGCCGCGCCCTCCTCGCCGGCGACGCGGCCTCAGTGGAGGAGCACCTGGGGACGCTCCTCGAACGTACGCTCTCTTTTCATGACACTGGCGGCCGCGCGAGAGAGGTGGTCTACCAGGCATTCGTGGCGGGGCTCCTCGTGGCTCTCGAGGGCACACACCAGGTGCGATCGAACCGTGAGTCCGGCCTCGGGCGCTGCGACGTCTTGATCGCGCCGCGGAAGCCGGGCCAGCCGGGCGTCGCGCTCGAGCTCAAGGTGCTCAGGGCCTCGGAGACGATGGAGGAGGCCCTCTCCGCTGCGCTCGAGCAGGTCCGCTCGAAGAAGTACGCCGCGGAGCTCCGCGGCGCGGGCGCCGATCCCGTCGTGGAGCTGGCCGCGGTCTTCGACGTGAAGCGCGTCCGGGTGGCGCGGGGGTAGGCGATCGCGCCTGAGATTCCGTTACGTGATCCTGGGGACCCCGTCTCCCTTCGATCCGTCGCGTCACGGCGCCCCCGGCGCCCCGGGCGCGGAGTCGGCCATCGCCAGCGCCCGGAACCTCGCGAAGCGGTGGAAGGTCAGGTAGTTCGCGTCGTGCTGGTTGTGAGCGCCGCCCTCGTCGTCGTCGAAGGCCGTGCGACAGGCGGCGACCATGTCCTCGCCGTCGAAGACCCAGTCCGCGTACTGGAACGCGTGGCGCGACGGGTCCTCGTGATAGAGCACGATGCAGCGGACCTCCCAGGACCGGAGGTCGGCCGAGGAGACGAGCGCCAGCGTGTTCCGCGTGCGCTCCGGGTTCCCGCCGCGGTGGAGAGCGGGGACGTGGTTCGCGAGCGACCAGTACCGCTTGCCCTCCGGGTCGCGGCGCACCGTGAACTTCTTGCAGCCGCCGGGGAAGTCGACGAAGCCGCGCTCGGGGTCGATCTCGAGGCGCGTCCCGTCCTCCGAGACGCGGGCGATCGCCGCCTTCTCGGGTCCGGCGCGGTAGTCCGCGCGGAGCATGTTCACGAGGCCGCCGCCTGCGCCGCCGGGGGCGGGCACCGCGTTGCCCTCGAGCCAGCCGCCGAGCTTCCCGTCGAGCCACGCGGGGTCGGGCGCGAGCCGGGTCGTCGCGGTCCAGCTCGAGGCCTTGAGGAGGTCGGCTTCGGCGGGCGCCGAGAGGACGAAGGCGTGGAAGCGCATGCCCCAGGAGCGCGAGTCCACGACGGCCTCCATGCCGCGCCAGATCCGGCCGCCGTGGACGACGACGGGCACCGGCGCCCCGTGGTGCTTGCCGTCGTCGAGGAGCAGTCCCGAGCCGCCGTCCAGCGGCGCCGACCAGGTCTCCCCGCCGTCCGTGGACCTCGCGATGACCGCACGCCCGTCCTGCTTGTCCGTCCCGAGGAGGTAGGCCGCGCCGCGGTGCTCGAAGAGGCTCGCCCAGTACATGCCCTCGACGCGGGCCATGGGCGCCCACGAGGCCCCGCGGTCGCGCGAGCGGTAGACGTGCGTGACGCCGGCGGTCTTCTCGGTCGAGCCGGGGCCGAACTCGTCGTGCTTCGCGAGGTAGGCGCCGCCCGCGAGGATCGCGATCGCCGGCGAGCCGAGGTAGACGCCGCTCGAGGCGGGCGAGTGAGCGATGACGACGCCCGCCGGCCGGGGCGCGGCGCTCGCGATGGGAGGGAGGGCGAGGGCGCAGAGGAGCGCAGGCATGAATCTTGTCGGGGTGGCCATGAGAGCACCCATGTTGCCATGTCGCGCCCGCCTCGCCCAGGGGCGACAGGTTCGCGGCGCGGCGCCGCCGCGCCTCGTGTTATACTCGAGCCCACCACGCGGAGGGCCAGCGAGTGAGCGCACGAGACATGGAAGCGGCCTTCGGGCTCCTCTCGCGGACGGTCCGCGAGGCGATCGGAACGATGGGAACCGGTCCCATCGGGACGCCCGTGGCCGTGCGGCTCGTTGCGCACCTCAGCGCGGACCACGGCCTGGTGGTGCGGGCCGCGGCGCGGGCC
>JACQVW010000265.1 GCA_016209535.1 Planctomycetota bacterium | reverse complement strand
TTGTAGCCATGGCCGGCAGTCTACCACGCAGGCCAAAAAAGCGGACAGGTTTGGGTCCGCACCCCCGCCCTAGACGAACCCCCGGAATTCTCGAGGGATTCGCTGAAAAGCATGCCGCCTATGTCAGGAGTTCTGGAATCCTCCCAACCTCTCCGCGAGGGCGACGTAGCATCGCAAGGGGCTGGCGCCCGGCGCCGGGGGCCTGGCTCCCCGCGCCGCTCACGGCCCAGGGAAGAGCTCGGGGCTGTCCCCCGCGAGGTAGTGGTACGCGAGGCCCGCCCACTCGTGCACGGCGACGCGCCAGGCGAGGCCGCTCGTGCCGCCGAGGGGCGAGAGCCAGCTCTTCAGGTCGTACCGGCCCGAGGTCAGGTGGTTGACGGGGCAGGGGATCACCTCCCAGCCCGCGCCGCGGAAGAGCCCCACGGAGCGCGGCACGTGCAAGGCCGAGGTCACCAGGGCCCACTTCTCCCCCTCGCGCGGCCCGACCCGCTCGAGCGTCTTCCGTGCGTTGTCCAGGGTGTTGATCGACTGGTCCTCGAGGACTATGCGGCTCGCCTCGATCCCGTGCTCGGCGAAGACGCGCCGCGCGAGCGCCGCCTCGTCGGCGTTCCCCGTGAAGACCACGCGGGCGCGCGGGTAGCGCCTCGCGAGCGCGAGCCCCTCGAAGAAGCGCGGGCCCGAGGGGTTGTAGACGGGCTCGCCGCGGTCCCTGGAGTCCGAGATCGAGAAGCCGCCGCCGAGGAGGACGAGCCCCGCCACGTCCTCGGGCAGGACCGAGGGGAACTCGCCGCGCCTGGGGAAGCGATTCTCGAGGGCCGTCATCATCCAGCGCCCCGACGGCGTCAGGTGCACGAGGGCGATGGCGATCCAGGACCCAATCACCAGGCGCAGGCCGGCGCGCTGGCGTCCCGTGCGGTGGAGGGCGGCGCCCGCGGCGATGCCGGCGATGGCGAGCAGGTCGAGGTGGACGACGAGGCCCAGGAGAACCCTGAGAGTGCCGGACACGAGGCTCATGGCGCCCTTTCTTGCGCCAGGGGGGGCCCCGTGTCAACGGGGAGCCTGCGCCGCCCGCGCCTTGGCCTCTCGCACCTTGGTCTCCAGCGCCTTGGCCTCCCGCGCCTCCCTCGACTCCCTCGATTCCAGCGCCTTGGCCTCCAGGGCCTCCGCGAGGAGCTCCGCCTCGCGCAGGGACGCGTACGCGAAGGGGTGCCTCCGCTGGAGGGCGCGGATCCGCTCGGCGGCCTCCTCGTAGCGGCCGCGCTCGAGGAGGCTCTCGGCGTAGACAGAACGGGTCAGGCGGAAGAGCTCGCCCCGCACGACGAAGTCGTAGGCGGCGAAGCCCACGAGAGCCGCGAGGAGCGCCGCAGCTTGCGGCGGAGCGCCTGCCTGCGCGCGATCTTGCCCGAGCGGATCTTCTCGAGGAGCTGGCGGCCCTTCGCGTTCTCCCGGTCGTGCTTCAGGACCCGGGCGAAGACCTTCTCGGCCTCGTCGAGCCGCTGCCGCTTCAAGTGCTCGAGCCCGATCGCCGTCAGGGCTTCGATCCCCTCCTTCTGCTCGCCGAGCGACAGGCGCGTCTCCGCGAGGTCCAGCTTCAGCGCCGCGTCCTCGGGGAAGAGGCTCACCATCTCGAGGAGGTGGTCTCGGACCACCTCGAGGAGGCCGAGCCTCTTGAAGTGGTCGGCGAGCTCCTTGCCGAAGGCGAGGAGCCGCGCCGGATCGCCCTGGCGGCGCACGACGTCCTGGAGCTTCTGCCAGGTGGCGATGTCGCGAGGGTTCAGCTTCAGGGACTCCCGGAGCCAGCGCTCGCCGCTCTTCAGGTCCCCGTCGCCGAGGTGGGAGAGCGCGAGGAGCTTCGCGCACGTGGCGCTCTGGTCGCGCTGGCCCACCTTCAGGTGGAGGCCCACGAGCTCCTCGAGGACGAGCCGGTTGTTGGGCTCGCGCTCGAGGATCGCCTTGAGGCAGGCGATGACCTGCCGCGGGTCGCCTCGCCTCCTCGTGAGCTGCGCGAGGACCGACCCGTCCACGGGCCGGGCGGTCTTCGTAGCGATGAGCCCGGCCACGGCGCGACAGGCGTCGAACCGCGAGTAGGGCAGCTTCGCGATGACCTCCCGCAGGGAGCGCGTACCGTCCAGGAGCTTCAAGCCCTCCTTCCAGACGTCGTCCTCCGCCTCCTCGAGCGCCCTCGCGCGGCTCGCCGGCGGGACGACGTAGACCTCGTCCTCCGACGGGATATGGACGCGGATCTGCTGCCAGTCGTCGGCCCGCCGCGCGGCCTCCATGACGAGGGCAGCCGCCGCGAAGCCGAGCCCCAGCGCCAGCGCTTCGCGGTGGCGCGGGTCGGCGGAGGGATCGCCCTCGACGAACTCGAAGGACCCCTCCTGGAAGGAGAGGGTCTCGAAGATGGCGTCCTGGACGACGCCCGCGAGGTAGTCGCGGTACTCCTCGAGCTTCAGGAGCTTCAGGTCGCTCAACACGTCGCCGAGACTCTTCCGCTTCGCCCTCCGCTGCCGGTGGAGGGCCTCCTCGAGCTGGGCCCGCGACACCACGTCCTTCTCGACGAGCCACTCGGCGATCGAGAAGCCCAGGGCGTCCGCGTAGGAGGCGGCCTTTCCCTCGACGAAGACGATCTCCCGCTCCGCTCCGCCGGCGCGGACCTTGAGAACGCCCGACTTCTGGTTCGCGGCGAGGTTCTGGACCACGTCGCCCAGCGAGATCGATGCGATGTCGCCCTGGAAGCTCATGCGCTCATGCGTGCCTCGTGAGACCCCGCTCCCCCGGGAGCGATAAAGCTCACGAAGTATAGGATGGCGGCGGATCCCCGGCCAACGGGGGCGGCGAGGGCGCCGGGGGTGGCGAGGGCGGATCCTCCGGAACAGGCACCTCCGCGGTCTCCCAGGTCACGGGATCCCCTACCCGGACCTCGCCGCCCTCGAGGACCTCGGCGTAGATGCCGCCGCCCCAGTCGCGGCGCAGGGCGGCCCGCAGGCCGGGCCGCGCCTCGTCCATGCGCTCGCAGGGGCGCGTCTCGCCCCGCACGCGGAGGCGCGCGGCCCCGACGCGGAGCACCCGCCCGGCGCTCTCGGCGAGGCTCGTGCCCGAGACGAGCAGATTGGCGCGCCGCAGGGCGGGGTCCAGGTCTCCGCCGAGCTCCGCTTCGGCCTCCCGCCAGCGTTCGAGGCCGATCACGGTCACCTGCCGCTTGCCGCCCTGGTTCGCGTTGCCCTCGAGGCCGGCGCCTGCGACGAGGAGGGCCTGCTCGCGCCGGTCCATGGGCCCGCGGTGGGCGCGCTTGACCCAGATCGTCTCGAGCCGTCCGCAGGTCGCGTCCTGAGGAGCCGGTCCCATGCCCACGAGAGATAGGCCGCGGCCGAGGGGAGGTCAAGGGGGTACGGTCCCGAGAGACTCCGACGCCCTTGACAACGCCCCGGCCGGCGCGCGAAATCACCTGCCTGGCCACTCGAGTCCTTCCCCTTCCATCGATTCCGTCCAGCACGTCAACCCGGTCCAGGACCCACCCATGCCCACAGCCACCAAGCCCGCCGCCGCGTTCCCCAGCGTCTCCGCGATCCGCTACGAGGGCCCCAAATCGCGGGACCCCCTCGCGTTCAAGCACTACGATGCCGACGAGAAGGTCGAGGGGAAGCGCATGGAGGACCAGCTTCGGTTCTCCATGGCCTACTGGCACACCTTCCGCGGGCTCCTGTCCGACCCCTTCGGCGCCGGCACCGCGGTGCGGCCGTGGGACGACGGCACGCCGTCGGTCGCGAACGCTCGGCGGCGCGCCCGGGCGGCCTTCGAGCTCATGGAGAAGCTCGGCATTAAGCACTACGCCTTCCACGACCGCGACGTGGCCCCCGAGGGGAAGGACCTCCGCGAGACGAGCGCGAACCTCGACGCCGTCGTGAAGGTCTTGAAGGAGCTCCAGCGGGAGACGGGGATCCGGCTCCTCTGGGGCACCGCGTGCCTCTTCGCCCACCCGCGTTACATGCACGGGGCCGCCACGAGCCCCAACGCCGACGCCTTCGCGTTCGCCGCGGCCCAGGTGAAGAAGGCCCTCGAGGTGACGCACGAGCTCGGCGGCCTCGGCTACGTCTTCTGGGGCGGCCGCGAAGGCTACACGACGCTCCTCAACACGGACCTGAAGCGCGAGATGGACCACCTGGGCCGCTTCCTCCACATGGCCGTGGCCTACAAGAAGCAGATCGGCTTCAAAGGCCCCTTCTACATCGAGCCCAAGCCGAAAGAGCCCACGAAGCACCAGTACGACTCCGATGCGGCGGCCTGCCTCAACTTTCTCCGCGAGTACGGCCTCCTGGAGCACTTCAAGCTCAACATCGAGACGAACCACGCCACCCTCGCGGGCCACACGATGCAGCACGAGCTCGAGGTGGCCGCCGCGGCGGGCGCGCTCGGGTCCATCGACGCCAA
>JACQVW010000264.1 GCA_016209535.1 Planctomycetota bacterium | reverse complement strand
GGTTACACCCGGCTATGAACCACGCGTTCATTCCCACGATACTGCCCCTACCAAACTGCCCCTGCTGAGCTCTTTCCTGATACCCGAATGGAGCCTGATTTGAACCACGTCCCGCCTCCTACACCTTCGTGAGGAGCCCGAGCTTCTTGAGGAGCAGCTTGTGCATGGCCTCGGACCGCTCCGCGACGGCCTGGACCTTCTTGAGCTCCCCCGTATCGAGCCACACGCCGTGATCGGGGCAGCGGTCGATCACGAGGTGGACCCGGTCGATGCGGGTGGCGCTCTTCTTCAGGTCTCCCTCGCCGGCGCCGGGCGCCCGCGGCCTCGAGATCTCGCGCGTGGAGATGCGCTCCATGACCTTCCCGCACTGCGGGCAGGGCGCCGGCGCCGTGGGCCCCCGATCGGAGCTCGCCTTGTAGTCGAGGAGGGTCCGCGTCTCCTCCTTCGAGAAGACGAGGTCGCGTTTCGCGAGAACCTGCTCGAGCTCGCCCGGGTCGAGCCAGAAGCCCCAGCAGCCGTCGCACATCTCCGTCTCGACGCCCTCGTACTCGACCTTCCGGAGGGCGAGCTTGCAGCGCGGGCACTTCTTCGACATGGTCCGTCTCCTTCCTATCCTTTCGGTTTCCTTGGCTCGCCCGCGGGCGCCGCGGCGCGCTCGGCAAGCTTCTGCATCTCCGCGGAGACCTCGGGGTTGGGAGCCGATTCTCCTCCCTTGCGCCGGAGGACCCAGGCCACGGCGCCCGTCAAGTGCTCCCGGAGGAGAGCGTCCTTCCAGGCCGCCGGCTCCGCGCCGAGGGACGTGTGGAGCACGCGCCCCTTCCCGGGGCTCCGGGTCCAGGCGACGGGCACGTGCACGGGCCGGCGCTTCCCGGCCGGCACGCTCCACATGTCCACCGAGAGAAGGACCCTCACCCGAGCCGGGTCGAGGCCCTTCACGCAGCCGACGCCGTCCGCGACCTTCCAGTACGGCCTCACGGGCAGCGCGGCGGGGTGCCGCAGGTCGTGGAGGGTGATGCCCAGCGGCCCCGGGACGGAGGACTCCTCGAGGACGGCACCGCCCGCCGCCTCGAGGGCGCACCCGATCTCGACGACTCCGCCCCCCTTCTCGATCCAGCCCGCGAGCGCCTCGCCCGAGCCGGCAGGGAGCCCCGCGGCGGCGCCGGCGGTCAGCACCACGGCCTGGACCCTCTCCAGGGCCTCGGGGCGCAGCGCCGTCCCCGGGTCCCGCGCCACCTCGACGCTCGCGTCCCCGACCGCCTTGACCGCCGCCTCGAGGAGGGCCACCTCCTCGGCGCCCGCCGCGGGGCCCACGACGACGAGGACCGAGGCGGGCGCGGAGGGGGCCGCCGGGAGGAGGAGCATCGCGGCGAGGAGCAGGCTCACGTTCACCCCGACAGGATGCGCGGCTCCCGCTCCGCTTGCAAGCTTGCGCTCGGGAGAAGGCCGCCCGCCCCGCCCCGCCCAGAGCCCCGAGTCAGAACCTCCGCGAAGGCGGCGCGTCCGAGGGCCGCGACTTGCCCCCGGCCGGATAGGCGAACTCGACGGGCCGCCGCGCGACCGCCCGGATGAGCTTGCGCCCCAGATCCTCGTGGGTCTGGATCCCGCCGAACTGCTCGGCGCACGCCCCGTCGGCGAACACGGGCACGGGCAGCGCCGTGTGCCCCGTCGTGGTCCACTTGGCCTCGAAGCCGAAGGGGAGCGTCGGGTGCGGGTTCAGGGACAGACCGCCCGTCTCGTGGTCGGCCGTCACGACCACGAGGGTCTCCTTCTCGATGCCCCGGTCCCGCAGGAACCGTAGGACCGTGTCGATGGCCGTGTCGAAGTCCGCGGCCTCGAGCATCGCGTAGTCGAAGTCGTTCGAGTGGGACCCCCAGTCGATCTGGGACCCCTCGATCATGAGGAAGAAGCCCCGCGGGGACTGGGAGAGGATGCTCAGGGCCGCGAGCGACATCGCCGAGAGGCTCGGGCTGCGCCCCTCGGAGGCCTTCGGCATGGCGCCCGAGTGGAAGAGGCCCAGGAGCTTCCCCGGCGGCCCCGAGGCGGCCACCGCGAGCTCGCCCGAGGTCCGCACGAAGCGGTAGCCTCGAACCTTCATCTCCTCCACGAGGTCCCGCGAGTCCTTCCGCGTCCCGTAGGGCTTCCCGTCCCAGAGGAGCGGCCGCTCGGCCACGAGCTCGGTACGGCCTCCTGCCAGGCCGCGCCCGCTCACGAGGAGCGAGCGCCCCCGGGGCGCCCCCGCGGTCTTCACGCGGGGCTCGCCGGGCTCCGCGTTGACCTTGAGCTTCCGCAGGGGGAGGAACTTGTCCCAGCCCCCGCCCAGGACGACGTCCACTTCCGACGCCGCGATCTGCGCCGCGATCTCGTCCTCGCTGCCGCGGCTCTTCACGTGGGCCACCATGGCGGCGGGCGTGGCGTGGGTGATGCGGCTCGTCGCGACGATGCCGGTCCACAGGCCCTGCTCCTCGGCGTACTCCACGATCAGCTTGACCGGCGTCCCGTCGGCGTGCACCCCCACCTCGCCGTTCACGATGAGGTACCCGCTCGCGAGGACCGTGGCGCTCGCGCTCGAGTCGGTGACGAAGTGCTGGACGCTGTGGGTCAGGGACACGCCCATGTGCTTCATGTCCTCGACGGCGAGGCGGCCCTTCTGGTAGCGGGCGCTCATGAGCTGTGCGATCCCCATGCCGTCGCCGATCAGGAGGACCACGTTCCGCGGCGGCGGAGGGGGCTCCTCGCCCGCGAGCGGCGCGGTCCGTACCGTCAGGATGGGCGTGAGGGAGACGAGGGCGAAGACAGGGAGCGCGCGTCTCAAGGTGGTGGGGTCCTCGGGAGCTCGTGGGATGGAAGCCGTCCAGGGCAGGCGGGAAAACCAAGGCGTAGTCTATGGGACCGCCGCGGCGAAGTCTACGGGGCGGGGCGGCGGCGGTTTTCCTTGAACCCCCGTGGCCCTGCGGGCATGCTCGAGTCTCGCCAACTCACCCCGAGCCCCCGACCCGCGATGTGGATCGCCTACTGCGCCATGGCCGCCGCCCTCGTCCCCCTGGTCTTCATGGGGATCGGGTACTTGCTGGCGGGCGGGAGGAAGCGCCCGCAACGGTAGACCTCCGGGAGCCGCTCACGCGCCCCGGGCGACGCGAACGCTCTTCTTGTCGAAGACGGCGGCCAGCTCGACGACCGGGGCCGCGCCGGCGGCCTGCAGCTCACCGGCGTAGTTCTTCGCGCGCACCTGTTCGAGCGCCGCCGCCAGGGCCTGCTCCATCGTCTCGGAGGCCTTGAGCACCTTGAGCTCCAGCACGACGCCCGGCTGACCGGACCTCCGCGGGACGATCAGCACATCGCACCGACCCAGGCCCGACTCGCGGTTCGACCGCACCTGGTGGGTCGAGTCCAGCGCCACGAGGAGACCCGCGACGAACGCCTGGTAGACGACCTCCTTCGCACGGCCTGCGGTGTCGTGGTAGGAGAGGGTACGCTCGAGGATCGTCCCGAGGTGCGCCTCCACCGTGCTCGCGTCCCCCGCGAGGACTGCTCGGCAGAGGGCCCGCTGGTGGGTCTCGCCGCCCACGCTCGTCGTGATCCAGTCACGGAAGAGGCCCTTGTACGCCGTCGAGACCTCCTTGTTGGGGACGCTCAGCCTCCACCACTCGGTCCCCGCATCCTCGATGCGCAGCAGCTCATCGGCCCTCAGGTACCCCGACATGACGAGGAAGCTGAAGACCGCCTCGCTCTTCCGCTCGAGGTCGCGAAAGACCGTGTGCTCGTCCACGGGCTTCTCGATGCTCTCGCCGCGCAGGAGCGCCTCGATGTCGTTCTGGATCTCGAGGCCGGACTCGATCAGGAGATTCCGGATCAGGGCGTCTCCTCCCGTGTTGACCCAGTAGGCCCGCGGGCGATCGCCGCGGTGCGCGGTGAAGCTGAGGACGGACCATGGGTTGTAGATGACGTGCCCGCCGAAGCGGTATCCGTTGTACCAGGAGCGGAGTGCGTCGCGCTGGGCCCGAGATAGCTCGAAGTCGGAGCAGATCCGATCGACCTCCTCCTCGGTGAACCCGAAGCACGTCGCGTAGTCCTTCCGCAGCAGCGAATAGACCTGGAGGTTGTTCAGCCCCGAGAACATCGACTCCTTCGCGACGCGCAGGATGCCCGTGAGGACCCCCTTCTCGAGATGGGGATTGTCTTTCAGGCCCGCGGAGAAGAAGTTCCGGAAGAACCCAACGACCTCTTGGTACTGCTCCTCGTCGCCGAAGGCATCGTGGATCGGCGTATCGTACTCGTCGATCAAGATGAAGACCTTTTCGCCGGTTGCCTGGTGCAGCCACTTGCTCAAGAGGTAGAGGGATTGCGCCAGCAGCGCCGGGGAGCCCCGCCGGTAGAGGAGGTCATCCAGGCTCGCTCGGTCCGCGGGGCTCAGGACCGATTCGAAGAGGGGCGCAAGGCGCCCCGCCTCGGCCCCGAGCAGGTAGGCGAACACGCCACCGGGCGACCCACCCCCACCCTTCACGTCCTTGAACGTCAGGAAGATCACCGGGTGCTTCTGGAAGCGCGCCCATACGTCCTCCCCGCTCCCCTCGACCTCGAGGCCAAGGAAGGCGCGGCGGACGTCGCCGTCCTTGAGGCCGGCGCCCACAGGCCGCTCGACGAAGTATCTCAGGGTAGAGAGGTTGAGCGTCTTTCCGAAGCGCCGTGGACGTGGGAGCAGCACCACGCGCGAGGGGCCTCGAAGGATCTCGGCCACGAAGAGGCTCTTGTCGACGTAGTAGCTCCCCTCCAGCCGGAGCTGCAGGAAGTCGGAGCTGCCGAGCGAGATCGGGAGGGGCATCGCCGCGAGTGTAGCACGCGCTGGAGGAGCCAGCCAGGCGGGTGAGGTGGCGCCAGCGAGTCCGACGCCCCGGGGAAGTCCGGATCTGTTCGGGGGCCGGCGATCGGACGGGTTGATCACGGATTGATAGGCGGCTCCCGCGCTCGAATCATGGTACCGCGCGGTGGAGAGGCTGCTCGAGCCCGTGACTCGTCGGGGCATCGTGGAGCGTCGGGGACGCCCGTGCGCTCAGGGCCCCCCCAGATCCCTCGGCCGCACCCCCAGAGCGTGGAGCCGCTTGTAGAGCGCCTTGAGCTTGATCCCCAGGGCCGACGCCATGGCCTTCAAGCTCCCGCCCCGGTCCTTGTAGAGCTGCCTGAGGTACTCTCGCTCGAGCTGGGCGCGCAGCTCGTCGAGGGGCCGGCCCCGGAGGATGTGCGGCGGGAACAGCGCCTCGGCGGGCGCCCTCCCCAGGAGCCCGCGCACGTCCGCCGCCGTGACGCGCTCGCCGCAGGTGAGCACGAGCCGCTTCACGAGGTTCTCGAGCTCGCGGACGTTCCCGGGCCAGCCGTGAGCGGCCAGGACGCGCAAGGCGCCCTCGTCGAAGAGGGGCAGCGCCGCCCCGGCCTGCCGGCGGAAGTGGTCCACCAGCGCCGGCAGGTCCTCCCTCCGGTCGCGCAGCGGCGGGAGCCTCACCTCGAAGGCCCCCAGGCGGAAGTAGAGGTCGCTGCGGAAGGATCCGTCATCCACCAGGGCGCGGAGGTCGCGGTTCGAGGAGAAGAGGTAGCGCACGTCGATGCGGACCTCCTCCGCCGCGCCGAGGGGGCGCACGAGGCCCCGATCGAAGACGCGCAGGAGCTTCGCCTGCAGGCTCAAGGGCATCCCGCCCACCTCGTCGAAGAGCGCCGTGCCGCCCCCGGCCGCAACGAGGAGGCCCGGGTGGTCCCTGTCGGCGCCGGTGAACGCCCCCTGGCGATAGCCGAAGAGCTCGGCCTCGAGCAGCTCCTCGGGCAGGGCTGCGCAATTGAGCGAGATGAACGGGCCCGCGCCCCGCGCGCTCTCCCCGTGGATCGCCCGGGCAACGAGCTCCTTGCCCGTGCCCGTCTCGCCCGTGATGAGCACGGGGAGCTCGAGCCGCGAGAGCTCGAGCACCTGGGCGACGACGCCGCGGACCGCCGCCGACTGGCCGACGTTGGAGCTCCGGTCCACCGGGGCGGGCGCGGGCCCGCGGTCCGAGAGGGCCCGGCCCAGCTCGCCGACGCGCTCGCCGAGCTCGCGGAGCTTCGCCCGCAGGCTCCTCGCCCCGCCCGTCTCTCCGGTCCCGCCGGCCCCTCCGGCCCCGAGGACGTCCTCGGCCTCCTCCTCGATCTCCCCCAGGAGGCCCTTCAGACCCTCGACGAGCCTCCCCGGCACGCCGTCCTCCTGCCGGCGGCCGGCCGCCCTCGGGGTCGGCACGGTCGGCATACCTGAGCCGGGCCGAGGCTCCCGCGACGCGGAGCGCAAGTCGCCCCCCCCCTGCGCCCGCAGCCGCTCGAGCCGCGCGCGCAGCTCCCGCACGGAGGACTCGAGGTCGCGCAGCCGGCGCCCCACGAGGTAGCTCTCGGCCTCGACGAGGAGCGTCGAGGCCTCCTCCAGGTCCGGCGGGCCCTGCTCAAGGAGCGTGCGGGCCAGGTAGGCGAGGAGCCGCGCCGAGAGCATCGGGTTCTTGAGGGCCCCGCGGCCGCAGGCGTGGCGCGCGCGCAGGGCGCGGAGCCGCCGCTCGGCGCCGCCGAGGTCCCCCGAGTCGGCCTCGACGGCCGAGAGCTCGAGCTCCGCGTGGATCTCCCCCTGCGGCGCCCCGACGCGAGCGAAGAAGGCGCGCGCCTCCTCGAGCCGGCCCGAGGCCTCCGCCCGCTGGCCCAGGAGCCGGTGCGCCCAGCCGAGGAAGACCTTGTTCCAGGCGTCGACGAAGGGGATCGACGCGGGCATCTCGCCGGCCGCGGCGCAGGCCGCCCGGGCATCCCGGGCGCGGTCCCGCAGGGCCAGGGCGGCCGCGCGGCGCGCGGCCACCATGCTGGCCACCGGCGGCGCCATCGACGGCCCGAGGCTCGTGGCCCGCCCGAAGGCGTCCTCGGCGGCCTCGACCTCGCCCCGGAACAGGTGGCACTCCCCCAGGTAGACCAGGTCGAACCCGGCCAGGAACAGGTCCTCCAGCTCCCGCGCCAGGGCGCTCGCCTCCTGGAAGGCCTCCAGGGCCTTCTCGTAGCGCCCGAAGCAGAGGTCCACCATGCCGGCGCAGTGGAGGCGCAGGAACCGGGTGCGCCTCGAGCCGCTCCGCTCGTCGTGGTACGCGGCGCGCCGCACGGCCTCCTCGGCCGCCTCGGGCTGGCCGATCTTGGCGTACAGGTGCGCCAGGTTCGAGTGGACGTTCACCAGGCTCAGGTCGCCGCCGCGCCGCGCGCACAGCCTCTCCGCCTCCTGGTAGCGCTCGATGGCCTCGCGGAACCGGTTCTCCTGGTTGTGGAGGACGGCGAGGTTGTTCAGGATCAAGACGCGCTCCGGCGCGGCGTCGATCTCCTCGCTCAGCTCGAGGCTCCGCTCGAAGATCTCCCGGGCCTCCCGGTGCTCGAACCGCCGCAGCTTCACGTGCGCCAGGGTCTCGAGGAGGATCATCTCCGCGTGGCGGACGTCGCGCGCCGTCCGCCCCGCGCCGGCCCCCTCGACATCCTCGAGCGCCTTGAGGCAGAGCGCCTGGGCCCTCGCGTAGTCTCCTTTCTTGCTCGAGATCTCGGCCAGCTCCGAGGCGATGCGGAGGCGGTCGCGCAGGCTCTCCCTGTCGGGGGCGCCCTTCAGGAGCGCGAGCCCCGCCTCGAGGTGCGACACCGCTCGGGCGACGTCCCCGCTCCGGTGCCGGAAGACGCCGAGCCGCCCGTGGAGGCGCGCCGCGTGCCGCGCGTCCTCGGCCCCGGCGAGGAGCCCCTCGAGGAGCTCGATCGACCGCCCGTGCTCGCCGACGCGGGAGTGGGCCTCCGCCGCCTCCTCCTGGAGCGCACGGCGCCGCGGGGACGGGGCGGGCGGCAGGATCGAGAGCACGCCCTGGTAGAACTCGAGCGCCCGCCGGTCCTCGCCGGCCCGCGCCAGCTTGCGCGCGGCGGCCACGGCCCAGGGGATCCCCTTGCGGGGGGCGGGCGAGCGCAGCCAGTGGAAGGCGACCTCCTCCGTCGCCTGTCCCCGCCGCCTCGCGAGGCAGGCGGCGATCCGCTGGTGGACGGCGCGCAACGCGTCGCGAGTCCCCCCCCCCGAGAGGGTCTCGAGGATCCACGACCGGAACGACGCGTGCCTCAGCGACAGGAGCCCCGACTCCTCGCGCAGAGTCCCGGTTCGCAGGAGGCGCTCGAGGCCCGGCTCCAGCTCCTGCACCCGGCAGCCCAGGAGGGCGGCGAGGAGCTCCGGCTCCGCGGGCCGTCCCAGGACCGCCAGCGTCTCGACGGCCTCCCGCTCCCTCGACCCCAGGCCCGCCAGGTACGACCTGTGCGCCGCCGCGAGGTCGCCGCTCAGGGCCGGAGCGTCCGCGAACGGCGCCCCGCCTCCCACCCGCAGGGCCTCCTGGATCGCGAGCGGGCGCCCCTGGAGCTGGAGGGCGCGCTGGATCTGGTCCCTCACCCCGGGCTGCTCCGGGAGGACGAGGTCCACCCACTCCTCGACGGTCTCCGCCGAGAGCGGGCCGAGCTCGATCCACTCGGCGCCGGGGCGGCCCTGGGACGGCGCGCTGCCGCGCGCCTCGAGGGCCTCGGTGAGCGGCTTGAGGATGGGCCGGAACGGGCTCTCGCTCCGGAAGGAGACGATCATGCCGGGCAGCCGCCGCCCGGCGAGAGTCTGCCCCGCTCCCCCGGCGGCCGAGACCTCCCGGACGAGGGCCGCGAGGAAGCCGATCACGAGCGGGCTCGCCTGGTGAGCGTCGTCGACGAGGACCACCGTCGGCTGGTCCGAGGCCGCCTCGAGGAAGAGCTCTCGGGCCTCGTGGAAGAGCCACCCTCGCCCGCCGGCCTCGCCGTCGCGCTCCGCCGCCGCGAAGAGGCGGCGGGAGCGGGCGCGGAGAGCCTGGCCCCGCGGCCCCGGGAGGATCGCCTGCTCGAGGATCGCCGCCAGGGGAAGGGCCAGGACGCCGTGCTCCGGCCCGCAGCGCACGAGCACCGTGCGGCAGCCCAGGAGCTGCGCCTCCACGGCGAGCCGCCGCAGGAAAGCGCTCTTCCCGATCCCGGCCTCGCCCCCGAGGGCGACGGCCACCGGGCGCCCCGCGCGCAGCGCGCCCACGACCCGCTCGCGCTCCTCCTCGCGGTCGAAGAAGTAGTCCGGCGGCGCCGTGACGCCCTCGGCAGCCGAGCCCGCGAGGCCCCGCAGGTCATCCGCGAGGGTCTCCGCCCGCTGGTACCGGCTCCTCGGGTCGGGGTGGAGGAGCTTGAGGAGGATCCGCTTGAGGTCGTGAGCGAGACCCGACCTCGCTCCCCCGGGAAAGGCCGGGAAGCCGTCCGCGCCCGCTCGAGGCTCCTTCCCGGTCAGGAGCCTGTAGAAGCCGCCGCCGAGGGCGTAGAGGTCCGAGGCGAAGGCCGCGCTCTCCCCGCTCCGCAGCTCGGGAGCGAGGGCGGCGCCGGCCTCGAGCCGCTCCCCTTCGGGCCACCACGCCGGGTCGCACAGGACCACTCGAGCGCCCGTGCCCGAGCGGGCCAGCGCCGAGCGAGGCACGATGAAGCTCGAGGGCTTCACGTTGCGGTGGAGGAAGCCGAAGCGGTGCAGGATGCCCAGGGCCTCGGCGGCGGCGATGAGCCACGGGAGCACCTCCCGCGCCGAGCGAGCCTTCGCCACCTCGAGGAGCTCGGCCCCCTGGACGAACGCCCTGGCCAGGTAGATCCTGCCGGAGCCCGGGTCCCTGCCGAAGGCCGCGGGGAGGGCCAGGGAGATGTGCCGCAGGGAGGCGAGGTCGGCCATGTCCCGCCTCAGGACCTCCCGGGGCGGGGCGCCGCCCGCCTCGAGCTCGAGCGTCTTGAGGACCCAGCGTGCCGGCCGCGAGCCCCCGCCCGCGACCGCGAGGTAGCTCGAGGCCGCCGGGCCTGCGGCCAGGATGCCCCTCAGGCGGAAGCCGCCCAGGGAAGCATCGCCGGGGCTCGGGACCATGCGCAGGGACCTTTCGACGGAAGGTTTCGACGGAAAGTAGAACGCGACCGACCCTAGTGTAAACCTAATCTTACACTCGAGTCCCCCTGCATCCTCAGGATCGGGCCCACCTTTGCAAGCGCCTCGCCTCGGGAGCAGGGGCCGCAGGGGGCGCCCACGGCGGGATCCACGGCACATCGAAGCTGGTTTTGGCCTCGACCCTGGGTTACGCTCGTCTCAGCGCGCCGGCTCGGGGTCGAAGGGCCGCGGGCCGTGGCACAGGGGTTGCGAATAGGAGGCTCGAGGCGCGGGCTCTACACGGGGTGCGCTCCCAAGGAGGCCCGCGCCGATTCGTTCACCGGGAGGGTGCTCATGGACCGTTGGGTTTCGGGCTCAAGGACGCTCGTGGCGGCTCTGGTCGTTGCGTCGTTCCTCTCCGCCCCTCTCGTCGGGGAGCCCGTCTTCCGCCTCGGGACCGTCTCGGCGAGGGCCGGCGCGGCGGAGCTCACGGTGCCGCTCGAGGTGATCCCCGAGGAGGCGGCGCCGGTGGCGGGCTGGAGCGCCGTGGTGAGCTATGACCCGGCCGTGATGAGCGCGGTGGCCGTGGAGAAGGCGCGCCCCGCGGACGTCTTCGGCTTCCGGACCCCGGAACGGCACGGGATGCCCGGCATCCTGATCGTCTGGGCCCTCTACAGCCTCGCCGACGACCCCGAGCGCATGCTCTCCGCCGAGGCGGGCGGGGTCGTGGCCAACCTGCGGTTCTGCGTGCTCGAGAGCGCCAAGACGGGGACCTACCCCATCACCTTCCTCCTCCAGAGCCCCCAGGGCGACCGCTACAGGACGCTGGCCACGTCCTTCGAGGGCGGCTACGCGACGGGCGTCCCGGACGTGGAGGCCGGTGTCGTCGCCATCGGCGGAGACGCCGCCCCGGCGGGCCCCTGCGTCCCCGAGGCGCCGGTGCCTCCGCCTCCTGCCCTGAACGGCACCTTCGAGCTCGTGGGCGGCTCGGCGGTGCGGGGCCTGCCTGCGACGGTGCCCTTCACCTTGAGCGCCGACCAGGACGTGATCGGCTTCTCCTTCTCGGTGGACTTCGACGAGGAGGTCCTCGAGGCGGGGGTCGCCGCACAGGGGGCCGCGCCGGTGCAGCCGGTCTACATGGGGCACCTCGGGGACCCCGATGGCTCGCGGCACGAGTACGAGCACTTCGAGTGGAACAACTCGAACGAGACCCCGGGCAGCGCGGGCGTCGACGAGGGCTTCGTCACGGGCGCTGTCGTCTTCGACCTCGAGAGCCGGAGCTTCTTCCTGCCGCCGGGGGAGGACCACGAGGTCCTGAGGCTGATCTTCTACGTGAAGCCCAAGGCGCCCCTGGGGCCCACCGAGGTCCGGTTCGAGGACGGGGCCCCGTTCCTGTCCATCACCCAGAAGAACGCGTTCCTCGCCGCCGGGAGCACGGGGTACCCGGAGTTCGTCTCCGCGACGGTTTTCATCCACGCGAGGCTCAACATCATCGGGGACGTGAGCCCCTTCCGGTTCATCCGGGGCGACTCGAACCTGGACGGCAAGGTGGACATCGCGGACTCCGTCAGGACCTTCATGTTCCTCTTCCTCGGCGCCGAGGCCCCCGGGTGCCTCGAGGCCGCGGACGCCACGGACGACGGGACGCTGGACATCTCGGACGGCATCCGGATCTTGAGCTACGCCTTCACCTCGAGCGCCGGGATCCCGCACCCGGGCCCCCGCGACTGCGGCCACGACCTGACCGCGGACGAGCTGGGGTGCAGGGCTTATCCTGCGTGTCCATGAACTGAGGGGGCACAGCCGGGACCGCTCCTCGCCGAAGCGAGGGGCGCCCCGGGCGAGGAGAAAAGTCCCCCTGTTTTTCCTCCTCAAAACCGTGGCGAGAGCCCTGTCGCGCCAGTCGCAACAGGGCTCTCACCCTTTTGGGGAGCCTCGCGGGGCCTGCGGGCGCAGGCCCGTAGGCCCGCAGGTGCGCACGCGGACCTTGCCTGGAGGTCCCGCCCGCGGTATCTTGCTCCGTTTGCGTCTCCGAGCAAGGACACCCTGCCGTGGCCTCCATGCCTGTGAAAAAGAAGCCCCCGAGCGCCGCCTCCCGGCCCGCCCCGGACCCGGAGGCCGCGCCCCTCGGCCGAGAGGAGCTCCTCGACCTCCTGCGCCAGATGCTCAGGATCCGGCGCCTCGAGGAGCGGTCCGCCCAGGCCTACGGTCAGGGGAAGATCGGCGGCTTCTGCCACCTGTACACCGGCCAGGAGGCCGTGGCCG
>JACQVW010000296.1 GCA_016209535.1 Planctomycetota bacterium | reverse complement strand
GGCGAGGGGCTGGGGGAGCCGCAGGCGGGGAGCCTCCCGGAGCGGACGGGCAAGGTCACCGTCGTGCGGCCGAGCACGCACCTCGTCTACAGCTCCGGCGCCATGGCGGACGCCCTCTTCTGGACGCAGGTCCACCCCGCCGCCCGCAACAAGATCGTCCGCGAGCAGGACCCCCCGGCCATCGACGGAGCGTGGTACTCGCTGGATCCCTCGATCCGCGCTTCGGGGCCGGGCGACGTGGACACGGTGATCTTCTGCGAGACGCGGTCCATCAAGGTCGGGACGTACGGGGGCCAGGCCGCCGCGACGTCCTACGCTGCCTATCGCTTCGACAAGGTCCTCAAGGCCTACGACCGGCGGAGCGGGAGGTTCCTCGGCTCGTGCGTGGTGCTCGGCGATGACCCCGCGGGCTCGACCACCCTGCTCGGCCCCCACGCCGGCAAGGCCCCGAGCGTGGCCGAGGTGATCGGGCGGATGCCGCTCAGCGGGGGGTAGGGGCGGGGCAGCAGCGGGTACGGGCAGGTGAGAGCCTGCTCGCTCCGGGAACGGCGGCGTCGGTTCGCTTGGCGGCGGAGGGCGTCAGTGCCACTCCAGCTCGTCCTTGCCCGGCAGCCTCGGGAACTTCCCGTGCGGCTCGGTCTGGTACCAGAAGGCCACCGACGCGATGTCGTCCTGCAAGGGCAGGTAGCGCCCGCCGGACTGCCAGCCGAGCGCCTGGATCGTCACCTTGAGGTCCGCCTCGAAGCGGATCGGGTCGGGGATGTGCCAGCGGTAGAGGCCGAAGCGCGTCTGCGCCTCGTAGAGGCCGTCGGGCCGGATCGCCTGCGCGAGGCCCGTGTACGGCGTCGTGAACTCGGTGTACCGGCGCTTCCCGTCGGGGCCGACGGTGTCGAATCCGGGATTGACGCACACCGCCAGCGAGCTGATCTGGCAGTAGCGCCCCCAGCCGCAGGCGAAGAAGTCGCCCATGGGCACCTCCACCGACGGCTCCGCCTCGCCGTCCCAGTAGAAGCGCAGGATGAACCAGCGCGTCTTCTGCAGCGGGGCCGGGGTCATCCAGATGTGCTGGATGGCTCCGGGGCCATCGATCTCGGCGACGGTGAAGGTGGACTTGCCCTTGACCCGGACGAAGGGCGAGACCTTCCAGCCCTGGCCGAGGTCGCGCGCGGCGTTCCAGGCGGAGCCTTCCTCCTTCGCCATGGCCGCCTTGCCCTTCTCGCCGGTGAAGCTCTCGGGGCAGATCGAGCGTGACTTGGCGCTCGAGAGCCGGAACAGGTTGCCGAGGTTCACCTCGAGCCCGTTGAAACCGCCGCCGCCCGCCGTTGGAGCCTGCGTTGGCGCTTGCGCCACCGTCTGCGCTGGAGTCAGCGCCGCCGTGGCGATCCAGGCCAGCGCCAGGGTGCCGAGAGTCAACTCAAGATACCACTTCATGACTTGCTCCTTTCCGGTTTCCGATGCATCCGGGGTTGGTGCGGGCACGGCCTCACCCCTCGATCCGCCGCAGCCTCGCGTCGGCGATGCGGATCGCCATGCGCTCGAACTCCTTCCCCGCGTGGACCTGGAGGCCGATCCTGCCGCGGGCCGAGCTCGAGTCCTGGACGTCGGAGACCTTGCGGCCGTTGAGCCAGACCTGGATGCGGTCCTTCACGGCGCGCACGACGAAGACGTTCCAGCCGTCCTTGCGCACGATCGTGGGGTCCGCGTTGGTCGAGAGGAACATCTTGCCCGAGCAGTAGAGGCTCCCGGACCAGCAGACCGGGTTCTTCCACTCGAGGACGTCCGCCTGGTAGGCCCTCTCGGGGCTCTGGTAGCGGAACCAGACGCCGCTGTTCCCGGGCCAGTCCATGGCCCAGGTGACCTCGAGCTCGAAGTCCGAGACCTCCGCCTCGGTGAGGAGGTCCCCCGCCTCGCCACCGGGCCCCTGGCGGCCCACCAGCACGCCGTCCTCGACGGCGAAGCGGGCCTTCCCCTCGGCGCGCCATCCGCTCAGGCCCTTCCCGTCGAAGATGGGCGCCGCTTTCGCGTCCTCGGGCGCGCGCCGCGCGACCCAGCGGATGGCCCGCGTGACGAGCGTACGGTAGCTCGCGAGCGAGTAGGCCCCGTCGTCGTGGCCGAGCTGCAGGTAGACGACGCGCGCCTTGCCGTAAGGCACGGTCCACATGAGGACGGGGCCGCTGTCGGGGTGTCGCGTCCTGAGGAGGACGTGGGCCCCCGGGTCGACGTGGAAGTCCTTGTAGGTCTCGTCGTGGATCGTGAAGTCGGCGAGGCCCCGCGTGATGAAGTGGTCGCGGTCCGCGACCTCGACGGGGATGTCGACGCCGTGGCGCACGCCCGATGGCCCCTTCTCGACGCCGCCCTCGACGCGCTTCGTGAGGAAGAACTCACCGCCGATGATCCGGTCGTACTCGGGCCAGTCCCGGTAGTTCGCCAGCGAGTGGTGGAGGGCCACGACGCCCATGCCGCCGCGCACGAGGGCCGCGTAGCGCGCCTTCTGGTCCTCGGCGATGGGCCGGTCGAAGTCGTAGAGGACCACCGCGTCGAACCCTCGCGCCGCCGGGGAGGTCAAGGTCTCGAGGGCCTTCGGGTGCGCCTCGTGGACGGGCGCGAGGCCCGCGTCCGAGGCGAAGAGCCTCTGGAAGGCGGGCACGTCGTAGTCGTGGCCGCCCGTGACCACGAGGACGCGGAGCTTGGGCTCCTCGGCGCTGGGCGAGGCGGAGGCCGAGTGGGAGACGAGGGCGGGCAGGGCGAGCAGGGCGGTGAGGCAGCAGGCTGCGGGGCGAGAGGGCATGGCGGTCCTTTCGTTGGTGGTTGTGGACGGTACCCCGAGACACTCTCCCGATCGAGCCCGGGCGCGCCGTGATCGGGATCACTGCCGCCGAGGCGCCTCCTCGAGACGATCCGCCCCATGACCGGCCGCGAGCGAGTCCTGGAGCATCTCGAGGGGCGGCGCGTCGATCGCTTCCCCTTCATGCCGATCACGATGATGTTCGCCGCCGCTCGCGCCGGCGTCCGCTACCGCGACTACGTCACCGACCACCGCGCGCTCGTCGAGGTCCAGGTGAGGACGGCGCGCGAGCTCGACTTCGACCACGTCTCGTGCATCTCCGACCCGGCGCGGGAGACCGCCGACTGCGGAGGCGCCCTCGAGTGGTTCGACGACCAGCCGCCGGCCCTCGTCGAGTCTCGCGCCCTGCTGGCCGACAAGGCCGCGCTCGCGCGTCTTGATGTCCCCGATCCGCTGGGGGGAGGCCGCATGCACGACCGGGTCAAGGCGGCGGCGCTCTTCCGCGAGCGCGTGGGCGGGGAGAAGCTCATCGAGGGCTGGGTCGAGGGCCCCTGCGCCGCGGCGGCGGACCTGCGTGGCATCAACACCCTCATGCTCGACTTCTCCGACGACCCGGACTTCGTCCGCGCCCTCTTCGACTTCGTCGTGGTCCTGGAGCTGCGCTTCGCCCGGGCCCAGGTCGACGCCGGGATCGACCTCATGGGCGTCGGCGACGCCGCCGCGAGCCTCGTCGGGCCCCGGGTCTACGAGGACCTCGTCTGGCCCCACGAGAAGAAGCTCGTCGACGGCCTGCACTCGCTGGGCGTGCCCGTCCGGCTCCACATCTGCGGCAACACGCGCCCGATCCTGCGCGGCCTGGGTCGCCTCGGCTGCGAGATCGTCGACCTGGACTACCTCTCGCCCCTCGATGAGGCGCGGAGGGTCCTGGGGGAGCGGCAGGTGCTCCTCGGGAACATCGACCCCGTGCGCGTCCTCCAGGACGGCACGCCCGCCTCGGTGGCCGAGGCCGTGGCCCGGTGCCACGCCCAGGCGGGGAGCCGCTGGATCGTGAGCGCGGGGTGCGAGGTGCCCCGCGGCACACCGCTCGAGAACCTCCAGGTCCTGGGAGAGTACGCCCGGAACCACGCGCCGTGAGGCGCGAGGTGGCGCGCGAGGGGCCTTCGGGCAGCCAGGCCGGCGTCAGTGGTAGACGTTGCTGTGCGTTCGATGGCTCCAAGTCTCCCCTGAACGGGGGCCTTCAAGCCCCGGGCTGGCCTTCGAGCCTGCGTGCGAGCCAGCCAGCCGTCTCCGGTGGGAGCCCTGGCTTCGGTGGCGGCTTCGTGTAGTCGATGCGAAGCTCGTAGGCGGCCCGGTCGTAAACATTTGCAATCGCCAGCCCGAGATCGAGAGGCTGGTCCGGATCCGGTTCCAGGAGCGGAAGGGGGATGCAAGGAATGGGGTCCGTGAACGTGAGAGGCCAGATGCCCACCTTCGTGGATCCTCGCCCTCGATGGAGGAAGACGAAGTAGGGCGCGTCGGGAAGCTTGTCCTGAGTTGGGAACCGCTCTCCACGCCGCAAGAGGTCGATCTCGAGCAGGTTCACAGGGCCGCGCAAGAAAGCACGCCGCTTCTCCACGTACTCGGCGTGGGCGTCGTGTCCAGGCCGCTTGTTCACCGGGGAAAGGATCTCGATCGCTGTGACGAGTCGGCCCGATCCGACTTCCTTGATCTCCACGGAGACCATGTTGATCGGCACTTGCTGTGGTACCGTACCCGTCATGGGCGCCGGGGCGATGGCGACGGCGCCCGCCTCGAGCCGCCGATCGCTGGTCCGAATCACGCTCACGTCCGGCTTCGCCACGCCTCTCGTCGTCTCAATGTAGACTTCCTCGTACGTGACTCGGGGGATGAGAGCCGCAAAGTAGCGGGGCCGCAGGCGAGGCGTGATCTGGGCACGGATCTCGTACGCCAGAGCGGCGTGGAAGTCTTCCCAGATCAACGGGTCTTCAAGATAGGGATCCATCCCAGGAAACGGGGACGGCATGCTCGGGTTCCTCGGCTCGATCGGTGGACGTGCAAGTGTCGTGACGCGCTGAATTCTATGGACGGAGCGAGAGGCCTTCAAGCTTGTAGGGTGCCCGTGATTTGCCTATGGCCGCCGCCTGGTAGCGCGAGTAGCTCACAGCCAGCGGTTCGAGCCTTGCTGCGTGCAGCCGGTCACCGGTTGGATGGCCGAGAAAGGGAGCGGCTGGGACTGCCCCCCGAGGAAGGCGAGGCCCAGGCACGATTTGCCGCATTTCCTTGCGCTTCCTTCTCAATTGGCTCTTCCTTGGCGGCGGTGAACCCCCATGCCTGGCCGCCTGCGACGCCAACGACGACGGCAAGACGGACATTCAGTAGTAGACGAAGCTTCGCAGGTCGTACCGCGCGACCTTCGCGCCGCGGGGGCCCAGCACCGCGGCGAGGCCGCGCCGGAGCCGAGCCTCCTCGGCCAGAAGCTCGGGCTCGGCGAGGGGCTCGATCCCCTCCTCCCGCAGGCGCCGCGCGTATTCGGTGTCGGGCCCGGCCGCGAGGGGGGAGAGGTAGACGATGTCGCCGGGGCCGAGGCCCATCGACGCGACGAGGTCCAGGCTCCGCTCGTGGTGCGCCTCGGCGAAGGCGCGGCCGCCCGCGCCCACGAGGAGGATCACGCTGGCCGAGATCCCCGCGCCCTTGAGCCCGGCGACGCGGGCCAGCATCCCCGCCCGCGACGTGGGCTTCTCGAGGAAGCGGAGGAGGCCCTCGTCGCCCGACTCGACCCCGAGGTGGACCCTCCGCAAGCCGCGGCGCGCGAGCTCGCGGTGCTCCTCGACGGTCCTCCCG
>JACQVW010000278.1 GCA_016209535.1 Planctomycetota bacterium | reverse complement strand
TCCTCTCCTCGGGGCGCATCCTCGCGCCCGTCGCCTGGACGGAGGACTGCGAGCGCGCCGACCACTACGTCTCGCTCTGCTGGATCTCGGACGACGGGGGAGGCACCTGGCGCCGGGGCCGGGGGCAGGTCGACCTCCCCCGGCGCGGGGCGATGGAGCCCGAGGTCCTCGAGCTCAAGGACGGCCGCTTGCTCATGATCCTCCGCACCCAGCTCGGGCACATCGCGGCGAGCCGCTCCTCCGACGGCGGCGAGACCTGGTCGCCCGCCGAGCCGTGGGGCGTCCGCTCCCCGGAGTCGCCGGCGACCCTGCGCCGGATCCCAGGCACGGGCGACATCCTCCTCCTCTGGAACGACACCTACGTGCCCGGGGCGGGCCATGGCGGGAGGCGGACGCCGCTCGCGGCGGCGATCTCGAAGGACGAGGGCCGGACGTGGGGGCCCGCCCGGACCCTCGAGGCGGCGCCGGACGAGGGCTTCGCGTACGCGAGCCTCGCCTTCGCGGGGGACCGCGCCCTCATGAGCTACTACGTCGAGGACTCGAGCACGCGGCGGATCTCGGCGCGGTTCCGCTCGGTCCCCCTCGCCCGACTCTACGGGCAGGAGCGGGAGCCGGAGCCCGGGGAGAAACTGGAGCCCGCGGCAAAACCGGAGCCCGCGGCGCCGCGCCTGGACCCGAGGGACCTGCGCGCCGGCCGCGAGATCCCCGGCGAAGGCTACTGCGACCAGCCGTACATCGTGGTCACCGCCGACGGGGGCTGGCTCTGTGTGTTGACCACGGGGAAGGGGAAGGAGGGGCAGCGCGGGCAGCACGTCGTCGCGACGCGCAGCTCCGACGAGGGGAGGACCTGGTCGCCGCCGGTCGACATCGAGCCTGCGGCGGGGCCCGAGGCCTCGTGGGCGGTCCCCTTCGCCGTGTCCTCGGGCCGCGTCCACGTCGTCTACGTGTACAACGGCGACCGGATCGACGCGCTGGGAGGCAAGAAAGGCATCCGGGCGGACATGCTCGGCTGGTACGTCTACCGCTGGTCCGACGACGGCGGCCGCACCTGGTCGCCGGAGCGCCGGCGCATCCCCGTGCGCGTCACCGCCTGCGACCGCGGCAACGACTGGGGCGGCGCGGTCCAGATCTTCTGGGGGATCGCGAAGCCCGTAGCCGACGGCGGGGCCGTTCTCCTCCCCTTCACCAAGCTCGGCCGCTACATGCTCGAGGACGGCGAGGGCTGGCTCCTCCGCTCGGAGAACCTCCTCGCCGAGGTTGACCCGGCCCGCATCGAGTGGCGGCTCCTGCCCGAGGGCGAGGCGGGGATCCGCGCCCCCGAGCTCGGCTCGGTGCAGGAGGAGCACAACGTCGCCCGCCTCGGCGACGGGACCCTCCTCTGCGTCTACCGCACGACCCGGGGATTCCCCTGCGAGTCCTGGAGCCGCGACGGCGGCCGCACGTGGACGAGGCCCGAGCCCATGCGCTACGCCCCCGGCGGCCGCCCCTTCAAGCACCCGCGCGCCTGCCCTCGCCTGTGGCGCACCGCCGAGGGGAGGTTCCTCTTCTGGTTCCACAACCACGGCGGCAGGACCTTCGAGGGCCGGAACCCGGCGTGGGTCTCGGGCGGCGTCGAGCGGGACGGCAGGGTCCACTGGTCGCAGCCCGAGATCCTCCTCTACGACGCCGAGCCGGCCACGCGCATGAGCTATCCCGACCTCGTCGAGGCGGGCGGCCGCTCGTGGATCAGCGAGACCCAGAAGACGATCGCGCGCGTCCACGAGCTCGACGCGGGCCTCTTGGAGGGGCTCTGGAGCCAGGGATCGGCGCCGGCGATCCACCGCACGGGCCTCGCGGCCGAGTCGAGGCGCGGGGGGTCGCGGGAGCTCGCGCTCCCGGGCGCCTTCGACCTGCGGGCGACGGGCGGCTTGACCCTCGAGCTGTGGCTCGAGCCCGGACGCCTCGCGCCGGGGGAGGCGCTGGCCGAATGCCGCGACGAGGCGGGCCGCGGGATCGCCCTCCTCGCCGCGGCGGACGGCGCGGTCGAGCTCGTCCTCGGCGACGGGCGGGCGCGCGCCGCCTGGGCCTCCGACCCCGGGGCGCTCGAGCCCGGAGCGCCGCGGCACGTCGTCGCCATAGCCGAGGCGGGCCCGAGGATCATCGCCTTTGTCGTTGACGGGGTCCTCGCCGACGGCGGGGATCGCCGCGAGCGCGGCTGGGGCCGCTGGACGGGCGAGCTGGGCGACGTGCGCGGCGCGGGCCGCCTGCGCCTCGCGCCCGCCGTGGTCTCGGCGCGGCTCTACGCCCGCCCCCTGCGGGTCTCCGAGGCGGTGGCGCACCGATGGGCGGGGCCGTGAGAGAGGACGGATTCGAATGCGTGCTCTGATATCCATGATCGTCTGGGTGCTGGCCGTCCTCCTCGCCTCCGCGGCGGCTCCAAGGGCGCGACGCCTGCCCGCGGCCGAGGAGGCCGCCGATCTCATACTGCACGGCGCCAAGGTCGTCACCGCCGACGCGGCCTTCTCGATCCGCGAGGCCATCGCCGTGCGCGGGGACCGCATTGCCCGCGTCGGCTCGAGCGAGGAGATCCTGGAGCTTCGAGGCCCCGGCACGACGGTCCTTGATCTCGGCGGCCGCACGGTCCTCCCGGGGCTTATCGACTCCCACGTCCACGCCTGCGACGCGTCGATGACCGAGCACGACCACCCCGTGCCGGTCATGAGCTCGATCGAGGACGTGCTCGCCTATGTGTCCGACCGCGCCCTGGCCCTGCCCGAGGGGGCCTGGATCGAGGTGCGACAGGTCTTCATCACCCGCCTCCGGGAGCAGCGCTACCCGTCGAGGGCGGAGCTCGACCGTGCGGCGCCGCGGCACCCCGTGGTGTTCGCGACGGGTCCCGATGCATCGCTCAACGGCCTGGCCCTCGAGCGGAGCGGGATCCGCAAAGGCTTCGCCGTCTCCGACGGCGGCCCCGGCCGCGTGGAGCTCGACCCCGCGACGGGCGAGCCCACGGGGATCCTCCGGGGCTGCACCCGCCTCGTGAAGGCCGAGCGCTCGGGGAGGGAGCCGGCGGAGGAGGACCGCGGGCGGCGCCTCGCCAACCTCCTCCGCGACTACAACTCGAACGGCATCACCGCCGTCCTCGACCGCGACGCGAGCCCCGAGGAGCTCGAGCGCTACCGCAGGCTCCGCGACGAGGGCCGGCTCACCGTGCGCGTCATGGCCTCGCACCACGTGGAGGGGCACGGGTCCCTCGAGAAGGCGCTCGAGGACGTGCGCAAGGCGGCTGCGCACCCGCTGCGCAGGGCCGACCCGTGGCTGCGGGTGATCGGCGTCAAGGCCTTCCTCGACGGCGGCATGCTCACCGGCAGCGCCTACCTGCGCGAGCCCTGGGGCGTGAGCAGGATCTACGGGATCACCGACCCCGAGTACCGCGGCCTCCTCTTCATCCCCCGGGAGAAGCTCCTGCCCATCGTGCGGGCCGCGGTCGAGGCCGGCCTGCAGTTCACGGCCCACTCGGTGGGCGACGGAGCCGTGCACGCGCTCCTCGACGCCTACGAGGAGGTCGGCCGTTCGCTCCCGCTCCGCGCCACGCGGCCCTGCCTCACGCACTCGAACTTCATGAGCCGCGAGGCCATCGAGGCCGCGGCGCGCATGGGCGTCCTCGTCGACGCGCAGCCCGCCTGGCTCTACCTCGACGCGCGCACCCTCGTCCAGCAGTTCGGCTACGACCGCCTCCGCTGGTTCCAGCCCTGGAAGAGCATCTTCCGGGCCGGCGGGGTCGCGGGCGGCGGATCGGACCACATGCAGAAGGTCGGCGCCTTCCGCTCCGTGAACCCCTACAGCCCGTTCCTCGGCATGTGGGTCGCGGTGTCGCGCCGGGCGCGAGGCTACGAGGGCAGGCTCCACCCCGAGGAGGCGCTGACGCGGGAGGAGGCCCTCCGCCTCTACACGTCGAGCAACGCGAGGCTCCTCTTCCTCGAGGACCAGGCCGGCTCGCTCGAGGAGGGGAAGCTCGCGGACTTGATCGTCCTCGACCGCGACGTGCTCTCGTGCCCCGAGGAGGCGATCCCGGGCACGCGCGTCCTCCGGACGTACGCCGGCGGCAGGCTCGTCCACGAGGAGGACGGCTCGGGGATCGCGAGGAGGCTCGCGGCGCTTCCGCCGGACTCGTGGATGCACCTCGGCCTCTCCTGGCGCGGCGGGCACGAGGTGCCGGCCTGCTTCGATCCGGCGAACCGCCTCCTCTTCAAGTACGGCGGCTGCGGCGACGAGTCGCCGCGGGCCAACGTCGAGGGCTCGCCTCGCCCCGATGAGACCTACGGGAATTCCTGCTGGGTCGCGAACCTCTCGACGGGCGAGTGGGAGATGCGCCGGCCGCGCGACGTGAGCTTCCCCGCCGACCGCCCCGCGAACGGCTGCAGCCGCGGCTACTGCTACGACTCGAAGCGCAAGGTGATCTGGATGTACGGCGGGATCTCGAACGGCGGCGGCGGCGGCGACCCCTGGGACCTCTGGACCTACGACGCGAAGGCGGACCGGTTCACACGTGCCCATTCGACGGGCAGGCCGCCCGGCGGCGACGAGGCGGGGGGCGATGTGCTCGTGTACGATCCCCTCCACGACCTCGTCATCGTGCCCCGCGGCGACACCACCTGGGTCTACGGGCCCGGCGAGAACGCCTGGGAGGAGAGGAAGACTCCGGGCGGCCCGCCGCGGCCGGGCCACTACGCGTCGATGGTCTTCGACGCCGCCGCGCGGCGCCTCGTCTACCCCGTGAGCGACCGGGTGGCGGGGACCTTCACGACCTGGACCTACGACCCCGAGTCGAACCGCTGGGAGCGGCTCGCGGAGCGCCATGGCGAGCCGCGCCCCTCGCCGCGCTGGCGGTTCGGGCTCGCCTACGACTCCCGGAACGCGGTCGTGGTCCTCATCGGCGGCTCCACGGACACGTGGGACGAGAAGGAGGAGTACTTCAACGACGTCTGGGTCCTCGAGACGTCGCGCGGCACTTGGCGGAAGATGGACCCCGGCCCGCCCCTCCCCGAGGGCCGGAACGCCTGGCGCGACTGCCGGCACTGCGCGTACGACGAGGCGGACAACGCGGTATTGTGGATGCCCCCGTACGGGGACCTCTGGGCGTACAGGTACCGGTGAGCGCGGTGCGGTGCGGTGCCGGATTGCCTGCAGCTCGAGGCACTGGCGCCGCCGCCGCCCCGCGCAACCCGTAGCTGGCCCCGCCGCGAGCGTGTACGGTGTCCTCCCAGGAGGTTCGCTCATATCCACAAGGGAGAGATCGACGACCCCTTCGACGATCGTTTCCACGCCATCAACAGGGACGGCTCGCCGTTCCGCGCGCCGGGGCACATCTGTGCCCTCCTGGCTGTGGGCGCTCAGGGCAAGCGCAGCCCGCCGTCGAAGAGCGTCATCGCGAAGGGGCTGGCGACGCTCCGCTGGGACGGCGTCGCCGGCGGCGACGCGTACATCGTGCTGCGCGACGGCCGTGAGGCCTCCGGCCCGCTGCGGATCGAGGGGTCCGATGCGTACGCCTGGCGTGAGGGCGGGGAGCAGCGAAATGCGCCGCCCCGCCTCGCGGACAGCGCGGGCGACTCGACGCCGGCGGCGGCGAGACGGTGCCGGTCCGTGGCCCGCAAAACGGGCCTGAGCTTTCCTGCTGGGGAGGGAGAGGAGACTACACCGGCCTGGCCCAAGGACTTGCTCACCCGACGACGATCATGGAGCGCGTCCGCTCGCCCGGATCAGCGGCCGCCTCCCCGACCTCGGCTGGATGCCCATGGCAGAGCCAGAACAAATTTGTTGGGAAAGTAATTGCAATAACTACTCCATTGCCTGAATATGGAGTTATGCCCGCTGATAATGCCTGGAAGGACATCCTCGAGCGCAACTTCCAGGACTTCCTCGCCTTCTTCTTCCCAGTCGCCCACGATGCCATCGACTGGAGCCGCAGCGTCGAGTTCCTTGACAAGGAGCTCGAGGCCATCTCCCCCGGGCCCAAGGCCGGCCGCCGCGTCGTCGACAAGCTCGCCAAGGTCTACCTCCGGCGACCGGTCCGAGGACGGGCAGAGGCCTGGTTCCTCGTCCACGCCGAGGTCGAGGGCCGCGCACGCCCCACGCTCGACGAGCGCATGCACGTCTACGACTACCGCATCTTCGACCGCTACCACCGCCAGGTGGCGAGCCTCGCGGTCCTCACCGAGGCCGGCAAGCGGGCTCGCCATGGCGTCTACCAGCGGGGGCTCT
>JACQVW010000295.1 GCA_016209535.1 Planctomycetota bacterium | reverse complement strand
GATTTGTGTATAAGAGACAGCCCGCCGCCCGGTCGGGGCGGCGGACCGGGCGGCGGGGGTAGGGGCGGCGGACCGGGCGGCGACCGCGGGAAGGAGCGCAAGCGCCCGCCGGCCGACGACGAGAAGAAGGCCGACGACAAGAAGTAGAAGCGCCGGCGGATTCAGCTCGAGAAGATCCACCACGGCCTCCGCCTCGGCGGGGGCCGTGGTCCATCCTGGCCCGGAAACTCAGGCCCTCGCCTCAACACAGGAGCTTCGAACGATGCCTCGTACGATTCTCGCGGCCTTCCTGATCGTCCCCGTCCTCACGCTCACGCTTCTTGGCGCGGACTGGCCGTCCTTCCGTGGCCCCACCGGGTCGGGGACCAGCGACGAGACCGATCTGCCGGTCCGGTGGAGCGATACCGAAGGCCTGCAGTGGAAGACGCCGCTTCCCGGGCCCGGGAGCTCGAGCCCGATCGTCTCCCGGGGGCGCGTGTTCGTCACGTGCTACTCGGGCTACGGCGTCAACCGGCGTGAGCCTGGCGACCAGGAGAAGCTCCAGCGGCACGTCGTGTGCGTGGACTCGAAGGACGGCAAGGTCCTCTGGGACCGCTCCATCGGTTCGAAGCTCCCCGAGGTCGCTTACGGAGGGATCGGCGTGCCGAACCACGGGTACGCGTCGAGCACGCCGGCGGCGGATGGCGAGCGCGTCTATGCCTTCTTCGGGAGGAGCGGCGTCGTGTCGTACGATTACGAGGGGAAAGAAGCCTGGCGCGCCGAGGTCGCGCCCGATCCCCGCACCCACAACTTCGGCACGGGCTCGAGTCCCCTCGTGTGGAGCGACCTGGTCATCGTACCGGCGAGCGTCGAATGCGAGGCCCTCGTAGCGTTCGACAAGCGGACCGGCAAGGAGGCCTGGCGGACGCCGGCCACCGGCTACGGCGCCTGGTGGGGGACGCCGATCCTGGTCGGGACCGGAGACGAGGCGGAGCTCGTCGTCGCCATCTCGAGCGAGGTCTGGGGGCTCAACCCGAAGAACGGCAAGCTCCGCTGGCACGCCGAGTGGCCCCCGAACCAGGGGATCTGCACGAGCCCCGTGGCCGCGGGCGGCGTCGTCTACGCGGTCGGCGGCCGGGAGGGCGGGTCCGTCGCCGTGAAAACGGGAGGCCGGGGAGACGTGACGAAGAGCCATACGGTCTGGAGCGGGCGCACGGGCTCGTACGTCCCGTCCCCGGTCCTGGTCGGGGCGCACCTCTACTGGGTCACCGACAGGGGGGTCGCGCACTGCGTGAAGGTCGAGACGGGCGAGGAGCTCTTCGGCGATCGCCCCGAGGGCCAGCGCCAGGGCCAGCGCATCGACGGCGCAGGGACCGTGTACGCGTCGCTCGTCGCCGCCGACGGCAAGCTCTACGCCGTCAGTCGCCGCAGCGGGACGTTCGTGCTCGAGGCGACTCCCGAGCTCCGCCAGCTCGCCCTCAACACGTTCTCCGGAGACGACAGCGATTCGAACGCGAGTCCCGCGGTCAGCGACGGGAGGCTCTACCTGCGGTCGGACCGGTTCCTCTACTGCGTGGGGAAGCCGAAGAGCTGACCGCCGGGCGGCATCACTCGTGCCGCAACGCCTCGATCGGGTCCATGAGCGCGGCGCGGCGAGCGGGGTACAGGCCGAAGACGACCCCGACGCTGACCGAGATCCCGAACGCCGCCGCGATCGACCAGGGTGCGATGATCGGGTGCAGGCCCTGGACCGCCGGCGGGAGCGCCGCCCACACGTCGGGGACCCACCGCTCCACCGCGGCCAGCATGCCTTTCGTCACGGGGCGGCAGAGGAAGCCGACCGCCACGCCCACCACACCGCCGATCGCGGACAGCACGACCGTCTCCGCCAGGAACTGCTGCAGGATGTCGCGACGCTTCGCCCCCAGGGCGCGGCGCACTCCGATCTCGCGCGTCCGCTCGGTGACCACCGCCAGCATGATGTTCATGATCCCTATGCCGCCCACGACCAGCGAGATCCCGGCGATCAGGACGAGGAGCACGTTGAACATCATGCGCAGCATGTCCGCCTGGCGCAGGAGCTCCTTCGGCACGGTGATGGAGAAGTCCCCGTCCGGGTGCTTCTTCTCGAGGAGGACTTCGATGATGTCGGCCGCTTCCTCCACCTGATCGATGTCGCGGACCGTGGCGGTGATCTGGCTGTACTGCACGACCTCGCCCTCCTGGCTGCCCGACCGCGCGGTGACCACCTGGTCCCCGATGCGCGCGCGCAGCGTGTCGAGCGGGATGTAGACGTCGAGATTGTAATCGCGCCCTTCGAGGCTGCCGCCGATCGACGCCGATGGCATTCGGCTCTCGGTCTCGCCGACGACGATGTAGGCGTCCGACCGGGAGTTGGCCACGATGTCGATGGTGCGGCCGATCGGGTTCTCGTAGGGGAAGAGCTTCTCCGAGGTACCCGACGCGAGGATCGCCACGTTCGCCCGCTCCTTCAGGTCGCGGTCGGTCAAGAAGCGTCCGCGTGCCATCTTCAGGTGGTTGATCTCCAGGTACTCCGGCGAACACCCCAGCAGCTTGACCTCGGCCTCGCGCCCCCTCGCGCGCGCTACGCTCGGGATCTCGCGCATGCGTACGGCCCGCTGGATCGTCGGCACCCCCTGCACGATGCGATCGTAGTCGAGCTCCGTGAGGCCATACTCGACCACGGAGGTCGAGCCGCGTCCGGTCGACACACCCTGCGTGGGCTTAACGCTCTTCACGAGGATGTTCGTTGCGCCCAGCTCTTTGATCTGCTCCTGCGCCTGGTGGCTCACGCCCTCGCCCAGGGCCACGAGCCAGATGACGGCCATGACGCCGATCAGGATGCCGAGCATGGCCAGGCCCGAGCGCAGCTTGTGGAGGAGGAGCGACTTGCACCCCAGCTCGAGGACGATCCTCGCTCGCGAGAGCATGGGGACGGTCATTCCGATCGGTCGGGAGGGCCGGGAGAGCCGCCGGGCTCGCCAGGACCGCCCGGACCGCCTGGGCCCCCGGGGCGACCCTCGCGGAAGCGCCGCCGCATCTCCTGGATCTCGGCCTCGTCGATCGATCCGTCGCCGTTCGAGTCGAGCCGCTCGAACATGCTTTGCATGCGCTCCGGGACCTCCTCGCGGGTCAGCTTCTTGTCGCCGTCCTTGTCGTACTGAAGGAGGTCCATCGATCTCCGGCCGCGCTTCCCCGTCTCCCCGGGCGGGCCCTCGCCTCGGGGTTCGCCGCCCTGGGAAGCAGCCGCGGCGGGCGGCGGGGCCGCCGGGGCGATCTCCCTACCAGCCGTCGGGCCCGCCGGGAGCGCAGCCGCGGCCGCGGCGGGGGGCGTGCCGCCCGGACCGGGGCTCGGTCCAGGACCGGGACCAGCGCCGCCCTCGCCGCCGAAGCGGGCATCCTCGGTCTGCTTCTCGAAGGGCGGCTCCTCGCGCGCCTCCTCGACCACAGCCCGCGGGTTGCGGAAGACCACGTCGCCTTCCTTCACCCCGTCCACGATCTCGATCAGCTTGTCGTTCGTGCGGCCCAGCGTCAGGGGGCGGCGGCTCGGGCCTTCCGCGGTCTTCGCCCAGCAGTAGAACTGGCCCTTCTGCTCGACCACGGCGGACACGGGCACGGTCAGGGCGTCGCCCACGCTGTCGACCAGGATGGTGACCTTGGCGCTCATCCCCGGCCGCAGGCCGCTCGTCTCGCCATCGATGGCGACCGTGGTGACGTACTCCTTGACGTTCGCCGAGAACCAGCTCGTCGATCTCGGCTGATTGGCGACGCTGAGCACCCTGCCGGCGTATTCTTGATCCTGGATGACCACGCGCGCGGGCAAGCCGGGACGGGCCTGATCGACGCGCGACTCGTGGATGGAGACCTTCACCTGCATTCTCGAGAGGTCCGGCAGCCGCACGAGCGCCTGGCTCTCGCGCACCATCGCCCCCTCCTCGACCCGGGAGGACTGGCTGCTCCCCCCGAAGCGGCTCGAGCCTGAGTCGTTGGCATAGACGACCATGCCCTTCTTCGGAGCGGTGATCACACAGTTCTTGAGCTGGTCCTTCAACCGCTCCAGACGGGCCTTCTCGAGCTCGAGGCCGGCCTGCTCGGACCGCAGCCTGGCCGCCGCGGCTTCCCGCTTGGCCTCGAGATCCTTGAGGGTCTTCTGCTTCGTGAACTCGACGAGGACCTTCTTTCGCGTGTTCGCCGCATCGAGGTCGAGCTTGGCGCGCTCCACGGCGAACTCATCCGCTTGGCGCTGGAGGGCACTGACGAAGCCCTTGCGGACCATCTTCCTGGAGTAGTTGAGCTGGTTCTCGGCGCTGCGGAGGTTCTCGAGGGCGATGCGGATGTCAGCCTCCACCTGCTGGAGCTGCTCGACGAACGTCCCCTCCTCGAACTCCTTGACCGAGATCTTCGCCGCCTCGAGGTCCTCCTGCGCCTGGATCTGTGTCGCGACCGCCTTCTCGTAGGTGATGCGCTGCGAGTTGAGCTTGTCCTCTATTGCGGAAGTGTCGAGCTTGATGATCTCCTCTCCTTCCTCCACGATCTTGCCGTCCTCGACGATCCACAGGATCGTGCTCCCGCCGGCGACGCGGCACTTGACCTCGACGTTGCTTGCGCTCTCGACGTTCCCGTCCGCGGCGATCGTCACCTGCAGCGGGCTGCGGCTGACCTCGTAGGTCAGCGCGCCCCGGCCCTCGTCGGAGCCCCCGGGGCTGAGCACGCTGGAGTAGAAGGCGACGCCTGCCCAGAGCGACCCGCCGGCGAGCACGAGGAGGACGAGGAGCGTCCAGGGGCTACGCCTCCGGGG